>NZ_JAGGQN010000020.1:0-232862 GCF_018613275.1 Bacillus sp. ISL-4
TTAAAGACAGCTCCGATCTTTAGCTAACGCACCCGTTCGTTCAATAAGACTTATTGTAGGGTTGAATGATAAAATTTTTAGTATATGAGGTAAGGACGGGTGTTATATCTATGGTTAATTTTTATTAATGAAGTTCCATTAGTAGTTCATCTATAATTTCTGCTAGTAATTCAACGCTCCTATTTTCTTCGTCAATTGTATTTTCTACCCCTCCAATTTGAAGGAGAAGTGAGTTCGCAAATAAGTCTTGATTATAAAATTTTTGTTTATAAGGATTTTTTGTTTGTGATTCTTTCAGTAAGACTCCCCTAGAAAGTCCAGGATACTTCTTTTCTAATTTTTGATGAAAGAGATTTGCGATTTTTCGGTTTTCTTTAAAATTAGGACTGTTTTCCGAGACAACAAAAGACACACTGGCTACGTCTTTTCCATCTATTCTAATGGTTGTAGCATCTTTTAGTTGAGTATCTCTGTGAATATCTATAATTAATTTTAAATTCTTACTTTTATCAAGAACAGTTTGTACTTCTTTCCCTGAAATATCGTATATTTTTGAGTAATCTAAATCACGGTTACGAAGTATTCTGTGAAAATCCGTGGTGCTGTGCAATACATTAATATTTTTTTTCTTTAATTCACTAGTTAGTTCTGCACCTACCATCGTAATATTTTTATTCTCATCGTATGCTTCATCTATGTTTTTATTTTCAAGTAACGGTGTAAAGGATTCCGTGGTATGGGTGTGGTAAATAAATACAGAAGGATTTTTATTTGAAGCAGTCATGCTTTCCTCATTATTTTTAGGAATGGCTGACATTACAGTATGATAAGATTTTACAATATACTGATTTCCTCCAAAAAGAAAAGTCCACGCAGCTATTGCCACTGTAGCAATAGCTACGGACCAATAATAAGAAAGTTTCTTTATTTTACTTACTTTGCTTATATGGTTAGCTTTTTTAATTAGTAGTTGTCTTGTATCATCTACAAATTCTGATCTTGGATTTAAATCGGGGGAGTGTTTAATCTCTCCAAAAATTTCATTATCATTTTGCATTCTCGAAAACCTCCTCTATGGAAACAGTAAGTTTCTTTCTTAATACTTTTAATGCTCTATGGTAATCAACCTTGACTTTTGTTTCATTACACTCCAATATTACTGCGGTTTCCTTAATGGAAAATTCATTTATACCCCTTAGAATAACGATGCTTCTATACATAGGTTTTAATGACTGTATAGCCTGTTGCAATATTTTTGTACGTTCATTATCTTGTAGAATCTCATCAGGAATTTTTCGATTTGAAACAAGTTGTTTAAAAAAGCTTTCTTTAAATACAGAATAAAACCTTTTTTTTCTGTGATGATCAATTGCTACGTGTTTTGCTATAGAAAGAATCCACGTTTTTAATGTACATTGCCTGTTAAATTTAGATTGAGATATGAGTAACCGTATAAAAACATCTTGGGTTAAGTCTTCAGCATCGTTTTGATTTCCAGTAAAACAAATTAAGAACTTATAGACATCACGATAATACCTGTTATATATTATCTCGATACTTTCGTCTAACTTACCTTTATCAAGCAATAATACCCCTCCTTTTTTTATGTTCATTTATTAATCGAATAAGAATCCAAAAAGTTACAATTTTAAAAACGAAAAAACAATATTAATTTAGAATATTTTGGAATTAATTATATTTATTGTATAATGCGTTGAATTAATTCGGGGAAATAACTTTAATAAATAAACCAATCCATTAGTTATTAACACAATGTTACAATAACACCCATTTAAAAATGTGAATTTTGAGTACACTCATAGTAGACAATTAAAAATGCTATTTTAAGTGGATTTTGTTTGTAAAATTTAAGTTGTATAATAAATGAATTAGATAAGTAGATTGAAAGGAAAATTTATTATGTAGCTTTGAAAATAAGTTTGATCAAATCAATACAAGAAGATAAATGAATAAATAGAAAGGGCATGTTTTGAAAAAAGATTATCAAAACATGCCCTTATATTACTATTAAATTGGTTTGTTCTTTTATAAAAAATGCTGACCTTTTTTGTCTTCCTTAATAAACAAACGCACCCATTAATAAAGTGGCTCTTTTATATTCATTGTTGATTTCATCAAAAAAAACGTTTTTTATCGATCAGTTTGCAACAATTTTCGTTCATTTGTAATCAGCCCTTTAAAAATGTTAGCAGTGCTTCATTAAATTCTTTGGCATGTGTTGCATTGAACCCATGTGGACCACCCTTTATTAAAGTTACCTTTGAATCAGGAATTGCTTCATGTGTCAGCTTCCCACTATATTCAAATGGAACAATTGCATCTGAATCACTATGAAGAACAAGGGTAGGTATATTAAACTTGGCTAAATCCCCTCTGAAATCCGTTTTGCTGAAAGCAGAAATACAATCTAGTGTCCCTTTAGGCGATGCACCTGCTGCAATATCCCAATTGTAAAGTCGGAATGGTTCACTGACTAAGTCAGTTCGATCTCCAGCAGCAAAAAATCCTCTCGTAAACTCATCAAGAAATGCTAGGCGATCATTTTTCACTCCATTTTCTAATCCTTGAATGACTGCATCATCAAATGCTCCCTCAGGATGTTCTGCTGACTTGTAAAGAAAAGGTGGTACAGCTCCTGCAAATACAGCCTTCTCTACTCTATTTGTTCCGTAAGTTCCGATATAGCGGGCTACTTCTCCACCCCCCATTGAAAATCCGACCAGTGTCACATTTTGGAGATCCAAATGCTCTAGTAACAGGTGTAAATCAGTAGCGAATGTGTCATAATCGTAACCGTTCCATGGCTGAGAAGAGTTCCCGAACCCTCGACGGTCATAAGTTATGACTCTGTATCCAGCCTCAACGAGAGCAGGAACTTGATATTCCCAAGATCGGCCACTTAATGGCCAACCGTGAATTAATACTACCGGCTTCCCTGTACCATGATCCTCATAATATAGTTCAATCGGTGTGTCATTTTCAGTTCCTACAGTAATTTTTGCCATTTTTCTACCTCCAAAAAATATTCCGGTATATATCCTATTCTCTAATAATACGGATGAACCCCTTAGCCTATTTATTCACGTTTCATGTTGCGGACTTCAAGCATAATAATCCTATTGTTCCGATGATTCATTTTCTGTTTTTGTAACAATTCCCCATCTAATACCTTTTATATCATGTATGAAACTTAAAAGAAGTTTATCTAAAACTGATAATCTCCTTTTGTTAAACTAGAACAGGAGTGTGATCGATCCAATGAATAAATTGTCGTAAATAGTTCTGAAGATAGCGTTTTCTTTTTTCGTCAGTAAGCGATCTGATTGAAGTCAATCTTTTCGTGTACTTTCGAAATTAGTACTTTTTGAAATGGATTGACATTAGCTTGCATGGCTTTTGGTCATATCCCCTCCTTGTTTGTAATACCTATTCATGATACTATACTTTATCAAGTGTGGGAATAGGTTCCAGTAATGGAATAAAAAAGTCAAGCGGAAATAAGGTTATATTTCGAAAAGCCTTGAATTCAATAGAATCTAAGGCTTTTTGTGTATGGACTCCGTTAATATAACGTCTGGATGAAAAGAAATGAACAATAGAAAAGTCAACTAACGTAAGACAAAGGGTTGCAAATAAAGATATATCCCTTTCGTCTTTTTGAACTTTACGTTCAAATCCCCAAGTAGCAATATGTTAGTTAAAACCACAACCATTCCTATAACACCTCTTACTCCTTGCTAGTTCCAGGATGAAGTCTCATTCTAATTCCTTGTTGAACTATCCTGCCCCTATAGCATTCCTGTAGTTCGTTATTTTTCGGCTTTGCGCTCCTTCGTCATGCACGATTGCATCTCGCTGAGGCAAGCTCCGGGATGTGAAAAAGCCAAATTGTCCTTTCCAAACATGGAAGATCACTACTGCGGCGTTAACCTTCCTTGCGACCAAGAGTCTGGTGATGAATAACCCTGAGTTTAAAGTCCTACACTCCAACAATGTCAATGTGAAGAAGATTAAGAAAATGAAATCTATCATGAAACTATGTGGAAAACTCGCCCGTGTCCTAGTAGGGATTCTAAACCTCAGGTCTTACTTTCAATTAAACCCCAGTTCTGTTTTCTTAAGTTGGCTTTGTCAGTACACTTAATCATACAAATAAAATTCACTTAAAGGGAGAAAGAATACTGTGATTCTTGGAAAGAAACCTGAGCTGTGGACGCATTTATTGATGGGCGCTTTTGTAGCCATGTGCATTTTTGTGTTTTTGCCATCGCTGCTGACAATATATAAAGTTATATTTACAGTCATTTTAATAAGCATTCTGTCTAATAATCTTGTTTTGATAATCATGAAAAAAGATAACTATTTAAAACTTACACGCCTCGCACTAGTGTACTTGAGCATTTTTTTGATTATTGTCTGTCTGATTTTTTATACAACAAAGTTTTTGATTCTGACAGACGGGATCGGTATTGGGAGCGTTTTAGGAGGAAACCCCTTCTTAAGTAAACTCCTTTTCCTCCTTATTTGTTTCCTTCAGCCAATCGTATTGCCCTTACCTGAAGCTTTAACGGTTCCTGCAGGCAGTGCAGTTTTTGGCTCATTCACCGCAACTTATCTAAGTTTTTTCGGAACTATTTCCGGAATAGCAGTCATGTTCCTTATAGCAAGGATTGGTGGGCAAAAGCTTGCATTAAGATTAGTAAAAGAAAAGCACTTGCAAAGCTACCAGAAATATGTGCAAAAAAATGAAACGGCTATCCTTTTCCTTCTGTTCGTTATCCCGATTCTCCCAGATGAAATCATATGCCTCGGATCGGGGATAGGCGGAGTATCTTTCAGCAGATTTATCCTGATTGCTTCACTATCAAAACTAATGACAGCCTCGTCCCTATCATATTCAGTCGAATTGGCAAAAGCCCTTTCATTGACAGGACAGGAATTAATCTCGTCTGTGTCACTTGCTGCTGGTGGATTGTTCATTTTATCTTTAGGGGTAAAATGGCTTTTAAACAAAAGAAAAGTAGAATAGAGCATGTATTATGGGAAAAACGCTGGAAAGGAGAGCGTTTTTTTGTGTGATAAAAAAAACACCGGGTATCAAATTCATTCATAACACTGTTGCTACGTTTATGGAACTAACCTTCCCCTTTAGTATTAATATCCGCTCAAATCCTCTGGATATACTGAGTACCATTCGTGAATAATAAGAGTGTTAAACAATGGAATAAGGAGGACTTGTATGCAACAGGATCAACAAGCTAAAAAGAATTCGGGTTCAATTATGAAACCAGGATTTTCAGGAACTGATGCACAAAAAGTAAAACAAGAAATCCAAAAAGATGTAAGCGAAGGACAAGGTGCAATGACTTCCCGAGAGGCAGGAGCAATGCGAGATTAAAAAACCACTCTGAGAGTGGTTTTTTATATGCTTTAACGCAAGTTTTAAAAAGAGTAAAAGCAAGGCTAAATTTAGGTTTTTTTCATCTCGAATAGTGTGTAATAACGTGAGATTTTTTGTAAATTATTCATATCTATTACTTCATGCATACTATTCTTTGAAGCAGCACATTATAAATCATGTTGATTTATTACTTTCGAAAAAGAGGATTCACACAAGTATCTATAGTTTGCTTCCGATTTTATATGATTGCCATGATACCGAAAAATATCAATGACCTTTTAAAACTTGGAGATTCCGTCGGCAATGGCTCATTGTTGTTATTCGGTTTATTCCCGCTACCCCTGCTTATTATCTCAAGAGTAAAAGAGGAAAGTATGAAAAAATCACAAATCAATATACGGCCCCTCTTCGTTTCACTCTCCGTTCTCTTGTTCTTATCTCTTACAGGATGTTGGAGCACTCGTGAAATTGAAGAGCAAAGTTTAGGTATAGGTTTGGCATTCGATAAAGGCAAGGAGTCCATCATTGAGAAAGAGTTAAATGGACAAAAGGAAGGATATTATTCAAAAGAAGACCTGATTACTTCAACCTATCAATTTATCACTCCAGAAGTTGCAAGTTCAACAACTAAACAAGCCGGACCACAACAAAAATCTTATATGAATATTTCCGAAACTGGAGATTCCGTCCATCAGATGATTCGTGAACTCTCATTAAAAATTGAAAATCCCATAACAAGTACTCATATGAAAGTGATTGTAATAGGTGAAGATCTTGCAAAATCGTTTAAATTGGGAAATTTACTTGATCAAGTTCTTCGTGATAATGAAATTAGACCAAGCTGTATTGTGCTCATTAGTATAGGAAAAGCAAATGAGACACTGGAAACAAAGACAGCAGGAGAAATTCCAGCGTTTCGTCTGGTTGGCATTGTAGAAAATACCTATCGAACAGCGAGGATTTTGCCTCCTATGTCGCTTATTAAAGTAGAAAGCAAGATCAAATCAGGATCTAGTTTTCTGTTGCAAAATGTACTATCAGTGAATGGGGAAGTCAAATTTGTTGGAGCTGCTGTGATCAATGGAAAGACACACAAAATGACTGGCTTTTTGAATGAGGAAGAACTAGAAGGCGTAACGTGGATTACAGGCAAGGGAAAAGGCGGTGTAGTGAAAAGCTATGATAAAGAGACTGGTCAGCAGATTGTGTATGAGATAGAGTCCATGAAAAGCAGAATTAAACCTCGAGTTAATGGAAACAACATCTCTTTTGATGTAAACATTGAATCAGAGGGAAGGCTATCTGAAAATTGGGTGGTTTCGGGAAATCCATTTAACAATGATTTTCTAAAAAAAGTGGAAAAATCATCTGAGGAAGAAGTGAAACGCTTGGTAAGGAATGTAGTAGAAAAAATGCAAAAAGAATACCAAGTGGACGTTGCTGGCTTCGGAAATCAATTGAGAATTGAGAACCCAAAAGTATGGAAGAAGGTCAAAAAGGATTGGGACCAAACATTCAGTGAAACCCCGGTCAACTACAATGTAAAATTAACGATTAACAATTATGGAACCTCAGGGTCTGCAAAGAAGTGAACCCTCAGAATAACCACATTGACCTTCCTAGTCTCCATTAAAAAAAATGAATAGGTTAAAAGACGATTTTTAAACTGCAAAAAGTCTATACATCTTTTTTTAATGGGACCTAAATACTCTAATCGTAAACGTATTTGGGGCTACTTGTTGTTTACTTATATATAGAATAAATTACCCAACAATAACTGTACCTTTTGGTATCTGTATCCCCGCTTTTGAAATCAGGCCATAAAAAAAGCCGCCCATCATTTGAGCAGCTCTTTATCAGTACTTTAGTTTTGGCTTTCAGTGAAAATTTGAAAGGTTGGCTTTTGAACTTACACCCGTCAAGTAGGGAGTTCTTTCTCTCCACTAAAAAGCGACGGGCAGGGATGTTAACCCCTGTGAACTCAGCATGAAGTGCCAGTTGACGTTCTCCCGAGGGACGCTGAGGCGTAGGTTGGGCATGCGTCTCAACAGGGTGGAAAACGCAACGTCTCCTTCCACACGGGCTAGTGGCGCCCCCAAACACATATGAATGCCATGTCCAAAGGCGAGATGACGTTTGATTGTGCGCGTAATGTCCAGCCCCTCTGGATCCGTAAACTGGAGCTCATCCCGATTCGTTGATTTTAATACGGGAATAACCATATCTCCCTTTTTGATTTGTTGCCCTGCTAGCTCGATATCTTCAGTGGCAAAACGTGGTCCCGCGATTGTGGCAGGCCCATTGAAGCGCAGTAGTTCTTCCACAGCTGCAGGAACGAGACTGTGGTCGGCTTTTGCCATTTCCAGTTGCTCAGGATGATCCAGCAACATCAAAGTGCCCGTAGCAATCAGATTCGAGGTTGTCTCATGACCGGCAAAGATCAATAGCGAGATCATCGAGATTAGTTCCGCTTCGTCGAGTCGATCTCCCTCCTCTTCGATGGCAACCAACTGACTAATCAAGTCATCTGCAGGATGCTGACGTTTGTCGGCGACAAGCTGCACGATGTATTCCCCGAAGTCTCGTATCCGCTCTGCTACCCCCGGGTCTTGTCTTCCTAGGCCCAGTCCGTGCGCGATGGCCTCAGACCAGCCCCGAATCCGAACCTGATCTGTTTGAGGCACCCCAAGCATGTGAGAAATGACGTTGATTGGTAAGGGATAGGCATAGTCCTTGACAAGGTCCATCTCGCCTTTATCTTGTACCTGGTCAAGTAATTCGTCAGCAATTTCCTGGACGCAAGGGCGTAAGCTTTCCATATATTTGGGCGTAAAGGCTTTGGACACCAACCTGCGCAACCGTCGATGATCGGGTTCATCGACAGAAAGCATGGATTTTGCGTTAAGGAAGGTAGGGGGAGCAGATGGATCAGCATTTTTTTGCCTGATATCACTATTACCATTGATGGAGCCCCCGTCTACAGTAAAGCGGGCATGATCTTTTAACACCTGCATTGCTTCTTCCATACGCGTAACCATCCATGCTTGGCCATCCATCCCACTAATCGGAGACGGGATAGGAATAACGGCTCCCATTGTCCGCATCTTAGCGAATATCGGAAATGGGCTTTCACCACTTTCACCACTAAACACGTCCAATATGGATTTCTCTGGTAAGTTTCGATCTGAATTATTCATGACAACCTTCCTTTCTCATTGTGCCCTTTACGGGAGTCATCTGTTTGTTTAAATATTGTCCAAGGAATTATTTGTTGACCTAAAAATACCTTTTAAAAACTATCAGGATGATAATCTTTAAGTTTTAAATAACATCCCATTTCCTCTATACATATTTTATATTGTGGATTTGCCTCTTAAATTCTTACTGGCTTCTTTAAAATTATGTTGCCTTCCTTCGGAAGCGTTCTTAACACGTTTGATAAAGAAGGAAAGCAATAAACTAAAAATTCCGATGATAAGAATAACAAAATATGCGTCATTTATCCCCTGGATAGAAGCTTCCATAACCATATGTTGTTGTGTTTCACCCCGTGCTCCTCCCGTGGCTAAGTCCTGAAGATGATTACTTGTACTGTTTGTCATTACTGTCACAAGTAGTGCAGTACCTATTGCGCCAGCTACTTGTCTGATAGTGTTGGAAATAGCTGTACCATGTGCATAAAGACTGGATGGTAATTGATTTAAACCTGCAGTCTGTACAGGCATAAGGAACATAGCCATCCCAATACGACGAACTGTAGACATCACAATGAGAAACGTGTAGCTGGTCGAGTCCGTCAAATCTATAAAGCCAAAGGTTGAGATGATAATAATTGCTATACCAATAATAGTAAGCCATTTGGCTCCAAATCGGTCGAAGAGCTTTCCAACTACAGGACTTAGTAACCCCATTAGGAGTGCCCCTGGAAGCATCAGTATTCCTGACTCCAATGCAGTAAAACCGCGGGCATTTTGAAGGTACAGAGGAAGCAGCATCATATCTGCATACATCATCATGGTAACACCTATACTTATAAGGGTAGTCAAGGTGAACATATTGTATTTAAATGCTCGGAGATTCAGTAGCGGATTTTTGGAGATCAGCTGCCGCCAAGTAAACAGGACAAGGGCCAGGATTCCTATAACTAGAGAAACAACTACCTCTGTACTTGACCAACCAGCATTGCCTGCTTCGCTGAAGCCGTACATTAAAGCACCAAATCCGATGGTTGAAAGGGATACACTAATAAAGTCTACCTTGGAATGAACAGGTTCTGATACATTTTTCAGATAAATAAAACCGCAGATGATAACAATAATTGTAAATGGAATCATGCCATAAAACATGGCTTGCCAAGGAAATGTCTCAAGAACATAGCCGGTAAGTGTTGGTCCAATTGCAGGCGCAAAAATAATCGCTAACCCGACGTAACCCATAGCAGATCCTCTCTTCTCTGGCGGGAAAAGGGATAACACAACATTCATGAGTAAAGGCATAATAATGCCAGCACCGGCTGCTTGAATCAGCCGCCCAGTCAGAAGTACAGGGAAATTGGATGCGACTGCAGAAACAATCGTTCCGGCTAGAAAAATAATCATCGAAGTTTGGAACAATTGACGAGTGGAAAATCTCTGGATTAAAAAGGCTGTAATAGGAATTAAAACGCCATTCACCAACATATAACCTGTTGTAAGCCACTGAGCTGTTGAAGCTTTAATATTAAAATCATTCATTAATTCCGGAATGGCAACGCTCATGATTGTTTGATTAAACGTGGCAAGGAAAGCACCTATTATCAACACAAACATGATTGGTCCCTTTTTGATAGAATTTTTGATTGTTGAATTCTTACTCAATTTCATACATCCTCTCGATCTATCGTGGATTAAATTTACACTGTGTTGTATAATTTACAATGTATAAATGAGATTATAAGTACAATTTAAAATGTTTTCAAGCTACAAAATTCCAAAAAGTGTATATTAATTTACAAAAATAAGGTTTATGTTGTTTATCGAGAAGAAATACGACGTAACACTATGAAGTGTAGCTTACTATTTGATAAGAAAGGAAAGAGACTGATGGAAAAGAAAAAGCTTCACACAGACCCTCGCATACTCCGTACAAGACAATTAATTAAAAATGCATTTGTTGAACTACTTGAGGAAATGGATGTGCAAAAAATAACGGTTAATCGATTGGCAGAGAGAGCAACCATCAATCGTGTTACCTTTTATCTACATTATCGTGATATTCCAGATATGTTGGAAAAGATGGCAGACGATATGATTGAAGACATTTCAACTATTTTTTGTAATACACCAACGGACCAGACATCCTCTGAGGAGAATAGTTGGAAAATAGTCGAAAATTTACTTGAGCATATAGCTGAACATTCGAATTTTTATAAGAACCTTCTGGCTTCTAAGAAAGTCCCTATCTTTAGAGAACGTCTAACAATGTTTTTAAGGGAAAGGATAGTTACTAAGATAGAGGAAAGCGGAAGGTCATCCCACATTCTAACTGAAATTGTAAAGGAAGACATTTTGATATGGTATGAAACTTCAGCTTTAATAGGCACAATCGTTTCGTGGCTTCAAAATGATATGCCATATACTCCGACTTTTCTAGCGAAACAATTCTCTTTGCTTCACCAAAGGAGGATAAATGTAGAAAGTTAATCATTTATAAAATGTACATATTATGGTTTCTAACTCTTGTATATCTAATAGATTACGCAAAAAATTCCAGAAGGTTTTCTAAAATCAACTGGCTTATTTTTAGTGGACTTTGCTATAAAAAACCGGAGTGTTTCCGTTCAGAAAACTGAACGGTTTTTCCTTTGTTTTTATCATTTATCTCTCCCGTGCTACAAACTTTCTTGTGGAACTAACCTCCCTCAATGAAGAAAGCAAAAACTCCCGTTTTCTTCGTTTTTCTCAGTATTTCATAGTAAGTTATATTAGGTTTATGCCTATTTTATCCGGTTCGATTTTTCTAATAAGGATAAATTTAGAAATATGAAGCAAAAGAACTTATAGTCATGAGCCACTCACTTACATAAATTGGCGAATGAGTTAAATTATGATTGCACTGGTGGATGTCCACATTTCTCATGGAGGTCAACCCTCCCATGCCTCACAGAGTCTTCGCTCTCAAATTCCTTCGTCCAACCTTTCCATGAGGTGGATGTCAGCCATGCTGCCCCACAGGGTCCTTGCCCGTAATTTAGTTGCTTTGCCGACTAATCCGTGCTTCAAATGATACAAGACTATAAAACGTGTAGTATGCATGCAGTGCTTTAAAGGCGGAGTTCTTGGCGACCATACTGAAGAGGAGCGCCCTCAGTGGATAGATGGTAGGAAAGGATGATTTTATTCAAAGGATTTGTGCCAAACCATAATCATGGATTTGTTGACTATACATCTGTTGATGCTGGCCATGTTCATTAGTGTTTAGATGTAACTTCTCCTCCTGTTATGAGTAAAGATGATAACCATGTGCATTACACGGAACGATATGTTGTCTATGAAGATGGCCATACTTACTATTACCAGGCATACTCCGACCCCGCTATTCCTGTAGGAAATGGAATGCATGTTCATTATTATGATTTTTATACAACAGAGGCCAATGGACATCGCCATCTGGTGAAGGGCGTTGACCAGCCAGCTCCAGGAAACAAGTAAAGTAATTCAACTGTTCCAAATACTTTACTTTATTAAGGCTTCCCTGTAATTAATTATCTCTCCCTGGCTTGTAGTAATAAGGATCGCTTTTATGTTCCTTAATTTCATTATTATCTATAAATAACTTTCCATCTTCTAAAAAAGTTGCTAATGTAATATTCTCTATTTTTTCACCCATTTTTTCGAGCTCGTTAATTAGCCAACTTTGGTTTAATTGTAGATATTTTAAATTATGGTAAACAATTTGACTGTCCAGTATGAGTGGGATAGGAAGATATTCTTTCTTGATACTTAAATTTATATCATTAGGTTGAACTGGTCGGTAGTCCGACTTGGGAATAATACTAATACTTCCTGTTTCCTCCATCACTGCAATGGCAATGTTTTGAGTATCGGTAAACCCTTTTACTCTTAAATGTGCCAATAATTCATTTATTGGCATACGCACCTTTTTCAACCCCTTTTTATCAATATCCCCGTTTTGAATTAATACCGTTGGACTTTCATATAAGATCCATCTTAATTTATTATGTAAGGATAAACGTATAAAAATTTTATATAAAATTACTGTGATTCCAGCATAGGTAATAGCCTTTCCCAAATTATTAACCTCTACTGGGGTACTGATGATATTGGTAAGGACAAGGATATATAATAAATCGAAAGAGTGCATTTGAGCTACTGCTTTTTTTCCACTCAACCTTAAAAATAAATATCCTACAACAAAAATCAAGAATGTATGGTAAAATGTTTCCAATTTCGCATCACCTCTTATAAAAATTCCAACTTTTATCAAATGTCCTAACTGAATAAAAGTTATCTTTAGTATTAGAAGTTTAATTCGTATCTAAACTGGATATTTTGGATTTGCAAAAGTCAAGAAAATCATTTTAGAAAAACAAGACTTAAATTGAACTGCCCCCTAATTGTTAGGTCAAGAAAGGCAGGATTGCCTTGGTCAGTTAGTTTAACCTATACGGAGATGCAAATTCCTGTTCCTCAATCAGACGGCATCACGAATTTACCTCCATTTGTTTATTTTGATGTTGATAACCGATTTACTGTAGTTCAAAGACAACGAATTAGCGATGCGATTAGGGTGTATTATTGCAATGGTTTAACCACCACAACCAGAAATGGAATTCTCAAACTGAATCTGTTATAACCCGAAACAATGTCCATCTCTGGCAGCATAGAGGTCAGTATTTATCTATGTATTGTTAATATAAGCAATCTATTTAAAACCCTCTATACTTAATAAAATTAAAGAGCCTTACAAAAGGCTCTTTAATCACTGTTACATCTCTTATTTATCTTTCCTTACAAGTAGTGAACAGCACTCCACGTGTCCAGAGTGTATTTGGCAACACATGGGCTGCTGGCGAGACCATAACAAAAAATCCCCCAAACTCTTATTCTGGGGGGAACATAAAACGCACTTCAACATTCTTCTAAAATCCGCTAAAAATATTGATTCCTGCGGGCGGATCCAATTATATACTTAGTAAATTCCCACCGAATCAAATCCGGCAGCAGCTGCAGCCTCTTCCTTGCTGCCTTCACCATAAATATCAATTGCAGACTGAACAATAGCCTTACGAGCGTCACTAAAATCGGAATTTGGCGTTAAATAAACGCTTATTGCACGATAGTAGATTTGTCCTAACTTGTGCCTTCCAATTTCTTGACCAATCAAGTATGCAGCGTGGTTTGTAATCGAGGAGTTAACATGGACACCGCCGCCATCTACCGAAGTTGGCATGTGATAAAATTCATCCATATGAGCGGGATAGACTCCACTGCCATATGCAGCTCTTTCCGCATTACTTACTACAACACTGTTTGGATTACTCAAGCTGCGCAATCTCGTTACACCGTCAGCTTTAGCAGCTGGTGCCATAATATCCTCACCCATTTCCCAATCATCGTCGTCAACAAGTGCACCAAAGACGTCAGCAAATGATTCGTTTAGTGCTCCAGATTGATTGCGGTAAACTAAATTTGCTGTATGAGTGATGACGCCATGAGTCATTTCGTGGGCAGCAACGTCAAGACCGGCTGATAGTGAAATAAAGAACTCACCGTCACCATCCCCATAGGTCATCCAACGCCCATTCCAGGATGCATTGTTGTAATTATTGCCATAGTGGACCTTAGAAATGATTGCCATTCCTTCACCGTCAAGAGAATTTCGGCCATGCTCATTAAGGTAATAATCATATACCTTTTCCGAATTATAGTGTGCATCGACAAGAGCCCGATCATAGTCTCCGATAAATGCAGCAGAATTCCCCACATATAGAGTATCATTACTGGAACTATTATCATTTTTAGCATCATACGTAAGTATTCCATCAAGACCATTATGAGAGTAATCAGCTAACGCAAACTGAGTTCCAGATTTAGGTTCCTTCACTTGGGTAATATGTAATTCCCTGTGAGCACCATGTACCCCTTTTCCAGCACCTTTTTGTGTTTTCATTTCATCAGCATGCATTAAACCATTATACTTATCGATGATTTCTCCCGTGTTTGCATCCACAAAGACAAACCAGTTGCCAGGCTCATCCCCCATGAAGTTAACATTCACTTTATAAGCTGTATGATTCTCTCCTTTAAAAGGATAGACTACAAGCTCAGAAGCTGGCTTATACGTTAGCTCTTCAGGGGCATTGACAGATGATAGTGCCTGCTTTAGTGCTGCATCACTGCTTAAGGAGGCAGTCGTGTCCACCGCATCATCATCGGCAATCGCCTGATTTACTCTTCCGTTGACGGATACGACTTCATTATTCGTATTAAAATGAACAATAACTTCGGATCCTTCTACGTTCACTCCATTTATTGATTGATTAAAGCGAACGTGGGTCATACCGAGTTTATCTTTTTGTGAATCTTTTACTTTTAGGTTTTTATCTGGATTTTTAATTCCGGTTTTACCTTCGTTTTTCTTTAAATAATTTAGTGCATTGGACGGGTTGCTAGAAGAGAATTTCTCAGCAAATCGCTCCTTCACAAAAACAGGAACGCTTGCCTTCTCATTCCACTTTTTAGAAGCTTGTACACTACTAGCCACCTTCAAATCAACCGGCTTCGCAAATACATTACCGGCTGGGATAGAACCTACCAACAACGCTGACGATAGAACTGCAGGAACAATAAACTTTTTCTTCAATATCGATACCCCCCATTTTTTTCCATCGACTTTATTATAGATTAATAAAAGTTAATTCACAAGAATAATCGGAATTATTATAATTTTATAAAAACTATTAAGAAAAACCCAGATGCTATCTTATGGTAGGTACAATTCACCACTTGACATGGTGATGAAATTAAAAACACCTCTAAATTTATCGGATTTTCTATACTTTTTTTGTAGCTAATTTAAACTAATTATAAAAAGTAGAATCTTAGCTAGCTAGTTAATGAATATGCATTATAATAGGTATAATGATAGCCGGTTTGACACGGAAGCTTTGCGGGCATGATGCACGGACATGCCGTAAGGTTTTAGGAGAGTTAGCGACATTTGGGTCAGTCCCAAGAAAAGAAGTGCCAGGCACCTTCCAATTTAGTTGATTTTCTTCAATTAATAGTGTATTCGAAATGAAACTCGAATACTCTTATTTTTTCGAATGGAGAATAAGTAATAATCGCCCCCACTTCTTAATTTCGCATGTTAATTATTCATCATTTTCATTAATAATTCCGTAATATACTAAATCTACATATTTACTGTCTTTTATGACATGTTCATTTAAAATTCCCTCTTTTTTCATACCAATCTTCTCCATAACTTTCCCCGAAGCAAGTTTCGATGGAAAATATCGCGCAAACACTTTGTGCAGTTTCTTTTCTTCAAAAGTAAATTGTAAAATCGACTGCGCTGCCTCTGTCACATAGCCATTTCCCCAATATGGCTCGTCAGTCCAATAGGCTATTTCTCCATGGTTAAAACGTTTATTGTTCGATAACGCAATTGCTCCAAATAATTCGCCAGTTTCTTTGTCTGTTACCGCGAACTCATACGATTTATCCGCCATAAAATTATCGTAATGGTGCTCCATCCACGACAATGCATCGTTTAAACTATACGGATAAGGCAGATACAATGTATGTTTGAAATATTATAGTTATTGCAAAGCGTCGCAACCGCTGTCGCATCGGATGTTTGAAATAATCTAAGGACGAGCCTTTCTGTCGTGATCATTAATTTTTCACGAACATATCCCATTCAATCGACTCCCTTTACCTACAAAATGTAAATCCTGCCCTGAATCTTCTACACTTATCTGGACAGAGACTCTATCTAAATGGGAAAAACCGTAAGGCTCTTGAAGAATATGAACTTACTCCTTCTTCTTTAGACCGGTATATACAACAGAGTGAAAACACAGGTTCTTTTAAAGAAAAAGATAACCGTTCTCTTGAGGAACAAGAACTTATTAAACTACGAAAAGAACTGAAGAAGTTACAGATGGAGAATGATATTTTAAAGCAAGCCGCGCTGATAGTAGGACGAAAGTAAATGTCATCAAACGGAACAAAGATAAATACTCGGTATCAGCAATGTGTGGCGTCCTAGAGCTTTCACGAAGCACCTATTACTACTAATAAGCAAAAGAACAAACCTCAGAAGACGATGTCACAAACGCTATTTTAGACATTTTTAATAAAAACCGTAAGGCGTACGGAACACGTAAGATTAAGATTAAAGAAAAGAGGCCTTATGGTCTCCAGAAGGCGAATTGGCCGGATCATGAATGAACAGGGGCTTGTTTCCTCTTATACAGTCGCTCAGTACAAACCGCAAAAGACCTCATGTAACGAATCAGACCAGGCTAACGAATTAAATCGGGAATTTCTACAAGAAAAAGAAAAAAAGTAGTGGTCAGCGATTTAACATAGTCAAATCAAATGAAAAATCGCTGACAGAATCATGATAAAGACGGAGCATTTTCGCTATTTCCATTAAGACATCATCAGACCACATGTATTCTTTTAGAGGATGAATACCAGCTTCTCCTTCAATAAATGATAATATCTCTCTTCCTTTTTCATCAATACCTAAAAACTTTGGGGCATAGCATAACTGAAACCTTTGTTCTCCAAATGCTTTAATAGCTTATGAACTTTAGGACTTTCTGGCTTCAATTCCCGTCGCACAGTATCTCCCGAACGATAAACGTTAGAGACATTCCCTCCTGTAAGCATTTCTTCATTTTCATTGTTTGACATCTAAATATCCCCCTAATCTGACTTTCTTTAACCCGCAAATTAAATCCTGTTTGTTAAACTAACCTGCCTCGTTTGTTGCAAAAGGGGAGCTGCTGATCAGCTCCTGGTAATGAAGTAAAGGACTGTTGGCTGAAGAACAACTACTATAAATATCTTTCTTGAAGAACGATTCCAGGGGTCAAAAAATCCAGCTAAAGAGAGTGTAAATTCCGATTAATGTAAAGAAAATGATTAATATTAATATCGTGATACACCCAATAGTAACTAACTTATCCTCCAATGTCTCATCAGGTTCTTCCGTCAATTTTTCTTTAACTTTATTTTGTATAGGAGATATTGCCTGATCTTGCAGTCCTTTTATAATTTCACTATCTCCTTTAAACTTTAGAACTCTGGCAATTCTATTAGGATCGTTACCCATGGATTTTTCGAACTGAATGCACGCATCTACCATTTCAGGTGTCTTATTCTTTTCTAGATACCAATATCGACCGGCCATCGAGGGATATTTTAATGCAAAATAAATATCGCCTAACTTTTTACGGAGTTCTAATTCATCTGGAAAGGTGATAATTAACCCGTGTATTCTATCTCTTGCTTTTCCTAAATCATTATTTTTAATGTCCTCTTCTATCTTCTTTAAAGTTTTAACAGGTATTTTTTCTATGAGTACTCCTCCTTCATCTTTCTTTTACAGTCGAAATAATCCGAAACAAATTTTTTCTATTTATTTCTTAATAGATAGAATTGTTCCTTTTTCCTTTAACCCGTCCCTATACTTCCTGAAGAAAAAGGAGAAGTAACTTACTCTTCTGTTTTTATTTTTACAAAAAAATCTACCCTAAAAACTGACCACACACCTCTATATTCTATTCCATCCACTTTTTGTAGAGGGCATCAAATTTTCCCTGTACCTTCATTTCATCCATCCACATTTCCAAGTAGCTTGCATAAATGAAATCACCTCTCGGGATCATATAACCTTTTTCACTGTTTGTGAATGGTTTGTCAGTTTGAGCCGCATACAGTCTGGGATCAGCTTTTGCATACAGCATTGCTTCTACTGTGTCAGTGATCATGACATCATACGTACCATCTGCAACAAGATGTGGGATATCAAGGTTGTTTTCTACAACGGTTACGTTAGCTTTACTTAGATACTGACGGACAAATTCTTCGTTTGTTCCGCCTGGATTTACGCCGATGCGTACAGATGGCTTGTTAATATCCTCAATGGTAAGATACTTGTCTTTATCTTCTTTGCGAATTAAAGGCACCTTACCGAATGAAAGGTAACCTTGGGATACATAAGCGCTTTTTTGTCTCGTTGTATTGCGAGTCACACCGCCCACTGCGATATCGAATTTGTCCGCTTCCAGGTCATTCAACATCGCAGGCCATGTGGTAGCGACAAATTCCACCTTCACACCAAGGTCTTTGCCAAGTTCTCTGACAGCGTCCACGTCAAAGCCTTCATACTCATTTGTTTCCGGATTCAAATAGGTAAAAGGTTTGTAGTCGCCGGTCATTCCTACCCGAATGTATCCACGTTTGATTATTTCATCAAGCTGGGAAGCCTCGACTTTTTTCAAATGCCCTGGGGCCTTTTCTGATGCCGGTTCAGCCGAGACGTTTTGCGAGGAGATCAGATCGTGACCGACGTACCCTGTACCTAGCAAGGATAAGCTGATCACTCCAGCCATTAGTGTTTTTTTCCAATTGTTAAACATGTGAATTTACCTCCATTTTTTTCTATATTTTTAATTAATCTACCAATTATTAAAAATACAACAAAATAAATGAATCACCTTCTAAAACAAACACTTTTTTATATTAAGGTTAAATTAGCGCAACAGTTAATATGAAAAGGACTGCACATTTTAGACATTTCTAAAATGTGCAGTCCTAATTTAATTATTTGTGGAGCTGAACCACCTGTTAATTCTATAACCAAAAAAGCAATCAATACGGAAGCTCCGGATCTTTATCTCGTTAGTTGCAGTATATTCATACAAATTCCGAAATGCATTTCTTCAAATGAGGAACTTATTACTTTGCACAAACAATGAAACTATTTAATGAATTCTCATTTCCATTTGATGTGTTCATCAATTCATAATAACTAGTTATCAACGTTTGTATCATGGAAGGAACTTTAATAAATTCTGCACGTATACTATTTGCATAACTTTTTTCCCATTGACCGTCTTGTAATAAGGTTGCATCGACTGTAAGTTGTTTCACCACTTCAAAATTTGCTTGCTGGAGTAGCTGGTGTATTTGAGTTTTATGAAACAAGTTTTGGATATTTCCTTCATTCTTTACGAAGTTTGAATACAATGCCAGAATGGAAACTGCACAAAAATGGGAACGTTGCGTAATGCAGGTAAAATCGAGGTCCCATTCTGCAAAACATATATGTTTTGCTAAACCACGAATTTTTCTAAAGTAATTCAATAAATCTTCTGGTTGCTTGAAATACCATGAACAATGGGATAATACTGCCACATCAAATGGTATAGTTGATTCAAAAAAATCAAAATCCATTTCGAAATGGAAGTCAATACGTTCTCCTATTAGAGATTTCTTAATACGTTCTGTTGCTTGACCTAAAGTTAACGGTGCTCCGTAATCGGGACTAGCAATATCTATTGCGACAACACATCCGTTTTCTCCTACTGCGTCGGCTAATGCAACGGTTGTATCCCCCTGCCCGCAACCTATTTCTAATACACGCATTCCTTTTTGAATCCCAAATGCTTTTACTAATTCCAAACGGTGCTGCAACTGAACTTGTTGTATCAAATCATCCTCAAATAATTGATATTTCGATAAAAAGGATATTGTTTTTTCGTTTAGTTGAAATGACTTCAAGTATAATTCACCCCACATTTATTGTGCATTGGTTCATCAACAATGAAAAGGCTGCCCCCAGCAATCTCCCTTATTGAAGTAAAGCACCCGTCACAAAAAACGAACATCTCTACTTTGGCTAAACCATTTATGCAGTTGGCTAATATGAGCTTGATGATATCAATTATGATCTACTATGTGCCAAATACCCCTAGTGGCTTCGTTACCATTTTCATATTCAACTTGTTGATTTAATTGTTTATCTGTTAACTGGTAGCATAAAGATTTAATCATGCTTATAACATCGCCATGATATCATTTATGAGTACATCCAGGGAAATGCCTTTAAGTTGTGGTAACTGGTTGTTTTCATCTAACATTGGTCCAAATTTCTCTTCAAGTTCCAACAGTATTACCTTGGATATCTACCAATATTATACTTTAAAAGACAATATCCAGTTATTGAACTAAACTGCCCCTCATACCCTCCTTTAACTAACCTGCCCTGTTTGCTCCATAAGAAAAGGAGCTGCCAAAGCAACTCCTGTTTAAAGTAATATTATATTTCACGATTTTGTGGAGGTAATTATCAACATTACCGGCAAGGAGGCTTGGCAGACAGTCGGCGGAAATGTCGCTTATTTCGGGAATCAACTGGAACGTTTTTAAATAAAATAAAATGCAGGCAAACTCTCTTTTCTTCGAGTTTTGTCTGAGTTACATATTATTAATTCTTTTTTTATATAAATGATAATTGGATTATAAACGCTTCCTCCGCTTTTTTATGCTTAGTAAAACCAAAAGAAGAGGCAAGTATAAAACAAGGAAGGACACGCTGTATGGATTGATCAATTTATTTAATATAAATAAGGAATCGACATCGAAAAAGAATATATTGACGAGTAGTATGATTATGGACATTACCCATAAGGGATACTTTTGTTGGACGTTGAATAAGCGCTTGACACCCCTGCTGGCAGCCCACAAAGGAATGACCATGTTAGATATAATAACGATGTTCCACCAAGAAACAGTTATGTATTCGAAACGTTGAATAAACGGAAATTCAATGACACTGGTCAATGAGAGTGTTGGCCATAGGGTAAGGACCAACTGGTCCTGTGAATAAAAGACTGTCGAAACAAAATAAAGTAATAGGATCAATAACGTAGTAGTCAAGGCTCCTCTATGAGCATATTTTTGTGATGTTTCAGGATTTTTGATGAACGGATAAAACATCAGGATCATTTCAAAACCAAGCATTGATAATGAAGTACTTCTGGTTCCTTTCATTATTTCGATTAACGTATGATCGAAAACAGGGAGAAAACTGGTGAAATCAGCGTATTTAAAACCATATAGAGGTACAAATAAAAGCCAGGATGAAACAATTACACTTAAAAAGGCAATACCCGTAATGGTTCGGAACCCTCCCGTAATGATGTAATAAATCAGGACCAGGAAAACCAAAGCAAATGCCCAAGAAGGTACCTCTTCAAACATCCAAACATGAATGACATTTATATAGCCGATTATGATCGTCATTCCAAGGGCGAAAAAGTACAGAATGAATAAGAGACTAAAGAAATTCCCAACCCATTTACCCAATGCATTATTATTAGCAGAAATGATATCACCGGGAACAATACTGAAAATCTTATATATAATCCAAATTAATATATGAACAATCAGTCCGGCTAGGAGTATGGAGATCCAGCCATCCGTCCCCGTCGCCTTGGCTAAATCTCTTTGGAAGTTCAACACGCCTAATCCTGTTTGCATGGAATGCAGTAAAAAAAACACATAGAATGGCGATACCTTATACTTTTCATTCACACCAGCTTGGTTCATAATGTACCCTCATTTATATCACCCGTATTTCCTATGTTAATAATCTGGCTTATACAGGAGTAATTTATTCAAAGGATACAAACAGTACAGTTCGAACCTCCCTCAATAAACTAATCACAATCACACGACTGCTCTAAAAGGAAGGTTACATTCCTATTTGAGTCGGTATACAATTCTACCTAAAAAACTGATTCACTATAAATACATAAAAATACAGTGTAAAATCGAGAATTTTTGAATTTACACCATTAAGTCTTTTTTAAAGAAATTCTTATTTAGATTTGAAACTTAGGAAACCATCGTCAACAGGAATTGTTTGACCATTAATTTCGCTATCTCCTTCACTAAACAAGAACGTAACTACGCTGGCCACTTGCTTCGGTTGGTTGGATGAGCTTCCCCGCATATGCTGTGCAGCTAGAGCATTTTTCACTTCTTCATTGTCACCAAGTATTGACGTATCAGTGAATCTTGGAGCAACCCCTACAACTCGGATACCGTGTTCAGCTAACTCTAATGCCCCAGATTTAGACATTATAATCACAGCTGCCTTAGCTGCGTTGTAATTAAAGCTTCCAACAGCTGCCATGTTCCATAGATTGATGCTGTATTAACGATAGTTCCTTTTACATTTAATTCAACCATTTTTTTAGCATGGGTAACGACAAAGAGAGGTACCCCCAAGGAAGTGATCTCACTATTATGTGGGCCTCTGACCCTTTGGGATAGCCTCTCATTCTTAAGCAGTTTTACTTATTTTCAGATTCATTTTTGCCCATGCCTTCAGCTAATTGTTCAAATGATTTAACCTTACCATGTGGATTCTGCGATTGTTTACGATCTTTCCATTGGCGTTCTTCTTGTCGCTTAGATTGAGTCATCTAAATAAGCTCCTTTACATAAAGTTCAGTAAACAGTTTAAAGCATGAAAAGCCTCTACCCTTTGTACTCGGTGCAGTCATCACTTATCATCAGTTCGAGTCTAGCAAGTATTAATTAATGCATGCCTTTCCACTCACCTTGATTTTTAGATGCTTTTTCTTTTTTTGCTTTATTTTTATGTGCTTGATTAGCTTTTGCACTGCCAAATTCTTGAGAAAATTCTGAATCAGTTTTGCTTGAATTGAATCCTTGTTTGTTCTTTTGGTCTGCATCATTTTTCTTTTTTCGTTTTGCCATGGATACCCCTCCTTCTTATTTTTAGTATGAGATCAGAAAGAAGAAATATACCCCGAATTAAAACCGTTAGTAACATGAATCTGTCATGTAATTCGGGTAAAAGCCAAAGTGAATAATACGTTCCGGTTCGGTTATTTTATAAGTTACATACCTACAATGTTGCCGTTTTCACATAAGGTGTTTGAAATTAACTTAACACCAGAATTTCTTGACTTGTTTTTTTCCATTAATGACAACAGACTTCCCATTTATATGTTCCTTATCATCCTTCCATCACTGATGTTTAAAGTGTAAGTATTATTGACTTTAGCATGCTAGGTCTCCCGTTTTTTCTAAGATATTTATGACAGCTTCCCTCTTCAGATTATCCTTAACTTTCTTTTTCCATTGTTCCCGTTTGTTTTTTTTGCTTATTTTCATTAACCATCAAGGTCCTTATGCTTTTCCCTTTAAACCGTTTTGACAAAACAGGTTACAGTAAAATTAGTGTTCGGGTACAAGCTTTTTAGTAAGAAATAACAAACGATAACTAAGCAAGGGTTTTCCTCATAAATATTTTTTATGTTATGATAGTTAGATTGTTTATCTACCCTGTGACACATTTACATTCATCTAAGAAAAGAGGTATTTATGCACGACACAGAATTATCCAAGCGACATTGGTTACTCATCTTAACACTTACTTTATTAACATTTGTTCTCGGGACAAGCGAATTTGTTATCATCGGGATCTTAACCGATATTTCCTCGAGTCTCCATATTACAAATGCAAAAGCAGGTACACTCGTTTCTGCGTTTGCGATTACGTTTGCCATTGCGACACCACTCGTGATGTCGGCAACAAGCCATTTTCCAAAACGTAAATGGATGTTGTTTTTGATAGGTTCGTTCATCATCCTGAATGCTTTGTGCGTATTTTCGACGAGCTACATCATGCTCCTTGCTCTTCGGATGATGACCGCGATCGTAACAGGAGTTTTAATTTCGCTTGCCATGATTGTTGCAAGCGAAACCATGCCAATCGCAAAACGTGGACTTGCTATATCATTCGTTTTCGGTGGTTTTACTCTTGCAAATGTTATTGGGGTACCAATAGGCACTGTCATCGCTGATTGGTACGACTGGAATGCAACCTTTCTGTTAACTACTTTTCTCGGTGGAATTGCGTTTTTGGCATCTTTTTTCATTTTGCCTACTATGCACAGTACATTTCGCAGTTCAATGCGTGAGCAATTTTCTTTGTTAACACACCCACGAATCTTAATGGCTTTTTTCATTCCATCTCTTGGATTTGGTGCAACGTATGCCGTTTATACGTATCTTGTTCCGATCTTGAAAGGAATGGAAGCACCAAGTAATTCAATTAGTTTGATCTTGTTTGGCTACGGATTTATTTCCATTTTCAGTAACATACTCGCGGGTAAAATTGCAAGCCACAATGCTATCGGACGCCTCCGGTTTGTTTTTCTCGTTCAAGCAATTGTTCTGATCAGTTTATATTGGACCACAGATAACTTAATCTTTGGATTGGTTAATATTAGCTTGATGTCATTAATGGCCATCCTTTTAACAACATCTACCCAGCTTTATTTGATAGATCTTGCCGGCATTTATCAACCAAAAGCTACTGGACTAGCTGCTTCACTGATGCCAGTAGCAAGCAATGTCGGTATCGCCTTTGGTTCTGCATTAGGCGGAGTTGTTTACCATCAGGGAAATTTGATGAGTGTTACATTGGTAGGTGGGTTGGTTGCTATCTTTGCAAGTCTTCTAACTTTCCTAAGTCATCGCTTAGACCAAAAACAAACGAAACTAGCATAAGAGAGAAGCTTTGAGCGCCTTGGTATGCTTCCTATGGTACCTGCAATGGTATAATAAACGAGTAGTGAAATTGCAGCAGTGAAACAATGTGGTATTTAATACAAGAAACCTGCCCAAAAACCCTTCCAAAAACTTTTTGGAAGGGTTTTTCTCTGTTTATGTTAATCAGGCAAAATTCTCTTTAAAAGTACGTAATTCCAATGAAGCAACTTATTAATACAGGCAACGATTGACACGTTGGCAGGTTTTCCATTGAATTTTTCTTATCATATTATTCTATTAGAATTAATTACCTAATCGCAACCCGCTTAATATTAAATCATCCTTTATATACGCAAGATGTTAAAATTTAAGTACTTGTTCACCGTCAACTTTGTCCACATCGCTATAATCCTGGATTTTCTGAACAAGATTATTGACTAATTAAATCTTTCTTGATTTATATTCATACCTTCATAACATCTTTTTTGATAAGAGCAGCTTTTGCAAACTGTTAAGGAATCCGTTTTCAAATACTTTTTGGGTTCTTGTAAAAGATTCTTGATTATGTTGAGATATTCCATTCCATCCGAAACATCCTTCAAGGTAGGAATATAAGTTTCTATTTTACCTTCCATAAGCGAGAATATCTCTATTCTTTCCGGTGGCTGACCAAATGTCTTTTCACAAAATACCGAAATCATATTACTGAATAAAAGGTTCATTTCTTCATGTGTATCAACTAAATATTTCTTTATGATGAATGAGTTGCTTGACCATTCTGCTACTTCAAAAGTTGTTAGGACAGAACTCAATAATACTCTCTGCTAGTCTACTTTCTCCAGCTGTAATACCGCCTCTGAAGTAGGATATTCCTTTAACAACAATAAAAAAACCTTCCAATTTTCCTCCTCTACTTACTAACCAAATTCCTCCATGCAGTGTCATAGCTTCGCTTGTTATTCGAATCTAAGTACAACCAGCCTTAAACATGTTTCTGGCGGACAATTTACTTCACGGGATTAAGTCCCACACACCCGTATGTCCTACCCTGGCTACTGATAAAATAGATTCTATTAAAAAAAGGTCAACCAGTAATTTTACTGGACGACCTTAGAATACGAAAGTATCCGTTAGTTCCATAGCTACTTACAGTTTTTGATATTACTTCTTAATATAGTGGGTCCCAATTTTTCAGTTTTTGAATTAGAAAGACGCACATGCACTTCTACATTTTCCATCTTCGCTGTAATTTCATCAAATCTTCCAGCCCAAGTTGGACTATCTTTTTCTGGAGTAGGATAAAGGCTGAAACGCCAACTAATTTCGTCTGGTATAAAAGCAAAACCTTCATAGCTATCGTAATTCCCATAAGAAGATGGTTCTGGAAGGTGTACCCCAAGAATACTTATATTCGTTCGTGCAAAACTTGGTGGGCGCAACTGCACTTTATAAACCAATGCTGTTCCCTTTGAATTTGTAAGCTTTTTATCAATTGGATCCAATACGATACTACAAGGCAAAGTTGTTGCATTTGTTTGTATAGGAGAAATGACAAAAGTTAAGATAATAAATATGCCCAAAACAATTTGTTTCATACCAACACCTCTTTCAATTATTTTGGTTATTTTACCCTCATTATGATCTAAATATAGATAGTCCTTATTCAAATAACCTGCCTCTCTAGTTGCATAAGAAAAGGAGCTGCTGAACAGCTCCTGGTAATAAAGTTTAAAGCACCTTATTTTGTTTAAGTACAATTCTTGACAATCTCTCGAGTAACATTAACAAAAATATCCATTTAAAACTCACCTCTAAGAACTAAAGGTGAGGTGAGATGATATGAAATCAACCAAGTTTAACATAATCCCCTACTTTAATTTGATTCTTTTCAAACCATCCAAGATTCACTTCAATTGCATAATGATATGATATTTCTGGATCATAGGTAGGGCATATATACTCTTTACAAGGCTCCATATCAAGTATTTTCAGAATTTCCCCAGCTGAGTCAAGAAAAGCAATAGATAAAGGAATTAATGTGTTTTTCATCCAAAAGCCACCATATATTTCTTCTGAAAACACAAATAACATCCCCTCATTTTCGGGTAATTTCCCAACAAACATTAAGCCCTTTTCTCTTTTTCTTTGAGTATCTGCAACTTGAACGGTTAATCTAATTTCCTTGTTTCCACTAAGTATTTTTATCATTTTTCTTTTTATTATATTTTTCATGTTCACTCACCTTTGAGTATTATTATAAGCAGGAAAGAAATTTAAGGTCTTTTTAAAAAAAGTTCATGAGATTGAAATTATCTTTTTTCGAAAAAACGTCTATTCCCTAATAATAAAAAGGAAGAAAGTTGAGATAAAACGAATACAAGATGAAAAAAATAACTAACGAAGCACCGTTTCACTTCTAATACTTATTCTATGATTTAAAATTTAATACTCTGTTTCAATAATCACAGCAACAATATGAAAGCACAGACGTGGTATTGGAAACCTTTCATGAACTTAATTAAAGCTTGCGAAATGGAATTATTAGTTGTTAACGCACAACATAGGAAAGCTGTCCCTGATCGAAATCAGCGAGAATTGCGTAAGCTTGCTCCATATCGCAGAAGTATTATTGAAGAATGAGCTAGACAAATAATCAAATTAAAAAGGTGCTTGACAAATATCAAATTAGGCTCTGTAGAGGGTAAAAAGAGCAATGATCACCACCACTAGTTAAGAAACTTTAGTAATTTCGGCAAGTCTCCAGGATGGAACCAGTTCGGGGTATGCAAGCTAAATAAAATATATCTTTATAACAATACTATGCAATAGTTAAATATGGGGAAGTTCTTTTGTTTGAATGTTGATTTTATGTATTATGTTAAATGTTCTAGTTTTACGTTTTAAGACTTCATCTTTAAAAGTTCTTTTCTTATTTGACTTTTCTCATCGGGGATGGCCTCACCATGACCGTCAATAAGGACCCTTTTAAAAAACCCTCCCCATTTAGCACCTTTCATAAGGTCCATCCTAGGGCCTGTACAACTGTACTACGTAACGTCATACGGTATCAGCAAGGCTACTATTTAGGGGGGATTTGGAGAATTGGATTGGAATAGTATATTATATGCTCAATATTCCAATTAGTGTCGAATAGTAATAAATATCAGCATCAGCCCCATATAACCTAACACGCACACCCCCTTACCCAAACCATGTTGGGATTCAACGCGGAAAGGCCTAAGGACGACCTACCGGAATCTTGATTTCTAGTAGAGGATTTATGACTCCGAAAGGCTGTGTGCTAGATTTAGAAAACAATACTAATCTAATGATAGACAAAAAAGGGTCCGCATTTCTTTACACAATGAATGCTGACCCTGGTTTTTTATGAAGATCTCTGAATGCCTTATTTAAAGCATTTTATTGATACTTCGCATAAAGTCTTTCATAACGATGGATAATTTCCCTTTCGCTTCCTTCATCGAGCTTCCTTTAACACCGAAATAAAATTTAATTTTAGGTTCTGTTCCGGAAGGTCGTAAACATACCCATGTGCCATCTTCAAGAAAGTATTTTAATACGTTCGATTTTGGGAGCTTGATGGCCTCTTTCCTATTTGACGCAAACATGTATTTTTTCCTGCTGAGATAATCCTCTTGAACCACTACTTGAAGACCAGAGATTTGATCTGGTGGATTTTCACGGAATTCATTGAGAATCGCTTCAATTTGTCTGGCACCTTCAATTCCTTTTAAAGTCAACGATTGCAAACCTTCCAAGTAATATCCATACTTATCGAAAACATCCAGTAAACCTTCGTACATCGTTTTGCCTTGCTTTTTGTAATAGGCACAGACTTCCACTGCCAGAATAGTAGCCTGTATGGCATCCTTATCTCGAGCAAAATCTTTGATTAGATATCCATAGCTTTCTTCATAGCCAAACAGGAAAGTATGTTCTCCACTTGTGTGGTATTCATTGATTTTTTCAGCAATGAATTTAAATCCAGTTAAAACATCTACGGTTTTTAAACCATTTTGCTCAGAAATCGCCCTTCCTATTTCTGAAGTCACGATTGTCTTTAATACGACTCCACTTTCTGGAAGGGTCCCTTTCTTTTGTTTCTGTGAAATTATATAATCCAAAAAGAGAGCGCCTGTTTGGTTGCCTGTTAATACGACATAATCTCCAGCATTATTTTTCACGCTAATTCCGAGCCTATCCGCATCCGGATCGGTGGCAATCAATAAATCAGCGTCGACGCGGTTTCCAAGTGCAATGGCCAATTCAAAAGCAGCATGTTCCTCTGGATTAGGCACTTTAACAGTAGGAAAGTTAGCATCGGGCATTTCCTGTTCTTTAACAATATGGACATTCCGATATCCTAGATCATGCAAGGCACGTTTTACTGAGTTATTAGCTGTACCATGAAGCGGTGTAAACACGAGCTTTACATCGATTTCGTCTGCTAACTTTGGATTTTCCGGAATAGTGAGCAAACGCTCATTATATGCAGTATCCATCTCCTCCCCGATGATTTGAATGAGTCCTTTGTCCTTTAGGATTTCTTCTTCCTCAACTACAATGGAAAGCTCACTTTCAATCGCATTCACGTAATTAATGACTTGATCCGCCGCTTCGGGAGGTAGTTGTGCCCCGTCAGATCCGTACACTTTATAACCATTATATTCAGGCGGATTATGGCTTGCTGTAATGACGATACCGGCAAATGCACCCAGCTTACGTACGGAAAAAGAGAGCTGTGGGGTAGGCCGTAATTCATCAAATAAATAAGCCTTAATTCCCTTTGTTGCCAAAGTCTTGGCTGCTTCCAATGCAAATTCGGGAGACTTATGTCTTGAATCGTATGCAATTACGACTCCCCTTGATTTTGCCTCGTTTCCAAACGATTGAATATACTCAGCAAGTCCTACAGTCGCTTTTCGCACGGTATAAATGTTCATCCTATTCGTACCTGGACCAATTTCCCCTCGCATACCACCCGTCCCGAATTCCAAATTTTTATAAAAGGCGTCTTCAAGTACTATTTCATCATCCTTCATTTCTTCAAGCAATAAACGTATTTCATGATTTAAATTGGGGTAACTTGTCCAAATATCATACAAATGCTTCCAGCCCATTAAAATACAGCTCCTTCCAGTTTTGCTTTGTTTGGCATTTCTTTACCCTTTGATCTTAGTACACATTGTAGGAGATCAATTGAGTATGAAAACCAAATGTCCTCCCTCCAAAGTTGTTGATTACGATTTATTAATATTCCCAACCAATTCTTTGGAAAGAGCGTCATTTGTTCTTCATTACTGCTTTTTTAAGAAGAGCGAAAAATTACGGCTGGTTTCGAAAAAATTCAGTTGCGAAATCTTGAATAATTACAAATTTCTTTTATGATATCGGGATCCATATCTTTTGGCAGCTGTTTATTGGAAAGAATTGTACAGCACTTTCCTCTATACCATCCGGTTTTAAGGTTCCTTCGATAATTTCATTTGTTTTATAATAAGCGTTAACAGAATAGAATTGATCAAAAAAATAGTTCAAGCCTGATAAAACTTTTTAAAATTGTAATCCACCAATCGTTAAACTTGTTTCTTCTTTTACTTCTGGCAATGCAGTTAATGATTCTCCTTACTCCATACGTCCCCCTGGTAATCCCCGTACTTTTGTATCTGTTCGAAATTGTAATGAAATCTGCACAAGTGGATTAAATATTAATACTTTTGCCCCTATTAAAATCAATTGCATTTTCCCACAAACTTCGTAGATATTCAATATAACCCATGACACTCCTCTTAAATAATAAACTATTGGGTATCCGGCTTGTTTTTTCGTAACTGTTTTTAAGTTTTCCTTACTTGATTTATTTTTTCTTTTTTTTCGTTTTCTTTTCGTTTACCGCTTTCTGTTCCGTTTCCGCTTTCTGTTCCGTTTCCGTTTTCTATTTCGTTTTCTGTTCCGTTTCCGTTTCCGTTTTCTGTTCCGTTTCCGTTGTATTAACGAGAGAATATAATCTTTGTTGCTCCATAATTTGTTTATTGATATCAAAGTTTTCTTCAATGACTTTCCGTGCTCTTTCCGTATAGTCGTTCCAAACCTCTGGATGTTCTAAAAAGAATTGTATGCCTTTCGCTAACTCAATATCATTTTTTTCTGGAGCTAGGTATCCTGTTTTCTGGTGTTCAATTAATTCAGGGATTCCCGCATGTTGAGTGGAAACGACAGGTAAACCGCTAGCCATTGCTTCTTTTAAGGCATTAGGAATGCCTTCGATATCACCATTTTTAGCAGTCTGACTTGCAAGGCAAAAGATATGAGCTTTTTTCAATTCGTTCGAAACTTGTTTTGAATCCATAGCTCCTCTAAGAATCACAGCATCTTTAAGGTTAAATTCTGTAATGACCGATTTAATTTTATTCTCATCTTCACCTGTTCCAATAATATGCAGTTTAGCATTTGGATATTGTTTATAAATCCTTTTAAATGCTTTTATAAGAGTAATAAATCCTTTTTTGTCTACAAGTCTACCTACAGATAAAACTCTTATTTCGCCTTCTATAGGTAGAGTGGGGGTAGAATAGGCGAAAAGATCCAATTCGATACCACCATATAACACATGAATTTTATCGTCCGGAATTCCAAAACTTCTTAATCCTTGTGCAAGATATTGGCAAACAGGAAAAAAATGTGCACCATGTTTAATTAATGATGAATATCGCTTAGCATTTTTTTTAAAAATTTCTGGTCTGTCAGAACCATCGCGCCCTCTAATGCTAACAATCAATGGGATATTATATTTTTCACATACAGGCAAAATTTCTTGTCCATGTCTTCCGTGATGAGCATGAATGGCTATGATTTCTTGTTCTTTGAAGAAATTTTCTAGATCTTTAATCTTGTTTAAATTATAGTAGTTTTCAAAGGGGAATTCTGTATGGTTGGTATTTTCGAATGGGCCGATTACAATTGAGCGATAGCTACTTATTTTTACGATTTGATTATATATAAAACGTTGGTGTGTTTTAATGTTTTCACTTACAAAATAAGCAATGGTTTTCATCCTGCCTCAGTCCCTTTTACTAGAAATTCATATTTGCTCTTCTCGCGTCCTGCTAAAACTAATAGTTCTTGATAATTGCCTAATTTTTTTATTTTTCCTTGCTCTCCAATTTGTTTCACTTGCTTGTGAAATTCATGAGTGAACATGGAATCAGCTATATATATATCTTTGTATGGTAGGTCTTCAGAACAAACGTTAAAGTAGTTTTCAAACAGAGGATTTAATTTTAATAGAGGATCTTTTGTAGACTTACATGTAAGGTACCTCATGAGAAAATCTATATACTCCTTAAGAGCTTCCAATGGTGTTTTCATATTTTCAGGGTTCAAATTACTTTCTCCTTTTATTAACTTACAGATTTATAATTAATCTTTTTGCATGCATGTTATTTACCCTTCTCTTTTTTTGATTTTGGATTTTTACACATTATATTTTTATTTATTTTGAACTGTACTGCCATGCACACTTCAAATCTACTTATATCGAATCTGTCTCCATTTATCGTTTTCACATAGACATTTTCTAATTTTAATGGTATTCGTTAATTGCCCTTTCATACCAACTCAAGGATTTTTTAAAAAACAAGAAAAAATAAATGGCGTCAATGACAGCTATATTTGATGGTGGATCGTTTGATTGTTTTCAACGTTATTGAAACTTGACCTATGCCGGTTATTTTTTCTCAAGGCCTGACGCCATTACCTTATCTTTTGTTATTCTTATCAAATAGAGGTGTTTGAAGTTTTTTTTACCTTTCTGACTGAAGCAGAGATTCCATCATTATTTTTTATCCACTAAAATCCCACTTAGTAAAATTCACTGCTTCTTTTTTCCTTATTTATTGTACTTTTTGTACCAATTTACAAAATGAGTTAAACCTTGTTCTATTGTTGTTGAAGGGTAGAACCCCACATCAGCATGCAAATCGGCAATATCTGCATATGTCTCCTTAACATCTCCCGGTTGCATCGGTAAGAATTCTATTTTTGCCTTTTTTCCAATTAGTTTCTCTAATGTGATAATGAAATCCATTAATTTTATGGGATTATTGTTACCGATATTATAAATTTTGTATGGAGCATAGCTTGAACTTGGATCAGGGTTAGCTCGATCCCATCCAGTATTATAAACCGGTGGTTTATCAAGTAATCGGATTATTCCTTCAACAATATCATCAATATAAGTAAAGTCTCTTCTCATATCTCCATTATTAAAAACCTTTATTGTTTTCTCTTCAATAATATTTTTAGTAAAAGAGTAATAAGCCATATCAGGTCTCCCCCATGGACCATACACCGTAAAGAAACGGAGTCCTGTGGTTGGAATATTATATAAATGACTATAAGTATGAGCCATTAATTCATTAGACTTTTTAGTGGCAGCATATAAACTCACTGGATGATCCACTGGGTCTTTGGTTGAGAAGGGGATATTTGTATTTGCTCCATATACAGAACTGGAAGATGCATAAATTAAGTGCTTTACATTATTTTGTCGACAGACCTCTAAGATATTTACAAATCCAACCAGGTTGGAATTAACATAAGAATCCGGGTTGTCTATGCTATAACGTACTCCAGCCTGAGCAGCTAAGTTGATGACTATATCAATGGTTCTGTCTTTAAATAATTGATTTAACTTTTCATTATTAGACAAATCCAATTTGTGGAATTCAAAATCAGGGTTTTCTTTTAATATCTTGAGTCGATTGTTTTTTAAAATAACATCATAATAATCATTAATATTGTCTACTCCTATAACATTGATATCTAGGGTTAACAAACGTTTTGTTAAATGGAAACCAATGAATCCTGCAGCCCCTGTTACTAAAATGTTCATAACATTAATTCCAATCCTTTCTATTACAATAGGATTTTGACACCTTTTTGGAACACGAGTAAGCATTATTTATATATTTATACTTTTGACCCTTACAGCAACAGAACAAAGTTCACTATGACGGATATAAAGAGGAAGCAAACTCAACATCTTCATTGTGGAGAGACTTACGTACGTTTTATTCGTAATTCACGAATGACATGATATCCTTTTTCGCTTTAAGCCTTATGAGTTTTTCACTCTTATACCCGCTAAGAACAAGCATTTACGAATGAAGTTTAAGCTAAAACAATCTTGGAAACCGTTGAAAGCAAAATCATCATAGGTTTTGATATGCTCTTTTTTTGTGATAACTAAAACCTCAACAAAATAGGCGTAATACCTTTTTTCGTTAGATTCCAGTTACATAACTATGACTATACAAGCTTATTATCATTTTCAGTTAATGGGATTGGCGTTTTTGTCCATTCAGCATACGTACCAGGATCTATCGCCTTCACTTGTTCCAAAAAAGAATCTAAAAAATTTCTTTCTCGCAGGTCTTTAAATAACTCGAGTGGCCTTTTTTGTTCACGTGAAAACGAGTACACATGATCGACTAATTTAAAACCATTCCTGGTTATGATAATATGCCGTAATGGGGCATCAATTTGTTTGAAACCTGATTTTTCCATTGTTTTTAATATATTGAGTAATCGTCTTGTTATGTCCTCAGAAAGTACAGATTGTTTTTTAAGAAACGTATTTAAATCTGGTCCTAATAGATATTCCATTAAAATATAATTTGGTCCTGTTTCAAAGACTTTCGGGATAAAAGGCAAGTCTTGACTTGATAAAAGAACCATTTTTTCCTGATTGGCATGTTCAGTTTTTCCGTAAAGTTTAACGCATGCGTCTTCAGACACTCGATAAACAGCACCTTGATGCCCTTTTCCAATGAGAGTTTGTGTTATAGCGCTATCCACTTTTACTCCATTACCTGACCCTCCTGAGAGGACGGGAATGTTTCTAAAGTCCAAACTATTTTGATTGAAATAATCCTCCCACTCATTGTAGGTGTCCGGTTCAATTTTTTTCACTTGGGCTAAAAAAGATTCCTTTAAAAGGATTATTTTTAAATCTCTTAATAATTTTAATGGTACAGGGTGCATCCTTTTAAAGGAATTTACATGGTCAATCACCTTAAGTTCCTCATTACCAACGACAAAAATATGTCGTAGGGGAGCATCTATCATGGTGAATTTTGCTTGTTTTAATTCTTTTAATATATAGAGAAGTTTCTTTACTATAGAATCAGGGATATACGTACAATTTCTCAGATATTCTTTTAAGGTTGGCGCATTAAAATATTCCATGACTATATAGTTTGGACCTGTTTCATACACCAATGGCATAAAGGGTAGATGTTTTCCAGCTTTAAGAGCTTCTTCCTCCATTTTCGCTTGTACGGGGTCTGAATAGATTTTTACACATTTATCTTCTGAAAGTTTAAATACTGCACCTTGAGCACCCATTCCAATCAGCGAATAGGTAGTGGGATTGTGAATTTCCAAAGATTTTTCACCTTTGGTTACAGTAATGGTTTTAAAATCCTCCATGATCTCCTCCTAACTGCTCATCTATGGGCTTATATTGAAACTGTGGAATTTTATTAAGGGCTTTTTTGACTTTTTCGGCTTTTTGAGCCTTTTTTTCTTTTTTACGAGATGCTATTTTTTCATATTTAGCTTTCTGTTGAATTTTAGCTTTTTTGTCATTTTTATTAGATGCTACAAGTTCATCTTTGACTTTATCTTTTGTCTGCTGTTGAAGCTGCTGAAACTGTTGGAGCTGTTGGAGCTGTTGGAGCTGCTGGAGCTGCTGGAGCTGCTGGAGCTGTGGAAGCTCTTGAAGCTGTTGAAGTTGTTGGAGCTGTTGGAGCTGTTGGAGCTGTTGGAGCTGTTGGAGCTGCTGGAGCTGTTGGAGCTGCTGGAGCTGTTGGAGTTGTTGGAGCTGTTGGAGCTGCTGGAGTTGTGGAAGCTGCTGTAGCTGTTGAAGCTCTGGAAGCTCTTTAAGCTCTGGAAGCTCTTTAAGCTCTTTAAGCTCTGGAAGCTGTTGGAGCTGTTGCATATAAATAAGGGCTTTTCTGGCTAAATCGACTTTTTTTCTAGGCGCAATTGTTTCGCCATCATACTTGCCTTGCTGCTGAGGCTGTGGAGTTTTCTTAAGGGTTTTTTTATCTATTTGGCGAGTTGTTACTGAATATTGTTTACCTACTTTATAAGGGGCTACAAGTTCATCATAAAATTCAGCTTGTTGTTGAAGCTGATGGACGAGGTTAAAGTTTTGTTCGACTTTTTGACGAGCAGCTACTGTATATGTTTCCCATATCTCTCTGTTAGTTAGCATGAATTCAAGAGCATCTGCCAGTTCATCTACATTGTTTTCTTGTACTAAAACCCCCTCTTTATTGTTGGTTATTAATTCAGGGATCCCGGCATGATTGGTCGAAATCACTGGTACCCCAATCGCCATAGCTTCTTTTAATGTGTTAGGTATACCTTCTACATCTCCATCGGCAGCTTCTAAGCTTGCGGCGCAGAATATATCCGCATTAGTCATTTGTTCTCGTACTTGATCTTTAGGGAGATGATTCAATAAACGAAAAGAGTCACCTAAATTAAGTTCATTTGCCAATGAAATGAGGTGTTCTTCAAGCTCCCCCCTTCCGATAATCGTAAGGGTTGCATTTGGAAATTTACCTCTTATTTTTTGAAAAGCTTGCATTAAGATGTGATGTCCTTTTTTTTCCACCAACCTACCGATGGATAAAATGTTTTGAGAGCCCCCTTTATGGGGAGTCCGGTAATTGAATTCGTTAAGGTCAACGCCCCCATAGAGCACTCTGATTTTTTCTGAAGGACAACCCCAAGCGATCAACCTATCTGCCAAATACTGACAAACTGGTAAAAAACGCTCACCTCGATCAAATAGCTTTTTCATGTTATCTAGATAGCCAATGGGCTGATTAGCTAGGGTTGCATCCCTGCCTCTTATACTAGTTACCAACGGAATGTTTGTTTCCTCTTTAAAAGGAAGTAATAACATCCCTAATTGACCATGGTGAGCATGTAAGAGGGAGATATTATTTCTTTTCACATATTCTTTCGGTGAGAAAATTTCATTGAGATAATGAACTTTCTCATTCAAAAGGGAAAGATCTATCATATACTTAGGTTGTCGTACCATATGGATATAATCATAATTAGGAACTTCTCGAATCTGTGAGATATATTGGGTCGGGTCGACTCTTAAATTCAGATGCATAACTGTGTGCAAATAAATGATCTCCTTTCATGCATAGTAAGCAAATTCCCTGGACCTTTTCAAGTATATTATGCAGGACTCTTTAGGTACGCATGGACTAATAACATACAGTAAAGCTAAATGGCAGAGAGTGTGCGTTTGCCTAATACAAAGGGTGGATTGAAGTAAGTGCCATTACACAAGATCATTTGCAAACAATGGATCGATGAAAATATTTCTTCCATTTAAAGAAATATAAAAAAGCACCCAAGAACTATCAAAGGTGCTGCATTGCCAGTTTGAACCTAAAATATGTCTTTTAAGAATCATGTTCGGGTTAATGAAGTGTTAGAAAATGTTTTCACTTTATGTCATACCAATAACAATTGCTGGTCTTCCTATTGGGTAATATTCAATTTTCTTGCACGCTCTGATTCGATCTTCTTCAAGACAATTTCTGCCATCAAAAACAATCGGGTGTCTCATTGTATTCATCAATTTCTCCAGGTCTAATTGTCTAAACTCATTCCATTCGGTAACAATAAATACAGCATCCGCATCCAATGTCGCTTCGCTGACTGAGCTGGCAAATCTAATTGTATCCCCTAATATCTTCTTCGCATTTTCTATTGCCACCGGATCATAAGCTACCACTTCTGCCCCAAGTTTGGTTAATGAACGCGCAATTTTGATGGATGGAGCTTCCCTCATATCGTCTGTCTCTGGCTTGAAAGCAAGACCAAGCATTGCAACCTTTTTCCCTTTTAAATCCCCCAAGCGATTTATCGCTTTCGTTACAAGGATTTCCTGTTGAAAATCATTAATCGCTATTGTTTCTTTTAACAGGGAAAAATGTACTCCATTTAACTTGGCAGTATGAAGCAACGCTTTAACATCCTTTGGAAAACAAGATCCTCCATAACCAATACCAGGCTGTAAAAAAGATTCTCCAATCCTTTTATCTTTTCCCATTCCCTTTGCTACATCTTTAACATCTGCACCTACTGCTCCGCATAAATTGGCAACTTCATTGATAAAGCTAATCTTAGTCGCCAAAAAGGCATTAGAAGCATACTTAATCATTTCAGCACTCCTAATACTTGTTAGTATAAATGGTACATTTAAAGGACGATACATTTCTTGGACTTTCTTAGCCGCCTCATCATTTTCAGAACCGATGATGATTCTATCTGCTTTCATCGTATCCATAACGGCTGATCCTTGTCTTAAAAATTCAGGATTTGAAACCATATTAAAGGTGACCTTATCGTTACAAAGTTCTTCCATAATTTTTTTAATAAAATCATTCGTACCAACTGGCACAGTACTCTTTATAACGACTACTGAACTCTGCACTAGGTTCGCAGCGATATCCTTCGCGGCTTGCACGATATACGATAAATCTGCTCCCCCATCCTCCATTTGCGGTGTACCTACGGCAATGATGATAATCTCGGCACCATTTAGCGCCTCTCGATGAGATGTTGTAAACAGCAGTCTGCCCGCTGCGGCATTTTGAGCAAGCAAATTCTCCAGACCCGGTTCATATATTGGAGAAACCCCTTGACGTAAACTTTTAATTTTCTGTTCATCTGTATCGATACAAATGACACTATGCCCTATTTCGGACAAACAAACACCAGTGGAAAGCCCGACGTAACCTGTACCCAAAACGGCTATTTTCATATTATTCAAGCTCTCTCTTTATAATCTGAAGGTTTTCTTTCTTATTTACATCCGTTAAATAGGAAAGTACCTCATCTCTTATATCATCCCTGCGTAAAGCAAAGTCGATTGTTGCTTTAATGAATCCAACTTTATCACCAATATCATATCGGTTTCCCTCAAAGTTATATGCTAATACGGCCTGTTGCTTATTTAGCTCATTTATGGCATCAGTAAGTTGTAATTCATTACCATGTCCAACGGGAAGCTTTGATAGTGTTTCAAAAATCTCAGGTCTAAAAACATAACGCCCCATTATCGCATATCTTGAAGGAGCCTCTTCCCTTTTCGGTTTTTCCACCAAAGAATCGATATGAAAAAGGTTAGGCTCAATCATTGTCCCTTTTGGCTTAATAATTCCATATTTACTGACATCATTTTCCGGTACATTCTGAACAGCTACGACGGAACTGTTGCAATACTCAAAAACACTGATGATTTGTTTCAGACAGGGTGTTTTAGACATAACGATGTCATCCCCTAACAAAACAGCAAAAGGTTCATTTCCAATGAAGCTTTTAGCACAGAGAATTGCATGTCCTAGCCCCATCGGTTCCTTTTGGCGGACATAATAGATATTTGCCAAACTAGATATTTTCTGAACTTCCTCTAAAATATCTAGCTGATTTTTTCTTAAAAGTGCATCTTCCAACTCATAGGATTTATCAAAATGATCCTCTATTGATCTTTTTCCTCTACCGATTATGATAATAATTTCCTCTATACCCGAAGCTACTGCTTCTTCAACAATATATTGAATCGTTGGTTTATCAACAATCGGCAGCATTTCCTTAGCCTGTGCTTTTGTTGCAGGCAAAAATCGGGTCCCAAGGCCTGCGGCCGGAATAATGGCTTTTCGGATTTTCATAAGCTGCCTCCCTTTGTCATTCATTAATCCTTTATATGCATTAGGACAACTTCCGGTCTAGTTAGTAGCCCAATTAGTTCTTTTTTATTTAACGGGGACCAGTAGGCTATACATGCAAGAATCCCAAACTGAATGTGGACGGGCGTCGTAACCTGACAGTTAGTGCCAAATTAAAAACTCCATTACACTTTTTATGCAATGGAGTTATCATGGTTTTGGTGTAAGGGTCGAAAATACGATTTGGATAAAACACTGTGAGCTTTTTTAGCGGCATTGCAGGCGAACGATTTCCTTTTTTTCTTTCTTTGAAAAACTCCAGCTGTCAGAAATGAGGGCAACAATTTCATTAATTAATATAATTGGGATCGCAAGTCCCTTTTTTAGTGCCAAATTTATAAGGGGTTTTAATACCTTCCGTTCCCCTTTATATCAAAATATATGATGGACTGTATTCATGATTTTGAGGGGGGAGTTTTACTATTAAGTTCTTAATCTAATATTTAAGAAAACCATAAAAAGGGAGGTTTATTCTCCTCCCCTTCCATTATTAATTAAATGGTTTTCAGGCGTGATAACTATGAGTGCGATATATGTTGAAATGGATATAGTTTAGGCAAGTTTATTAACCTAAATCAACAACTCTTATCATCTTAGTAGGGGTTAAGGCAACACTACTACTTTCTCCGTAAATGAAGAGCAAAACTTGGCATATTGGATACTTTTACAATGAATCAATCCGCACCATTTACAACCATCGGCTGGTCCCATGGGCGCCCTCGACGCAAAGGTTTCGAATTCTGCAGGAAAACTCCCTACACCAACTACTTCGATATATTTGAAGTTGGTTTCCTTACCCTTTTGAAGAAACTCAAATAATTAGGGATGTACATTTGTCGAACAGGATTGGGCAATACTGTGAAACCGGGCCTCCGTGCCGGGGACCTTGCTCCGACTAACCACGCGATAGATCCTGGCATCATTTCCAACCTTCTGTCACCATACGCTACATAGGAAGGTGTTACTGAAGAAGAAACAAACAATACACTAAAAACATTAGCGTTTTCATTAAAAAATGACGCATTCAACACGTTCGTAAAAGTTAATGTAAGTTCTTAAAACTAGGTCGTACTTTTACGAACGTTAAAAATGGCTGTTCAGGCGAAAACGCCTCCGTTCCCGAACGTGTGTACTTTCATGAACAGAGAACCATGAAAGATACGTAAAGAAACCGTACCTTTTTACAGTAGTATTGGGTGGCGACTATACTAGTTTTCAAATAAAAAAGAAGGGGCCATTTCAGCCTCTTCTTCTTTATTCAGTTTCATCTTCATTTTTATTATTACTACTGCTATTTGCTATAAACATTGCAATCTCCGCCTTTTCATCTAAATCTAAATCAAGTGTATCGATTATGCTAAAAGGCGATTTTAACTGGAGGGGTTGTGGTTGTGAAATCTTCGTTATTTCATGTAAGATTTTATTTGAAGTTTGATCTTGTTGTTTAATTAACTGATTCTGAAGTTGAATCTGAAGTTCCTTCTGTTGTTGTTCTTGGAGTTGGAGTCGGGCTTGAATATTTTCTAGTGGTTGTAAAATCTTCGTTATTTCGTGTAGGATTTTATTTAAAGTCTCATCTTGTTGTTTAATTAAATGATTCTGAAGCTGAATCTGAAATTCCTTCTGTTGTTGTTCTTGGAGTTGGAGTTGGACTTGAATTTTTTCAAATATACGGTTAAAGTCTTCATGCTTTTTATCATCTTTCTGACCCTTCTTAAATTTCTTCATTTCGTCTTCCTTGTATTTATCTTTTCGATCATTTTCACCCATTAGGTTCCCACCTTTTTCACTATTTATTGTTATGGAAGCATACTTGAATTTCATATTGTGTAAAGTAAAATCGTTTCCTCAATTGACATCATATTCACCTTTATGTTTCTAGAAATTCTTTTGTTGCAGAACCAGTTTACGGACAATCGGTGATAGCTATTTCGCCATTTCCTAGTGTTGTTGTCGACATGTATGTGTTGCCGTTTCCGATATAATTACAGCAATGTTCTTTTAATTTGTATCGTCCACATTGATGGTGTACGCAGGAGGAGCACCTAACATACCAGGGGTGTCGGTATTCCTTGGCACGTTATTTTCACAGTGCTACTCGGACAACTTGGAACTGTATTAGTAGTTGCCGTGAAAGTCAATGAAGGGACAACAATTGATCCACCGTAATCAAAGAAGTTATTAGTTGGTGTGTCCTTAAAACAAATTGAAGCTTCTCTGCCTCAGCATTGTTGCTGGGAGCGAGGTCTAATTCTTCAAGGGTAATGGAAGCCAAAAAGAACGGTACAGCCTTTAATGGGAAAACGGTTGGTGTAATATTAGGGGTGTTTGGAAAAAATGAGCTCTCTTTTTATTTAGGAATCCATACATGAGTACTTTGTTATTTCCCTGGACAGAGATCTTAAATAGATAAACAACTATCACCATTCTTTTTATAGGTATTCAACACACCTTTGAATGACTGAGCGTTTGTCATGTATGGACGTTAAACTTATACCACCTTGCAAAAAAATTTAAAAAAAACACTTTATAAAAGAAAAAATCGTTATCCGTTTATAAAAATATAATTTTACGAATATTGTAATTCGTCCTTAAAACTGCCGTTTTTTACGTTCGTTACAGTATATGAGACTTGGCTACGGGTTGGGGACCTTTTTTGACTTGCCACACTATAGATTCCAGACCTTATAGCAAAAAAATAAAATTCGCCGGAACAAAGAAGGCAAAACGGAAAAAATTCGCGACATGAATATCGCGAATTGCTTCCAGGAGGTCTATGATTATATGCAACACGTCTAGAGTCCTAACTTATTCCCATTTAAGAAAGGGACACCCCATTTTATCCTGCTCAGGCTGCCAGCAGTTAATTAGACCGCAGAGTTCATTGGCGCGGAACATGTCGGCAACCATACCTTTCGGAAAAACGTTAGGCTATTGGTTTTACAAAGCCTATAAGGATATTGCCATGCTGCAACCGATCTTGCATCATTCCCATCCATTTATCACTCTACACTACATAGGTATTACCGAAGAAGAAACAAGCAATGTACTAAAGACATTTTAGCGTTTTCATTTTTAAAAAATATAAATGCCGTACTCAAAACGTTCGTACTTTTACGAACGTTAACAATGGGTGTTCAGGAAAAGCGCCTCCGTTCCCGAACGTGTACATTACGAACGGGAGTAACAAAGCATACTGCGCATTTCGCGAATTTTATAGTCTAAGAGAATTCATCCTAAAAAGTCGAACTCCTTTACGTTAAAGAATCGACTTTATTCTTTTAGCTTTTCCTGCCTGTACAACATAATTGGTTTTGTGAGGAATACATCATAAATTTTTTTGACGTATGCCATACTTGCACCGGTTAGAGCCTTTGCGGAAGCCAATTCCCCCATATTGACCTACTATCGGATAGGTTTCCTATATCGCATTAAAATCGATATTTTTCTGCCATTCTTCATATGATTCAGGATCGATTTTCTTTGCTTGTTCCAGGAATGAATCCAATAACCCCAATTTCTTTAGATCACGAAACATCTTCGGATTATATGGGTCATTCATTGTGAGGCCATCTGAATGATCGATTGCTTTCAGCACATTTCCCTTTGTTACAACAAAATGTCCGATTGAGGTCTTGATTCTACTAAATCCAACTCTCTTTAGTTCCTTTCGAATCATTATGATTTGTTCTGTAAACGATTCGGGTATATCTTGCTTTCCTTTCAAATAATCTTTTAGATTGGGACCTTTTAAATACTCCATAATGACATAGTTTGGTCCGACTTCATATAACCTCGGAACAATATGAGTTTCCTTCGCTGCTTCAAGTGCTTTCCCCTCTTTAGTTGCTGCATTGGGATTGACATAAATTTTTACGCAAAGATCTTCATCAAGCTGAAAAACTGCACCTTGACTTCCTTCCCCAATTAATTTTAATCTGGTTGGATTATGAATAATAAGTCCCTTTTTACCGTTCTTTTCTATTCTCTCAACCTTTATTGATTTAAAATCATCCATCTAATCTTGCACCTCTTTTCTTCTTTTTAATAACCATAACCTATAATATGAAATCATCGATTAGTTGCTTTAGGTTAATAACACACTTTTTCACAAAATTAAGTCATACCCTCTTTTACAGGGTTCTTAATGATGAAAAGGTCCTAAAGGAAAGCTTTTCCCAGCATTTCTTCAGTGCTTATGCTCATATACGTACAATTAAAAACTTCACAAAAAACATACAAATATATGTACTTGTCCGTTTCAAGTCCTTTCCATTTTGCATTTAATAAAAAAGAGGAATAACCAGAAAGAAAATGATCAATGATCAGAAAGGAGACTTGAGATGGGATACATTGAAGATTTACGTGATCTCGTTGGGACCAGAGCTTTGATACTTACTGGGGTTACCGTTTTGGTTATCGATCAGAACAGCCGTTTTCTGATGGTGCAATCCGATAAAATATGGAAATTGCCGGGCGGCTTTATCGAATTAGGAGAATCTGCGGAAGAGGCATGCAGGCGTGAAATTTTGGAGGAGACGGGAATTAACATCGGTAACCTTCAATTAATTGGCGTTTTTTCAGGGAAGGACTATTTTACGAAGCTGCCTTATGGTGATCAATACTTTTCAGTCAACATTGCTTACGTGACCGAAGACATACTCAGCGGAGATTTAAAACCTGATGATATAGAGATACAAAAGGTTCAATTTTTTAAATGGGCCTCCTTTCCGAAAGAATTAACTGAACGAGATCGACAAATATTTCAAAGTTTTATCGAAAATTTGATTTCAGAGGGAAGGAAGTGATTGAAGTAGTGAAGACAATCGCTTTTTACATTAGAGAACCTGTTAAAATAAATCAAGGATTTATGTACAATCAGATCATTATGTTGGATCAATATCGGCCTATTGTTATAGGACCTTACCCAAATAGCGACAATGTTCAATATCAGTTTGAACATTATTTTAATTTGAACGAAATTCAAGACCTTGGAGCCTTCCTTAAGGAGCAAAATGTCGTGGCGATTCACGCTCATCAAGGGAAACATTCCATCGATATTCTTCCAACAGCTTTAGAATATGATATTCCTTTGATTGTGCATTTTCGGGGACGTGATTCATCCACTCAAACATATAATAGATTTCGCAAAAATGTCCTCCGATATCAAAGTTTAGTAAAACATGGAGCAGGTTGTTTTGCTGTTTGCCATTTTCTTGCAGATGAATTAAAAAAATTAGGATTTAAAGAAGATAAAATACATGTATTATATGGCGGTCTAGATTTAGATTTATACCCATATGTCCAACGTTCCCTACCTAAAGAAGGTGAAATCCGAATCTTGTCTGTAGCCAGGCTTGTCGAGAAAAAAGGATTTTTTACGCTTTTAAAGGCTTTTCAACGGATTCATCAAGAATACCCAAGAACGACACTGCACATCATTGGGACAGGCAAAGATGAAGAGAAACTAAGAGTTTTCATTGATGAAAACCAATTAAACGAACACGTTTTTCTTAGGGGGCCAATGGATTCTAACCAAATTTCCAAGGAATTAAAAGATTCCCATCTCTTTTGCCTTGCCAGTGAAACGGGCGAAGATGGCGATGTAGAAGGAATCCCAAATGCATTAAAAGAAGCCATGGCAAGCGGTTTACCAGTCATCTCCACCTTTCATGGAGGGATCCCGGAATTGATTGAGCATAAAAAAACAGGATACCTTGTTCCTGAGAAAGATGATATAAAATTGGCTCAAGGTATAAAATATTTCCTGAGTCATCCAAGAGTATGGAAGAGATATACCAGAAGTGCAAGACAGGTTATTGATGATAATTTTGATTTAAAAAAACAAATCATCGAACAACAAAGGCTATACAGCTTAATGGAAAAAAATAACGGAGTTAATTGACATAGTCAAAGTAAATGATTATGTGCTCAGTGAATAGCGATGTTTCTTCCTCCTTTTGTCCCCCTCGGACTAGTATATATCCCAGATAATTCATAAAAGTACTCCTAAATCACATTCCAAAAAATACAAATTTAGTTCAAAATACCCATACACGAGATCGGACAATAAGCAATTTTCATTGTAGTACAGGAAGGTGCTATTTTGTCCATTTGATTGATCATGGAACATGTTTGGTTGGATATCATTGGTCTGAAAAAACGCTTACCCAGAATATGAAATACGATATCCCTTACCAAAAAACTAACCGTTGGGGCTTCTCTATGCTAAAAAAATTGTACCCCTTCCAAACGAATCAACTATGAAGTTACCCAAACTATCCCTGTAGAGGGCGGGTTCCCGAAAGAGTAAAGTAAGCGCTGTATAAATTTCTTTTAGAACAAAAGGTCATTTACCGAATCTTATAACCAATTTCATCGAACAACGCAAGAGCAATATGGTTAATAAAAAAGACAAGGTAAAAAAGAAATAGAGCTAGACAAATATTTTTAAAGGAGATAAAGTGATATGGCAAAATATCCAGTTCGATATGTACAAACATTAAGGGGCGGAACCGCACATGTCATTCTTTTCAGCGATGGTAAAGAATATGTCGTGAAGTGGTTCGATACTAAGAAAGAAAGAGAAAAAGAAGTGGTCAATGAATACCTGATCGGCAAATTGGCAGAGCTCCTTTCACTTCCCGTTATCCCATTTGATCTTGTATATATACCGGAAGAATTTATCAAGAAAACTCCTGAATTACAATCCACTATATACAACTATAGTTCTGGATACCAATATGGCTGTGTTTATATTAAAAACAGTACAGTTTTCGAAAATGTTAGAGAGAATCCTCCCACTAAGACGGATGTTAAAAACCGGGATATGCTAGCCGGTATAACGGTATTCGACCAATGGGTAAATAACTCTGATCGAGGTACGATGAATGTCATTTTGGAAAATCTCAGTGATGGTGGCTATTATGTCCATATGATTGATCATGGCAGAGTTTTTCCGGGACGTTACCAATGGTCAGCTCAAACGCTGAAAGAAACACCGGTATATAACTACCATTGGCCTTTTTATAAATGGGCCTTCTCTCTTCTCGATGATCACACAGAGCTTACATCGTATATTGAAAAAATAGTGAAATTGCCGAACAAATCGATCTATCAAGTGATTGAATCACTCCCAAAAGAGTGGAATGTGAGTACGAAGGATAGAGATGCTCTCTACAAGTTTCTTTTAGAACAGAAAATCAAATTGCCAGATATCGTTGATCGTATCATCCAGCATCATAGCAATCCAAGATAACGCTGGTTTTTTCCCCAGAAAAAAGTAACTCCTTATTAGCTTTAAAGGAGTTACTTTTTTATCTATAAATCTTTCCATTCCATATAGGATTCGGGATCTATTTCTTTTAACTCTTCCAAGGACAATGGTAATAGACCCAACTTTTTTAAAACTTTGAATATCGAATCTGGCCTGTTTCGATTCCTTGTATAGGAGCTATAATGATCAATTACTTTTAATTCCTCATCTTTAGTTACACAATAATGTGGCGCAAATAGGCATCCATTCTGGTAAACTTTATAGTTTTGCCCCACCTCATAAACCCGTGGAATAGTGGAAGACCCTTTTGCAATTCCCCCCCTCTTTAATGGCACATTCTTGTTTTGCTCAAATTTTCACACATTTGTCTGAAGAAATTTTTAAAACGGCCCCTTGCGACCCCTTACCATTCAGCGGAAACGAAGTACGGATTTTTTATTACATCTACCTTTTTAATCCCTTTAGTAACACTGATAGATTGAAAGTCCTCCGCTTTCGTTCACTTCCTTCACATTTCCTATCATCCATTTCCTTTTTTCATTTCTCTAAGTTTCTTGAGCAGCTTATTACAAAAGAAAATATGTTTCTTTTTTTGAACAGAAGAAAATAAATTCACGTATGAATTTTGGTGAAAATACTCACATGAATATCTTTATAAAGTGACTTGTGCATATTGTGAGCTTACTATATTTTATGTAAAAGATTAGAGTTTGTCATAGTCAATCGCAAGATCACCAGTAATTTTTACTGGTCCACCTCATAATCGGAGCACTGTTAGCAAGAACTATGTAACAGTTATATAACAAGGTTCATGGTATAATTAACATAGTAAAACGCTTACAGTAGTAATTTAATCTAATTGTTCGGAAAATTCATTCTATTAGGAGTCGATGAAAGTTGACGGTGGAAAATAAAATAAGTAAAGAACAAACTATTTTTAATCATATTGGAAATAAAATCAAAACGGAAGACCGAGAAATTAATGTAATTGCTAGAATAGATGAACCACTAATTGTAATATTAGGGAATGTTTTGAGTGACGAAGAATGTGACGGACTTATTGAATTGTCAAAAGACAGAATGAATCGTTCCAAAATTGGAGTTAAACACGAAGTAAATGAGATAAGAACGAGCAGTAGTATGTTTTTTCAAGAAAATGAATATGACATCATTACCAAAATTGAAAAAAGGATTTCAACAATCATGAATATACCCATTGAACATGGAGATGGTATTCAAATTCTTAAATATACTCCTGGGCAAGAGTATAAAGCTCATTATGATTTTTTTACATCCTCAAGTAAAGCAGCAAAAAACAATAGAATTAGCACAATCATCATGTACTTAAATGATGTGGAGCATGGGGGAGAAACTTTTTTTCCTAAACTGAATTTTTCAGTGTCCCCGCGAAAGGGAATGGCTGTGTATTTCGAATACTTCTATAACGACAAAAATCTAAACGAACTAACTCTACACGCTGGAGCACCCGTTATCACTGGTGAAAAATGGGTTGCAACACAATGGATGAGGAGACAAAAATAGTCTGCAGCTTGATAATGTGTAAACGATTGACTTTAAAAACCTCAATTTTAGGTGCCTTTGTTTATTAGGCACCTATTTGTTCATTAGGATTCTGTTTATTAAAAATGGCCAAACGATGAAATCAAAAAAAGAATGATCAATAGTCTAAATTTACACTGGTTGGTCTCTTTGAACTCCAATATTCCTGAGTACACCATTCATTTACCCTTAGTACTTTTTCTAAAATTATTGTAATCGGTCTTAATATAATGAAATACCTTCGCGTTGCCATTATGGTCTGGATGAGTTATTTTTAATAACCCTTTATATTCTGCTAATACTTCTTTATTGCTCGCCGTTTTAGAAAGCCCTAATTTTTCACTATAATCATTTGATTGAATAGTGGAGTCAATATTGTAATTGTTTCTGATGTTTTCTTTTAATATTATCAATTCATTACGTAATTCAATATTTTCTTTTAATAAATCCTTTGTTTCATTTTGTAATTCACTCTTCTCATTCTTTAGTATGGCAACTTCCTTTTTGAACATATCCCTCTGCTGCATCAATATTCTTTTTGCAGTCTCATGAAGTTCTTCAATACCTTCTATATGCTTATCTTGAGCTTGTATTTTTAATTTTAATCGGTGTATGATTTCGTCCTTATTTTGATCTATGATATCATTTATAGCCAGCTTTGAAGCTGAGCCCTCGCTTATGTAACCATTGTCTCTCTTTCCGTTTCCAGAGTATTTAATCTTACCTTCGCGAAGCCAGCGACTAACAGTTTGTACACTATTACTTTCTGTTACTCCTGCATCTTTTAACATTTCAAATGCTTGATCTGTGCCATCCATTATGTAACCGGTTTTTCTATTCTTGTTTCCTCCCTCATATTTAATCTTACCTTCACGAAGCCAGCGTCTTACAGTTTGTATACTGCTACTTTCTGTTTCTCCCGCATCCTTTAACAGGTTGAAAGCTTGATCTGTGTTCACATTGTTCCCCCTTTCCCCTTATTACGCAATGTAATGTTACTCGAATGATAATAGCCTATTAAAAGGAATCTATTTTTCAACGAATGCGACTAATTTGTATGTCAATGTTTTAAATAATAGCATAGCCATTTTCTAAACAAAGAACAAATAGATGAAAAATATATGACGAATATCACAGAGAGATAACGATTAGGTATCAAAATTAAAAGTGTGAAACCAGAAATAAATTATCGGTAACTACTAAAGTCATGATATCAATGGTGGAGTACAGTTATTATGAGCAATATATACACTCAGATTGAATCCTGGATCATTGGATAGTGAGAACGAACACTACATTATACATAAACATGATGTTATCTTACATGCTATCTACCGTGCGGGATGATTTTTGGCTGCATATGAAAAGAGATAAGAATCATACCAATAATCCCATAAGGAGTACCGCAAGCAATAAGTGGATTTACAACGTTAAGGAAATTCCAATATTAAAAATCCCAATCTCTCAGTGATATAAATGAGAAATTGGGATTTATTTATTCATCAATTACGATTTAAGTTGCAACTAAAAGACACTAAAACAGCCGCTATTTCCATGTTGATATTATTTATCTAGAGAAAATTATTGTTGACCCTCTGTATAAACTTGAAAGGTTACGCCGAATTTGTCTGATACAATCCCATAAGCAGGGCTGAAAAAAGCTTCCTGCAGCGGCATTTTCACTTCTCCACCTTGCGACAAAGTTTCAAAGATTCGTTTTGATTTTTCAATATCATTAATTGAAATACAGATTGTGACTTGATCTCCAGATTGACTGGTTCGACCTGGAAACGTATCGGAAAACATGAGGTCCGTTTCCCCAACCTTTAACATTGCGTGTGCCACAAGATTCTTTGCTTCTTCTGGCAGAGGAAATTCTGGGTTTTCTGGCATTTCTCCAAAAGTTTGATTAAAAACGACTTTTGCATCCAATGCTTTTTCGTAAAATTGGATCGCTTCCTTTGCATTTCCGTTCATCATTAAATATGGAGATAATCGCATTGTCATAATTAAATAGCTCCTTTTGCTTTGATTTTTTACAAAGCTTGAGAAATTTCCAAGCTTCCTTTTGAGCTGGTCAGTGGCAATAACCACTATACCATTATTACCCATGAATGCATTTTATAACAAGGAACATTTGTTCGTCAATGGAATTTTACTGAAAACTATCAATTTTTATATGTTAACCGTTGAATTGAAAATTCCAAGGTGTTTGGTCAAGACTTGCAGTATTGTCATTTCGCAAAGTATTTTACGATAATGCACTCATGGAAAACTACTTTTGATTACCAAAATCTGATTTGATTTATTATCGGTTTTTCTAACCATGAAGCATTTCAAACAAGAACAAGGAGAAAAGAAAAAGGCATGACCCCAGTAGATTGCCGGTTTCATGCCTAAAGACTGTTTAAAAAGTGTTTAATTTTTTGGGATATCGTTTATCCTAATTAACTTGCTATCATTTCTGAATCTTGTCCTTTTTTAAGGCTTGGTAATTTAGAGTCTATAGATAGGAATCGGCTTCCATTCATTACTAGGTGAAGTGCAATAATCATAAGAACGAGATCCAGTTCGTACCCTGTACCTTCTCCATTCCCCATAAAACCTGCTGGGAATTTCACATAAACAATTGCTCCAGCCATGATGAAAACAAGGAGGGCAGAAATTATTCTTGTTCCAAGACCTATAATTAAAGCAATTCCTCCAACCAATTCAATAACACCTACTACATAGGCCATAAATCCTGGAATGCCTATACTTTGAAACCATCCTGCAGTGTTTTCCAATCCACCTTTGAATTTTGACAAACCATGCAAGAAAAATGAAATTCCCAACATAACTCTTAATAAAAAGGTACCGATCTCTTGTTTATTCATGTCACATCTCCTTTTTTTATTTCACACTACAAAGTGTAGTGTAAAGTGGTAAAAAAATCAAGTGAAAGTCATCCGACAATCACTATAGTCATCCCCAGAAGTAAAACCAAAACATAAATTGAAACGAAAATCGTGGTAGTTTCAGCCCTCAAAGGAATTGATTTATGGGGATCAATTAATTGCTGAAGTCTATAGTTAACTGATTCATTGGAGAAGTGGACAAGAACAGGAGAGGATTTATCAGTGCAACCATATTTAATTAACTTCAATAAAGCGGCACTTATGCCTAATTCAGTCCCCATTTTATTAATCGCATTTTCGTCGGCTGATAATTCACTTATTATTTTGTAATTTTTATGACACCATTTTGTCAGTGGGACAAACCATAACCCATCTGAGATCAACTGTAAAATAAAGATTACCAGCGGATCGTATTTTTTTTGGTGAAAGGCTTCATGCTCCACTACCGCTTCTAGTTCACCTAAGTCCAATAATCGAATTAAACCAGTACTGAACACAATGAAAGGCCGCCTGAAACCAAGCGTAAACGCAAGAGGCTTTTCAGTGTTCACAACTAAGATATCTTTGTTGACCCGATTGAATGTTTCATTTATGGACCTTGTCATATCAACGTTTTTTGAAAGAAAAAGCTTTTGTTTAAATCTTCTGGATAAGAAGTATTGCTCTGCAATTTTGAATAATGTGCTCAATATACTATAGGATATTATTATACTGAGCAGGGTGACGACCACAAAGTAGTATACTGAATCTTCCTTGAATAAACTAAAACAAAATTTAAAAAAGTTGGCTTTAATATTCACACCAAAAAAGATATGTACTAAAAACGCTCCCATTTGGCACCATACTATACAGGCAATTAAAAGGCTCAGGCTTATCACAAAATAAGACTTTCTCTTCCACATTATAATTTATCCTTTTTTAACGATTGGATTTTTTGTTCCAATTTTTCAATTAAACCTTGATCAGCGTCTTTCATGGCATCCAGCATATGGCTTATAACCGCCCCACCAAATTCATCCAGCAAATTCTCAGTCAGTTTCTTTGACTGCTCTTCTAAAAACTCCGCTTTGGACTGCACCGGGCGAAATAATGAAAGTCTCCCTTCAGACCTCTTTTCAAGAATGCCTTTTTCTACTAAACGATTCATGACGGTCATTACTGTGTTGAAATTGATAGGTTTGTCAAGTTCCAATGATTGCTGAACCGATTTAATACTCTGTTCATCTTTACCCCATAAATATTCCATGATATTAGCTTCCAATGGACCAAAGAAACGATTCAATCCAACTTCATCATATTTAAAATTTTTAATATTCATCCTTTACCACCTCCCACTACAAATTGTAGTGGAAATCCTTGTTACAATCAAGTTTCATCCGGAAGAATAATATCACGGATTTCTATAGATTGACTTTTCAGGTCCCTATTGTTCTTGCTTTACCAAGTTCCTCTGGTTCTCCACCTCTATTACACTCCACTCCTTTTTTCAGCAGCAAATGTTCATCCGTTCCTTTTTCCTTATTAGCAGGGATCAAAATTTGCAAATAAATAAAAAACGAGCCTATTGAAGGCTCGTTTCACTGATTAATAGTTTCTCTTTGTGCAAATGTCTCTATTTCATCAGAATTATAAAAATGATATCCTCTTACCGTCGTTTGGGCCGCAGCGTACATTGCAGCAGCTACTTTGTTTGCTTCTATTGCACGATATGAGCGTATAGGGCCCACAAAGACATATTTAGCAAAATTACTTATCAGCCCAGAAATCTTATCACCTGCCCTGAATTCCTTGCGTTCTCCAAGAAGTAAGGAAGGGCGGAATATATGTACAGTATTCAATTCCAAGTGTTGTATTGTTCCTTCTACATCGCCTTTAACACGACTGTAGAAAAACTTTGATTTGGAATTCGCTCCCATTGCCGTTATGACAAGTAATTTTTCAACATTGGCTGTCTTTGCCATTTTAGCTGCTTCGATAACATAGTCATAATCCACTTTACGAAAAGCTTCCTTCGATTTAGCCTTTTTGATCGTTGTACCCAAACAAATGAAAACATCGCTGACTTTGAACAAACCGGCGTACTTGGATAAATTATCGAAATCCACCACATGGCCTATGCACTTGGCATCCGTGATTTTCATTTCGCTTCTTGTCAGTAAATGGATTTCACTATAGATTTTGCTGTTGCTTAGCTCTTTAACCAACTGGGTGCCAACCAAACCTGTAGCCCCTAAAATCAATGCCGTCTTATTAGTCATGATTCCCTTCTTTCTATAATTGGCACCTTACTATCAACCATATCCTTTTTAACGATAACCGAGCATAATACGACTAAGATAAATGATTTACTTGATTGAAATCATTAATTATCCAAGAGTCGACTTCAAATCTAATCGTACTCAAACATGCATTGAACAATCGCATTTCGTTGGATACGATTGACTCATTTGACATCAAGCGTAAAATAAAATGAATGACGGCTCCATGTGCAACAAGTATGACTTTCCCCTCAGGATACTCCTTCTGAATTTCCTGGAGTCCATTCATCAGTCTGTTTCGTAAAGATTCCTGAATTTCTTGATCTGGATATTCTTTATTCACGAATGCTGACTCCCTTTCAGCTGCTGTCATTCCTTCAGCGACGCCAAAATTCTTTTCAATGAATTCCATTTTTTCAATAACCGGGACTTCAATATAATGCGAAATGATATCTGCCGTTTCCCTTGCCCTTTTTAAAGGGCTTGAAATAATTACATCCCAATCATCTTTTGACAAAAATTCACCACATTGCCGTGCCTGTATCTTTCCGAGTTCATTTAAAGGAATATCAGTCTGCCCCTGCAGCTTCCCTAGTGCATTCCAATCTGTTTGACCATGCCGTACTAAACAAATAGTAGTAATTGTCCTCAAACCCCTCTAAGTAAATTGTTATTTCTTCACTTCTTCAATGATGGAATGTCCTTCAGTCTGTTCGAGATCTGACCATTTCCATTTTTCATGCAAACGTATCCTTCCATCAGGCAACATTTCAGGGGTGGAAAGACAGCTGCCTCCTCTTATTTCTCCTTTTTCATTGATATGATTATACCTGAATTCCAGAGTTCCATCCAGATTGACAAGCCCTATTAAAGTCCCTTTAACAATCTCTCCGCCCTGATAACTTGCTGAAAGAATTGAGCCTTCTTGTGAATAGTGGAAGGAAGTATTTCCTGACACTTCTCCATTTTCAGAATTGACTTTAGCTTTGAATATCCGACCATCATAATTAAACATCATCATTCCCCCATATGAATTAATAAGGATAATGATACCAAATTATTCAAAAAAAGAATATTGAAAAATATTATGGGATTTTAATTCTGTTTCGATGGAAATGACACAAAAAATACATAATATTCCCCATTGAATTCCACTATTATATTGTGGTTAGATTATGAAAGATGTTACTTATGGAATGAACAATCCCCAAGTTGAAACGTCTAATTAAACTGGAAGATGTTGGTGAGGTGCTCAAGTGAAAGAAATACTTCTGATTCTACTATTACAACTTATTTATGTTCCGATTTACACGTTGCGAACCATTTTCTTAGTAAAAAATATTACCATACTTGCCTCGATACTTGGTATAGCAGAAATGTTAATATACGTTTTTGGTTTATCCCTAGTATTTGGCGGTGACCAAAGCATACTCGCCATGGTTGTATATGCAGTCGGTTTTGGAATCGGAATAATTTTTGGTACGAAAATTGAGCAAAAACTTGCCATCGGTTTTATTAATGTAACCGTTAATACTCAAACCAAAAATGAACATTTGGTAGATACACTGAGGAACAACGGATTTGGTGTAACTCTTTATACGGGCGAGGGCAGGGATAGCAACCGTTATCGTATGGAAATTTTGACAAAACGCAATCGGGAACAAGAATTGATAGCAACCGTTGAAAAGTTTGAACCTAAGGCTTTCATCATTTCATATGAACCACGTTATTTTAAGGGTGGATTTTTATTGGACCGGTTGAAAAATAAAGCAAGCTGAATGAAATGTAAAAGCCCATCTTTTCAAGATGGGCTTTTGCATTATTTCCTTTTTGATTTTCTGATCTTCACTGCCCTCGTTATCGGTTGTTTTTTAATCCACTTTAAGTATTTTTTTAATTCTTCATCATCTTTCAGCAATAGCACGCTATTCAGCCGGATGGCCAGCTCTCGGTTTGAATACAGGGCGTGAATCTGTTTGTGACAAGATTTACAGAGATAGGCAATGGGTAAATGGCTGCCGCCTAATTCTCTAGGTGTTAAATGATGGATGGTCAGTTCTATCTCATCCCTGTCACAAAGCTCACAAGTACCTTTCATCTCATTACTCGTCCATTATGGCTTTACGGATTTTCCTTCTTCAACAATATGAAACATCAAATGGGCAAGATGGTGTATTGGTCCATACTCTTCATTGTCATCATCTTCTTCATTCTCCACTTCCACTTCATCCATCCCTTGTAAATAAAGTGCCATGAACTCATAAAAATCATTTTTAGAAAAGGAGTAACAATCACTTGGATCCTGACTATCTTCTTCATACTGTAAAACCAGATGGGATAAATCACCTTCATCATCTTCAGCATCAAAAAAAACGAAATACCCGATATTTGTATCCAGTTCAAATAATCTACGAAAACCGCGTGATGTTGATTTTTCAAACTCAGCCGACGTCAATTTTTGCACTTGCATGCTGTCTACATTATCTTCCTGATGAAAGCCCACGATAAATGTGTTCATAATCTAACCTCCTGTTGAATTTGGATAACCATAGTATCCCCATTTAACCGGATTTATTCGATTTAGAAATTTGCTTCCAAGACAACAGGGCAATGATCGCTGCCCATGACATCGCAGTGAATGTTAGCCTCTATTAAGGAATCTGCCAAACGTTTTGAAACAATGAAATAATCGATTCTCCACCCGATATTCCGCTCTCTCACTTTAGCCATATATGACCACCAACTATAGGCACCTTCCCGGTCCGGATAAAAATGGCGAAAAGTATCGATAAACCCTGCATCAAGTAAATCAGTCATCTTTCCACGCTCTTCATTAGTGAAACCAGAATTCCCAATATTGGTTTTTGGGTTTTTTAAATCAAGCTCAGAATGCGCGACATTAAGGTCCCCACAAAAGATAACCGGCTTCACCACGTCCAGTTCCTTAAGATAATTTATCATCCCATCTTCCCATTCGAGACGGTAATCAAGCCTTGATAAATCCCTTTTTGCATTGGGTGTATATACATTCACCATATAAAATTTCTCGAATTCCAGTGTTATTATCCTGCCTTCCGGCTCCTCGTTCAGCTCCCCTACACCATATTTCACGGAAAGCGGTTTTTCCTTCGTGAAAATGGCTGTACCGGAATATCCTTTTTTCAATGCATAATTCCAATATTGATGGTACCCTTCCAACTCAAGTGAAATCTGCCCTTCTTGTAGCTTAGTTTCTTGAAGGCAAAAAATATCTGCATCCACATCTTTAAAGTAATCTAAAAATCCTTTTTTTACACAAGCCCTTATTCCATTCACATTCCAGGAAACCAATTTCATATTTTCTTTAATTCTCCTTATGGCCAATTAATTTCTTTACATTTCAACTATACTATTTATCTGCTTTTTTTCCCATTAGAGTACATTCGAAAACAATCTGGCAAATGATTCTTTTGAACGTTCCAGTAATCCACGCCTGTTATAAACGATAGGATCAAGTTTATCACTATCCCCCATATCCTCTTTGTAATGAATGATGAGATCTTCAATGGAACGGCTGCCCATAAGAAAGACATTGACTTCAAAATTCAGATGAAAACTTCTCATATCCATATTTGCCGTTCCTATGGAAGCCATATCACCATCAACGATAATAAGTTTCTGATGTAGAAAACCCTTTTTATACAAGTATACCTCTACACCGAATTGTAGCAGCTCCCCGAAATAGGAGCGACTCCCATATTGGGTTAAAAACCCATCATTTACTGCCGGAACCATAAGCCTAACTTGTATCCCCTTAATTGCGGCATGTTTAATGGCTGCTTTAATCGCTTGATTAGGTACGAAGTATGGACTTGCAATCCAGATTGATTCAGTCGCGTTTGTGATAAGTGAATAGTAATAATCACTCATGATTCCCTGTTGTGTATCAGGTCCGCTTGCTACCACCTGAACGGCTCCATCCCCTTGTTCCACTTTATTCTTGAATTCTGGACGTTCTTGCAATACATCTTCCCCGCTGACATATTCCCAATCCAAAAGGAAAACAGTATGAAGCATAAATACCGCTTCACCTTTAAGTACCATATGTGTATCTCTCCAAAAGCCAATGTTTTTATTACGGCCCAAATATTCCTCTCCTACGTTTAAACCTCCAACAAAGCCAACTTCCCCATCTATGATGATGATTTTACGGTGATTCCTAAAATTAAACTTTTGATTAAAAAATCCGTGTTTCAGTGGCGAAAATGGATATGCTTTTATCCCGGCATTTTTCATCCGTTTAACTTCATTATTTGAAAGGCTTAAACTTCCGGCCGCATCAAAAATGAATAAAACTTCCACACCATTTTTTGCTTTTTCAATAAGTATATCTATAATTTCAGTACCAAGCCTGTCGGAACGAAAAATATAATATTCAATATGGATGAATTTCTCAGCTTTTTTTAACTGTTTTATGATTTCTGTAAACGTTTCATTACCATTTTTCAATACTTCCGTTTGCGATGATGTACTAATGATGGTCTCAGAAGCATTTTTGGCAAAAGCTGCAAATGATTGCTGATGATTATTCAAGAACGATAAATCTGGAGATGATACCTGTGTGACAAGACTCTTCCATTCTTCACGATCCTTTTTCCTTTTACTTCGAAATAAATACCCCTTTAAATAGAGCTGACCTGAGAATAGATAAAATACATATCCAAATACCGGGAAAAACAAGAGCACATACATCCACAAAAGGGTCTCGTGAGCAAATCTATTTTCAAGCATGAGTGAAAATATGGTAATAAACATGACTAAAATATATAATCCAATAAAAAATAGCTTCACGTCGAAGCTAACTTGAGTGAATAGGATCATATAGACTGAAGCAATTAAAATAAATAAAAATACAAATTCCATTCTTCTTCTTTTCATCTTTTCATTCTCCTACACAGCAATATTATATATATATCTATACATATACCCATATTTGATGGTAAAAGAAACAAAACACTTACGAAAAAAATATTCGCAAGTGCTTTGTGTATTACCTATCCAATTATCACTTCATGACAGGAATCAAACTTTCATACAGTTTAATATACTTTAAGGAAGATGATGTCCAACTGAAGTCTAACTTCATTGCACTTTCGGCCATTTTCCTCCATCTTTTCGGCTGGAATTTGTACAGACCAACAGATTGCTCAATTGTATGAAGCATATCGTGTGCATTATAATTCGTAAAACTGAAGCCATTGCCTTCACCAGTAAATTGATTAAACGGTATGACCGTATCCCGAAGTCCGCCAGTTTCCCTCACTAAAGGCAGAGTACCATAACGCAACGCCAAAAGCTGGCCGATACCACATGGTTCGAATTGTGACGGCATCAGGAATAAATCAGAACCTGCATATATCCGTCTTGCTAAACCCTCATCAAAATATGTATTGACTGAAACCTGATTTGGATATTGGTCAGCTAAATGGCGGAATGACGATTCATATTGCTCATCACCCGTACCTAAAAGAATGAATTGAACTCCTTGGTTCATCATTTCATGAAAAACATGGAGAATAAGATCAATTCCTTTTTGATCAACAAGCCTGGTTACCATGGATATAACCGGGACCCCATCATTTACAGGAAGATTCAGCGATTCCTGTAGCTGACGCTTATTCTCCATCTTACCCTCATAGGAATCGAATGGAACAGCAAGATATTCATCTGCCGCCGGATTATATTCCTCATAATCGATTCCGTTGATAATCCCTTTAAGGTCACCATTTCTCTTGCGTAAAAACCCATCCAGATTTTCCCCGAAATAAGGACTTTGAATTTCTTCCGCATAACTTGGGCTTACAGTTGTGACAATGTTAGAAAAAGCTAGGCCGCCTTTCAAATAACTTACATTTCCATGAAATTCAAGACCATCGATATTAAAATATAACTCACTCAAATCGAGTAATTCAGCTAAAACAGCTTTAGGATAAACTCCTTGATAGCGTAAATTATGTATAGTAAATATCGTTTTAATATCCTGATAGAATGGATGGTTACTATAATGAGCTTTCAGCAAAACGCTGACAAGGCCCGTTTGCCAATCATGACAGTGTATGACATCCGGCTTTTCTTCTAAATAGGGTAAAGCCTCTAAAATTGCACGGGAAAAGAAGGCGAACCTTTCGCCATCATCAAAGAAACCATAACTACCATGTCTTTTGAAATAATATTCATTATCCAGAAAATAATATGTAATTCCATTAGCAACAAGTTTTTCGATGCCACAGAATTGCTGGCGCCAACCAACAGGAACTTCAATACTCGTCATATGTTCCAATTCCTGTTTGAATTGGTTAGGAAGATCCCCATATTTAGGAAGGATGACACTTACATGGACTCCCTGTTTTTTCAGCGCTTTCGGGAGCGCGCCTATAACGTCTCCGAGCCCTCCCGTTTTTATAAAAGGGGCGCATTCTGAAGCAGCAAATACAACATTCATTGCCGCACCTCCTCTATTAAATTACTTCCGCTTTTTTTATTACTGTAGGCTGTTTTAAACCAATAACTGATTTATCACTAGTAATTCTCACTTCTTTATCAGTTATGATATTTTCAACGATGGCCCCTTCTTCAATCACGCCTTTTTGCATGATGATACTATTTTTTATAATCGCACCCTTTTTCACCTTTACCCCACGGAATAGTATACTGTTTTCGACAGTCCCTTCAATATCACAACCGTTGGCTATCAATGAATTGGTAACCTTCGAAGAACTTGAATATTTGGTCGGTGCCTCATGTTTGATTTTTGTATAAACATCCCAAGTATCCCCGAAGAAAGAACGGATTACCGAAGGGTTCAGGAAATTCATATTACTGGAATGAAAGCTTTCAATGGAATGGATGAATGGCATATCTCCAGTAAAATTATAGCCTTTGACTGTAAAACGATGCAGATTTGCTTTCACAGCGTCTTTCAAAAAGTCATATTCCCCACTGGCAACACAGCTTTTGATCAAGTTCACCAATAGCGTTTTACTTATGATGAAGGTTTCAAGACAAACATGGTCACCAGGTCTAGGGATGGTATAAAAGCTAATGTCAGTAATATCTTCATCCGAATCTACCGAGCAAGTGTGATAGATTGGTTTTTCAATCAATTCCCCTACATAATCCTTATATACGACCGTGATATCCGCTTTTTGTTTTTTGTGATAATCAAGCACTTCATTAAAATCCAATTTGCATACATGGCTTCCAGGGGAAATGATGACAGTATCTGCCTCTGCACGTTCGAAAAATCTAAGATGATCATAAAATTGTTTCATATCACCCGTTACCGTTTCATCCGGATGGATAGGGGGCAAGATGTATAAGCCTCCTGAACGCCGAGCCAAGTTCCATTCTTTACCTGAGCCAAGATGATCCATAACTGAAAGATACTTTTCTTTTGGAAAAACGGCTACTTTTGATACATCTGCATTAATGAGATTCGACATCGTAAAGTCAATCAAACGGTAGCGTCCACCAAATGGCACAGATGCTACATTTCGGTGAGCAGTCAGCTCTTTTAAATGTTGTCTTTCATTGATTAAGTTAATAATACCCAACACATTTTCCATAGCATCGTCCCCTTTTTCTAGTTAAGAGTAATCTTTTTTTTGTTTGGATTGTTAATGGTCTGATTTTCACCAATTAAGGTAATATCGGATGTAATCGCTGAATTGCCAACTATGGCACCATCTTCTATAACACAATTGCTGGCAATGATGCTTCTTTCTATATGAACGTTTTCACCAATCGTGACATTAGGCATGATGACTGAATCTTTTATGGTTGACCCATAGCCAACCTGTACATTATAAGATAAAACCGAATGTTCAATTTTCCCATGTATCATGCACCCTTCATTGATAAGCGACTGACTGACCTCGGCATCCGGTGATATATATTGCGGCGGATGATTTGCATTGCGGGCAAAAATTTTCCATTGCTGATCATCCAACTGAAAATTTGGCGTATCCTCCAGTAAGTCCATATGTGCCTGCCAAAGGCTTTCGACCGTTCCGACATCTTTCCAATAATCATTAAAACGATAGGCATATAGCTTTTTTCGGTCTTCAAGCATCTTTGGAATGATGTTGCTGCCGAAATCATTGGAAGAATTTTCATCCTTTTCATCATTTATTAAATACCTTCTTAGGGTTTTCCACTTGAAAAGGTAAACTCCCATTGAAGCGAGATTACTCTTTGGATACTTTGGTTTTTCATCGAATTGAGTGACTTTATCATCATCATTGGTATTCATGATCCCGAAACGACTTGCTTCCTGCCACGGCACTTGAATGACAGCTATGGTTGCCTCTGCATTTTTTTCGATGTGATAATCCAGCATCTTACTGTAATCCATCTTATAAATATGGTCACCGGAGAGAATCAGTACATGTTCCGGATCATAGTTATCAATGTACTGGATATTTTGATAAACAGCGTTTGCCGTCCCTTTATACCATTCACCGCCTTCTTTCCCTTGATAAGGAGGAAGTACGGAAACTCCGCCAACATCCAGATCAAGGTCCCAAGCTTTGCCATTTCCAACATAATCATTTAGAATCAATGGCTGGTATTGGGTCAGTACCCCAACCGTATCAATACCAGAATGAGTGCAGTTACTTAATGGAAAATCGATGATTCTATATTTACCGCCAAAGGGAACAGCTGGTTTTGCCAAACCGATTGTCAATTCACCTAACCTTGAACCCTGGCCTCCTGCCAATAACATTGCTATCCATTTTTTCGCTCCCATTATTCGTTCACTCTCCCCCGTCTTTTTTTTGTTTGCTTCATAAAAATAGAAATGCCTAATGGAGGTACTGTTATTTCCATGCTGAATGGTTGATTATGGTATGGTTCCTTTTTGACATTAATGGGTTCTTCATTGATCTGACCAGATCCTCCGAAAGCTGCTGAATCACTGCTGAAAACCTCTATATATTTACCCTGGGATGGTACGCCTATTTGATATTGAGCATGAGCCTGCGCAGAAAAATTACAGACAACAATGCAATAATCGCCTTTGCGTTTGCCTTTTCTCATAAAGGTAATGATACTCTGTTTACTATTGTTCGGATCTATCCACTCAAATCCCTCCTGGACATGATCCAGTCTCCAAAGGGAAGATGATTGCCTATAAAAATCCTGAAGGGTACGGAAGTAATAGGCCAGATTTTCGTGGGATTCATATTCCAAAAGAAGCCAATCCAATTGTTCCTCATCTTTCCATTCTATGAACTGGCCAAATTCACCGCCCATAAATAGAAGCTTCTTTCCTGGATGTGTCATGAAATACCCAAAGAGTAACCGTAAATTAGCGAATTTCTGCCAATAGTCCCCTGGCATCTTATTCAATAAAGACTTCTTGCCATGAACCACTTCATCATGTGAAAAGGGCAAGACGAAATTTTCTGAAAAAGCATAGAAAAATGAAAATGTTAAGAGACTATGATGATTTGGCCTTTCCCCCGTTTCAAGTTTCATATAACGAAGGATATCGTTAGTCCATCCCATATTCCATTTGTAATTAAAGCCCAGGCCGCCTATATCGGTAGGAGAAGTTATAAGTGGCCGGTCTGTTGCTTCTTCAGCCATCATTAATGCATTGGGATATTTCTTGAAAACCACTTCGTTAAGTTTTTGCAAAAATTGTATGGCTTCCAGGTTTTCCTCACCGCCAAACTGGTTTTTCAGCTTGACCGGCAATGGGTTATCATGATTTAAGTAAACCATTGACGATACCGCATCGACACGAATCCCATCAATATGGTATACATCCATCCAAAACATTACATTTGATATAAGGAAACTGATTACTTCCGGTTTGGTATAATCAAAGTTGTATGTCCCCCATAACGGGCGATCTGCTCTAGTATGATCAATTGGCTCATAGAGAGGCGTACCATCGAAACGGGAAAGTCCATGCGCGTCTTTACAAAAATGGGCGGGAACCCAGTCAAGAATTACACCTATGCCCTTTTGGTGGCAAAGGTTTATTAAATATTTAAAATCTTCCGGTGAGCCGTAACGACTGGTAACAGAATAATAGCCCGTGACCTGGTATCCCCACGATTTATCAAATGGGTGTTCCATTATGGCCATGATTTCAATATGTGTAAAACTATTATCAATCACATAATCAATCAATCTATCAGCCAATTCACGGTACGAATAAAATTCGCCATCTTCTTTCTGTTTCCATGTTCCTGGGTGCACTTCATAAATGGACATGGGTTTATGATAAATATTTTCCTTTTTCCTATCGGCAATCCACTTCGAATCTTGCCATTCAAAATTATCCAGCCCTTTAATGACCGATGCTGTATTTGGTCTGACTTCCGAATAAAAGGCATATGGATCGGCTTTTAGGATTCGTTTATTTCCAGGTGTATGTATTTCGTATTTATAGAGTTCCCCTTCTTGTAGTCCTGGTACGAACAACACCCAGATACCTGATCGCTCGATCCGTTTCATCGCATGATCTTTTCCGTCCCAATTGTTAAAATTACCGACTACTGAAACTTGCTTGGCATGGGGGGCCCAAACGGCGAAGCGTACTCCTTCTTTACCTAATGATGTTACAATGTGTGCCCCAAGCATTTTATAGCTTTCATAAAGGGTGCCTTCATGAAACAAATACAAATCTAAATCGCTTGGATAAATCTCTTGCAGCTGGTCCATAATTGTACTCAATAAAACCCCTCCATCAGTATTAACTCGATAGTATTTTACCTATCCTTACCCAGTTATTATATATATTCGATGAAAATGATGTTAATCCTTCAAATGGAGGTGAAGTTATTGTTATAAATAGCCGTTTTTTTGTAAATTAAAACATTTTTTTAAGGAAAATAGACATTTATTGTAAAAATATCATTATACCAATAAAAGCTCTTCCTATTTTTTGGAAAGAGCTTTAAGGTATCATGTATGAATGCTTCATGTTATTTGTTCAGTTCGAATCAAGGAAGTCTTCGTCAAAAATAAATAGGATAATGAGACTGACCATGCCAAAGGAGTATTCTTGTTTGGAATATTACTGCCTCCTATATATAATTCGGGTACTTCCCAGTTTTCCGGTATGATCATCTTCGTTTTCTCTATATATTCCTTAACTTTGTTCATCATTCCAAGTTCAAGGTAGCATAAGCCCAACCACGGAAGCCCGAAACACCATTCCGCTTCTTGACCGTCATTATAATAAAGGTCCTTTTCATATCTTATACAACCATTTGTTCTTTCAAGGCGCTCTGTGACATTTTTCAATATTTTAAGTGCTATTTCACGGTCTACCAGCCGATACGGATAAATTAAGGATAAAAGGGCTAAATCCGTCTCTTTTGAATAACTTTCCCTTGGAAGCAAGAAACGAAGGGTTTCTTCTCCCTTTTTAATCAGTTCTTCCTTGACGTTGACCAGCATTTTGACAGAATTCAAACCAGCAACACATGCACCTATGCTTGAAGCGTGGATTTCTATATTTTCTTCCCACATCCCGTTATCTTCCGACTGCCAATATTGCAGGCATTCCAAGTAATTGACCAACTTTTGTACAATTTGTAAATCACGTTGATTTCTCATCACCTTTTTACCCTGCCTATATCCTTCACCGACACCCCATAAAAAGGCACCTATCGCATCATTTTGGGCATGGCCCCACTCATCGGGCAGTTCTTTAAGCTCAGTGGAATACCTTGCATGGATATGTTCAAATAGAAACTGGGGTTTCTGTTCCGTATGAATATCTATCTTCCACTCATAGGATTGAAATAAGTCGAATAAAGCATGATATGCTTTCTCGTAACGATTGGATGGATCATTTATAAAAGGCAATACTGTATAAACGACATCCCTTATCCAGACAAAATTATAATCATCGGAAACGCTTGCAGTATATGCGCCATTAGGAAGCCGCATGCGATCAAGAACCTCTAGTGCACCATTTACATTCATTAATTGAGCACCTCCATAATAATTTGCTTATTCCCATTGTTGACAGACTCTCATTTTCTAAACGTTCGTTGTTTCATTTTCATTTAGAAGCGCTTTCAATTTATCTAACCAACACAATTTTTCAGAAGTACATTCACCTTAGTTTATGTAATCACTCCCCTTTTTGATAATCAAGCTTCCAATGTTCATTAAAAAGCGTCATTTGCCTAACCGAAACCAACTCAAAAAGCTGCCGGTCATAACATATGTTCTTTGGAAAATAAAAACCCAGTAATGGCAATCCATTACTGGTTATATCGGCCTATCATTTAAATGTTTAGTATTTATTAAAAGAAAAATCGTAATATCATCAAGGAAAGCACGCCAATCATGACCGTACCCAATAGACTTCTCGTAAAAATGGCAACCAGGAAAGCTGGTAAAGCTGCGACCAAATTCAACGCATTATCCTTAATTGAAAAGACCTGTTCCGATAATAGAAGTTCTTGAGCCAACAACGCCGCCATTACAGCCACTGGGACATGCTTTAGCCAATCGATGCCCCACTTTGGAATCTCCATTTTACTAAGCAGTATCAAAGGAACGACTCTAGGTATGAAAGTTACAATCGAAATCCCTACAATGACAGCAAGGATATATCCGCTTATTTCCACCTGCCAATCACCATCCCTATCGTTGAAGCAACAACAGTTGCCACTATGACGCCAGTACTGCCAGGAAAGAAGAAACTTACTGCAACAACGATTAATATGCTGCTAAAAGCAACTGCAAGATCAATAAAAAAGTCCTTTTTACTTAATATTTGCAAAACTAAAAGGCCAATAAACATCGCTGGCAGGGCGAAGTCCATCCCATATTTTTCGGGATTTGGAATCCATTGGCCAAAGAAACCGCCGGCCATATTTGCAATGAACCAATTTAAATAGGCTGCAAGATTCAGACCTAACATCCATTGAAAATCAAGTTGTTTCCTCTTCTGTGCCGTTGTGACGGCCACTCCAAACGTTTCATCAGTTAATAAAGCTCCGGTTATCAGGTTTTGTTTCAAACTTTGCTGCCTGAAATATGGAGCCAATGCAGCACTAAGTAATAGATGACGACTGTTAACAAAAAAAATCGTGAAAATTATGGCCGATACTGGATGACTTGCAGCTATCATCCCCGCAGCTATGAATTGACCAGACCCTGCATAGAGTAAAAGCGACATAAGTGCCACTTCAATCATACTTAATCCTGACGTTTTTTCGACGACCCCTGCAGCAAAACCGATACTTAGGTATCCCAATAATGTCGGAATGCAATCCTTTACTCCTTGCCAAAAGCCTTCCCCATTATTGACCTCGGAAAATCCATCGTTTTTCCATTCAGCACTATCCTGACTCATATAATTCCACCCTTGTTTTAATAAGTTCCTTCAATTGCTTTTCAGCTTGCCAAGCAGAATTGGCAACTCACTATATATTTCGATGATCTCTTCTATCGGCATTCTAACTAAACCGCTGGAAGAAGGGGCAACGAATTCAATGGTCTCATTCAATGAAGGCTCTTCTTGCAGCCCCCAAGAGATTTTTCGTAATTGACGATATTCTTGATAGACACCCTTGCCTACAAAACAGACGAGTTTAGGTTTATACTTTTCAATTTTCCTTTTTAATTGCTTCCTTCCTTTTATGTACTCTTCTTTAGTGATTTCGTCCGCACCCTTTGTAGGCCTGGAAACGATATTGGTAAAACCATAACCTAAATCCAGTAAAGACGAGTCTTCAGTTGGTTCATATTTCCTTGGTGTCAACCCGGACTCGAAGAGGATTTTCCAAAAGCGATTGTTTGGATTCGCATAATGATGGCCAGTCTCGCCTGAACGAATGCTTGGATTGAAACCTACGAACAAAATATCCAAATCTTCTTTTAAATGATCAGAGATGCCTTCCATATTAAAACTCCTTTTAAAATTTTCTATTTAATCATTGTACAAAACTGAAATATATTTAACTACCTTTTCCGTCATTTTCACAACTTATATTCAAAAACTAAAAACGTTTTGAAAAGAATAAACAATGATAGCTAAATAATATGGTTGAAAACATGACAAATTGAATATTACAAAACCTATTGATCCTAAAAAATTCCGTTCATAACTCTTCACGTCACACACTTCCAAAAATTAGTTATAAAAGCTTTTTACAGTTTACAAATGCCGCGGTTGCAGTTAGTGAACCGGTAAACATATATCTCTCCCCATTCCCTTTCGTTGGAATTAAGAAGAAAAATGAATATCCACTGAATGCCAAAATCTATACTTGCCAGGACAACCCGGCATAAAGCAAAAACCTGCATGCCATTAATCAAAGCATGCAGGAATTCAAAATTAAAGGATATCCACAATCTTCTTGTAATCACCGTCGGAAACGACAGCCGCTAATGCACATTAAAGCATGTAGCTGCTAGCATCCAATTTTCATGTAAGTAAGAGTTCATTCATTTCACTGGGGAACAAGAGAATGTGAAAGTGCACTTGCAGACCAATTGTAGGTACGAGCAGGGTTGCTTTGGAAGCAATGTGCGAAAGACCCGCTATTTCTTGTGGAAATCTCTCATATTTTGGACGGTGAATAAGCCTCCATCAACCAAATGCCGGTGTTCAAAAAGGCAGGGATTTAAATTCGATAGTAAAAAAAATATAATACCGCTTATTATATTATATGAAAGTACAATTCAATCATTTGAACTTAAAGCAGGCCATAAATTAATGGTTCTGCTGCTGTTTTAAAATTATTCAAATCTCTTACGATGGCTGACTTTATTAAAGGGGATACTATTGATTTCTTTTGTTAGGAGAATAGACTGGGAGCTTAAATCTCACGATAATTAAGACAGTAAAAAAAATGGGGCCAGAAAATAAATGAATCTATTAAATAGGATCAAGAACCCTTATTAAAACAGCAACAACTTTAAAGGAGGAATCCAATTTGGCAAATGACTTTACTCGTAGGTATTTATGTACCTACGAGTTTTTAAGTTACGTTTCAGAATATGCTTTTGTGTATATTCGCTTCTTTCAAACTCGGGAATCAGGAAACATTCTGCTGCTGTTCGATATGATCATGTTTTCTCGCATTGGACATCTTATTGATGGTAAGAAGAATTCCAGAAAGCCATATAATCACGATGCCTGTATAGATAAATATATGGGCTTCAACCGGAATCCATGTAGCTAATAATGTTCTTACATTGATTAAGATAATGAAACCACCTACTAAAACACCCATTAATTGAGCAGGAAGCATCCTGACGAGCCAGGCTGCAATTGGTGCGGCAACCACTCCACCAATTATCAACGCTACGACCCAAAGCCAATTGACAGCTTCCCATCCAAGCGAAATGATAAAACCAAGACTTCCGAAGAAAGCAATGGCGAATTCACTCGTATCTACAGTCCCTACGGCTTTTCTCGCCGTCATGCCTTTTTTTGACAATAAAACGGGCGTTGCAATCGGTCCCCAACCGCCTCCGCCTGTTGCATCACAAAAGCCTGCAAAAAGGCCTAACGGAATGGATTGTTTTGCGGTCAATGGCTTTACGATTTCATTTTCCTTCGACGGTTTAAAAATAAATAAAAAGCGGAATAAAACGTATACACCAAGGCCAAATAAAAATATAGCAATATATGGTTTAGCTAATTCGGCTGGCAGGTTGCTCAGGAAACATGCACCTACAAATGCACCAACTGAACCTGGAATGATCAAGCGATAGACCATATTTTTATCCACGTTCCCAAACTTTATATGTGAAGCTCCGGATACTGCTGTGGTCACTACTTCCGATAAATGAACGGATGCTGATGCTACTGCAGGAGCAATCCCGAATGTCAGCAATAAGGACGTGGAACTCACTCCATACCCCATTCCAAGCGAACCATCGATTAATTGGGCTAAAAACCCGATAAAGGCCAAAACGATTAACTTTTTCATGACATTCCCCTTTTTTCATTAAAATAGAACCTATATAACATCACCCGATGGAACCGTTTGCCTGTATAAATCATTTAGATTTCCATTAAGACACAAAGAGGCACCTAACCAAAATGAAATGACATGTTGGTTAGGTGCCTTCAGTTTTTCTGATCAGCCCAATGATATATTTTCTTCGGTTTCTACTGGTAAAAGCCTAGCTAAAAAGCGATATCTTTCTTTCAGGGAATATTTATAAATATCCTCTATTGAATCTTTCAGTAACTTAGATTTTTCCTCTTTTGAAAATGAACCATTTTTTATAATCATCCTTGCTTCAAAAAGGAATTCAAGATATTCTTCATATGATTCATCATATACTTTACCTAGGTCATTCCGAATTTTTTTTGCGAGTGTTGGGCTTGCTCCATTGGTAGAAACACTTATTGAAAGCATGCCTCTATTCAATGTCGCCGGTATATGAAAATTACCCAGCTCATGATTACTGATTACGTTCACCAACTGACTTTTGGATGCACTCTCGTACACTCGTTCATTAACTTCAGTCGAATTTGTTGCAACGATGATTAAAAACGCATCTTTATAGTCACTTTCTTCCACTTCTTTAAGTAAAACTTGAATCTTACCTTCTTTCTCCAACCGTTGAAAACCTGTGCAAATCTCGGGGCTTACGACGGTCACTTCAGCACCAGCTTCCAATAATGGGCCCGCTTTAAAGTAACCTATTTTACCACCGCCGATGATGATACACTTTCTGTTCTCAATATTAAGCGTAATTGGATACATAAGCTCCCTCCCCACTCACTTCATGAATTCGTTCCGATATTGCTTGTTCAATCTTTGGGTGATAACCTAGATATCGGCAAAGTATGAATTTCTGCTTACCCTTTTTTTGAATCTTCTTTATTCCATTTTCGATGGACTGCATTAAGAGACCGGTAAACAATAGGTAAGGAATGATAAATACTAGGTTTGGTCGAGATTCCTCTGCGAATTCCAATGCTTCTCCAAAGCTTGGTGTGGCAGCTGTCAAATAACACTCTTGCACACGGATTTTTGGAAACCTGTTCCTTAGCAAATCGGCCAATCGTGACAAATCCCTTTTCACGTCGGGATCACTGCTGCCCCTTCCAACCAATAAAACCAAGGAATCCTCCGTAACCCTTACATTTGTTTCCTCCAACCGTTCTACTAAAATGTCAACCATTTTATCACTGACACCAATTGGCCTTCCGTATTTCAAGTCAACGGCAGGGTACCGTTCTTTCATTTTGTTCAATATGACTGGAATATCATGTTTTGCATGTACAGCTGTTAACAATAGAACTGGAATGGCAATGATTCTCGTCGCACCTTTTTGTACGCATCGTTCGTACGCCTCTTCAATCGTAGGAGTTTCCAATTCCAAGAAGCAATACTCCTGAATGGAATTTGGTTGTGCTTGCATACAAACTTTAATAAAATCAATGGCTTGGGCTGAAGCTTCTTTAACACGGCTGCCATGGCAAATATATAAAATGGCTTCCATTAAAATGCCTCATTCGCCAACAAATTTTCGGTTTGTTTTCCTTCAAACCATTTGATTTTTTCTCGTAAATTAACGACATCGCCCACGACTATCATACAAGGATTCGAAATCTGTTCGTTATTGGCCGTTTCCACTACATTAGCCAAAGTACTGACAGCTGTTTTTTGCGTTTTTAATGTCCCCCAATGAATAAGGGCTACAGGAGTCTCTGGACTTTTTCCATGCTCCAATAGTTTTCCTTGAATATATGGCAGGTTTTTAACACCCATGTAAATGGCTAATGTATCGATTCCTTTTGCAAGGGATTCCCACTTGATATTGTCCTCTTCATCCTTTTTCCGATGACCGGTAATAATTGCAAAAGATGAAGCATGGTCCCTATGTGTAACTGGAATTCCCGCATAAGCTGTAGCGGCGATTCCAGCCGTAATTCCTGGAACGATTTCAAAGCTCACGCCACTTTTGGCAAGGGCTTCCGCTTCCTCCCCGCCTCTCCCAAAGACGAATGGATCGCCGCCTTTCAAACGGGTGACTATTTTCCCCTTTTTTGCATATTTGACCAGGAACCGATTGATGGTATCCTGCTGCAATAAATGATAATCCGGTAGTTTACCGCAATTTATCAGCTCTACACCGTCTTTTGCATGATTCAAAAGTTCTTTATTGACAAGTCGATCATATAAAATGACATCAGCTTCTTGAATGCATTTTAATCCTTTTAATGTAATTAAATCTGGATCTCCGGGACCGGCTCCTACTAGATATACTTTCCCCATTTATGCAACCTGCCTTCCCTTAGAGAATCGTTTCGAATTCCGATAAAACGAAACCTGCTCCATTTTTAATTTTCTTTTTTTCATATAATGAGATGTCATCCACTTCAGGCATTTTCAAAAAATGTTTTTCCAGCTCGATATCAACAAGTTCAAACGCCTTTTCATCCGAATCGGCAACAATGATGACATGGATTGGTTTTTCCTTGATAGTGACTTCGAAACGGTATAGATTCATGGATTGCTTACCTTCCCCTATTAAACGGCCACTTCCGTTAATATATCATCAAGCTTACTTTGTAACTGCGATATCCCTACCCTTTCCACAAAATCAAGAAAGGTTTCTGATAGGAGTTTTGTTTCTTTGAAAAATAGGATCAGTTCTTTCAGAACATGATAGAGCTGTTCAGCTTCCACTTTTCCTTTAAGTTTTTCATTGAACTTACCGCCTTCATTCAGCGTTCCTCCGACGTATATCTCAAAAGCTTCGACCATCTTTTTGTCCTGGTTTTTCATTTTTATGCCTTGAAGCCCTATTTCAGCGATGGCTCTTTGACCGCAATTATTCGGACAACCGACCATATGCATCCTTACAGGTACATCGAGATCTATTTCCTTGTCCAATGATTCAGATATGGTCCTCATTCGTTTTTTTGTTTCAACGAGTGCCAGGTTACAATACTCGATGCCTGTACAAGAAACGGAATAACCAATGAATTTTTTTGGTTGATATGGAAATCTTTCAAAGATGGATTCCTGTTTTAATTCCTCAAGTTTTGCATCCGGCACATTTGGAATGATCAGATTTTGAGAATTACAGTTTCGGATTTCACCATTTCCATATCTCTTCGCAAGTTCGGCAAACTCGATCACTTCGTCTGGATTTAGACGACCAACTGGTATATTGACTCCAACATAGTTCAGACCATCTTGCTTTTGTTTATGGATGCCGTAGAAATAGCCTGCATTCCATCCTTTCACCGCACTTTCACCCTTTTCAGGAAGCGGACCGGTGTACTCCAGCAATTTTTCCTTGAATTGTTCAGGACCCCAATCAGCGACAAGGAATTTCAAACGCGAGCGATGACGTTTTTCACGGTACCCAAAGTCACGGAATATCGTCGTGATGGCGGCCGCTACTTCGACTGTTTTTTCAGGTAAAATGAATAAGTCAAGTTCTTCTGCCAGCATCGGAACGGAGGATAGCCCACCGCCTACTTTCACGTGAAAACCAACTTCCGTTACTCCATCAATTACTTTAGTGGCTGGATTGAATGAAACACAGTTGATTTCAGCATTTGAAGCATTATGGATATTAGCACTTATGGACATTTTATATTTCCTAGGAAGGTTCGAATAGTCTTCGTTAAGGCGGAAATACTCAAATACATCATAAAGTACTTCGCGTGTATCAAAAAGTTCGTCAGGATCGATGCCTGCCAATGCATTACCGATGATATTACGTGTGATATCACCACATGCACCGGCCGTAGTCAATCCAACCTTATCCAAACGGTTTAAGATATCCGGGACTTGTTCGATGGTCAACCAGTGGAATTGAATGGCTTGACGGGTTGTAATATCATATACATCCCTCCCATAATCTTTAGCGATGTTAGCTAGAGTTATCTGTTGATCATAAGTCAGGATACCTCCGGGAATAACGACACGCATCATCCAGTAACCAGCTTCTTTTGGCCGTTGCAGGTATAGACCTGCCCACTTGAACATATCCCAATTCTCTTTAGGGATGGAATCAAAACCATTTGCAGCGTAATGTGGAATATCATCGAATATCTTCAATCCGTCTTTTTCCAATTTCCATATTTCCGTTTTATTTTTAGCGATTAGTGGATTTCCCGACCAAAATTTCTCGTAAACCATTATGTTTCCTCCTTGATTAGATCGCTTTCTTTGCTGTCAAATAGCCGATTACCTGTTCAACGCACTCTTCAATGCTGTATTGGTCGGATTCTAAAATGATCTCCGGTTGTTCTGGTTCTTCGTAAGGAGAGTCGATTCCGGTAAAATCTTTAATGATTCCTTTACGCGCCTTGTCATAAAGACCTTTTGGATCACGCACTTCGCACTCTTCGATCGGACACTTTATGTATACTTCAATAAACTCCCCTTCTTCGAGTAAATCACGTACAATCTGCCGATCTGCCCTGAATGGGGATATGAAGGCGGTCAATACGAACTGCCCACTATCCACGAATAACTTGGAAACCTCACCGATCCGCCTAATATTCTCGGTTCGATCCTCTTCAGAAAAACCTAAATCTTTGTTTAAACCGTGGCGGATATTATCACCATCCAAAACATAACTTCGAATATTCCGATTATATAACTCTTTAGCGACCGCGTTAGCAATCGTTGATTTTCCGGATCCCGAGAGCCCTGTAAACCATAGAACTGTGCTTTCATGCCCGTTTTGCTTCCGGCGGAGCTCCTTGGTCAATGACGTTTCATGCCAAGTGACATTCGTACTTTTACTCATATAATAATCCCCCTCTTCATGTGATCCTTCAATTTATGTCCAATCAGTTAAAAACTTCATTCTTTTTTAGACCTTCGATCAACACCTCGATGACCTCTTTACGGCTAAAGGTAGCAGGAGGAATTTCTCCATTACGCAACATTTCCCTTACCTTCGTTCCAGACAGGATGACATGGTCATCCTTGCCGTGCGGACAAGTTTTAGCAGAAGCCATATTGCCACATGCTTTACAGTAAAAACTATGTTCAAAGAATAATAACGTGATCCCTAACTCATCGGCGTTAAAATTCCCAAAGATTTTTTGAGCATCATATGTGCCATAATAATCGCCCACACCCGCATGATCACGTCCGACGATAAAATGGGTGCAACCATAATTTTTACGGACCATCGCATGGAAAATGGCTTCTCTAGGTCCTGCATAACGCATGGCAGCAGGGAAAACTGCAAGAGAGACGCGATCCTTAGGATAATATTTTTCAAGCAGCACTTTATAACTTTCCATTCTTACATCTGCCGGAATGTCATCGGATTTAGTGGCACCTACGAGAGGATTTAAGAATAAGCCGTCGACAATCTCCAATGCTGTCTTTTGAATGTATTCATGTGCACGGTGAACAGGGTTCCTCGTTTGGAAACCAACAACCGTTTCCCATCCTTTTTCAGCAAAAGCTTTCCTTGTCTCGACTGGGTCCAGATAATTAGCTTGAAATAGCGGACGCTCTATTCTCTTAATCAACTTTATTTCCCCGCCGACATATACATCACCGCGGTTATATAAATTTTTCACTCCGGGATGCTTTTCATCATCCGTTTGATATACTAATTTCGCTTCCAATTGCTTATCCGGAGTGTAAATATCGGAAACGGTGAGAACCCCGTATGTTTCACCTTCATGAGTCAACGTTACTTCATCACCTATAGTAAGGGTTTCTGCAGTTTCTTCGGTCAAAGGCAGCGTAATCGGGATGCTCCATACATGCCCGCTACTAAGCCTCATATCCTTTACCACTGCCTCATAGTCACTTTTTGTAAAGAATCCTTTAATCGGACTGTAGGCACCAGTGCCTATCAATTCAAGATCACTTAAAGCAATTTCATCGATTTCGATTGATTTTGTTAATTTACTAAAATCATATTTTGGTTCCCAAAGATCAATTAATGTTCCTCCGTGCGGTAAACTGATTGTCATGCTAAATTCCCCCTATGGTTTCTATTTATTTATGATAAATGCAATCCGCATTCCGTTTTTTGGGCTCCTTGCCAACGGCCTGAGCGTAAATCATCTGCATTGAATGCAGGTGCTGTACACGTTTTACATCCGATGCTCGGATATCCATTATCATGCAGGATATTATATGGAAGTCCGTTTTTGTGGGCGTAGCGCCAAACATCTTTCCATGTCCAATGTATGAGTGGACATATTTTAACTGACTTGAACTTATTATCCTTATTGATATACTCGGTTAAAGCCCTTGTTTCGGATTGCTCCCTCCGCAGTCCCGAAAGCCAGGCTGTTGCCGTTGAAAGCACATCGGTAAGCGGGATGATTTTACGGATGTTACAGCACTTATTGGAATCACTAAGCCATAATTCATCCCCATATTCCGCTGCTTGCTCCTCAAGCGTCAGAGCAGGTTTCTTCATTTCGATCAAAAGCTTTGGATAGCGCTTTTTCACTTGCTCGATCAATTGGTAAGTCTCCTCAAAATGAACATCTGTATCAAGGAAAACAATTTTTGCCGAAGGGTTGACCTTCGCCAATAAATCCGTAAGCACGATGCCTTCAATACCAAAACTGCAAGCATAAATCAGTTTGCTTCCATAATGGTCATTCGCCCATTGCAGAACTTCCAAAGCACCTTTTGTTTCACTGTCTTCAGGAAATACAGGGAATTCCCCTAAATTGAAATTTTTATAGTTTATTAATCCAGCCAACTTTGTAGCCCCCTCTAAAAACTTGCTGTATCAGGTTAGAGTACTGTTAATCAATATCCGTTTTAATCTTCCCCAGTTTATTTGATTCTAGGAAAAAGAGACGAATCTAACCAATACTCTCTTTATATCAGTTAAACCCGCCTCTAGTTTTTCTAGTCAGCAGATACCTTATTTAATTCTTAATTTTTCATTTCTTTCCATTTGAATGATTTTACCATCCTGGACAATAAGTGTAATGGATCCATATTTCATTGAATTAAGCATTTCTTGAAGTCGTTCAAATATTTCTTCAAGCTGATTCTCTTTTTCCAAACCAGTTCCTCCTTTAAGAAAATCCGCGAATATTTTATTTTCAACACTGATTAAAAAAATTTCTTAGATTTATATAATTCCATACAACCTTACATTGTTATGGTTTGCCTGCAATTTTTCAAAAAAACAAAAATCTTTCCATGATGGAAAGATCCCAAGGTAAATATCTTTACCTTATCTTCCAAAATGATCAACATTTTGTTGGAGGTAGCACCTTGCATCCATCATGCAGGTTGCTGGACTTCAAAGGGCCAATTCCCTCCGTCGCTCTGGATAAGTTTTATTATTTTAAATATTAACATATATTTAATCCTTGTCAATGGAGTTTTCTTATAAAATAACTTGGTTTAATATTATGGATGAACTGTTATTTTTATACACACTATTCAATTTATGATTTTATGTTCATATAAATAAGAAAATAGACTTGTCTTTTTAGATAAGGGCTCCAAAAAAATAAGTCTATTTTCATAAAAAGCCTATTATTGACGTATATCCTTACTTTAAAAAAATTCTTGAATTTCTGTCCTTTTGAAGAGGGGATTACTTGAAGTCATTAATTTCTTAACTGTATCGCTTCTACAAATTCTTGAACTTGACTCTGGACGCGATCAATTAAATGCGAATCATTAATCGGTTTTTCTGAATTCTGTTTATCTATTTCCTTATCAACAAAATAAATGCCCTGCAGCGGCTCGCCTTTTAATATTGAAATTAATGGTTTAAGCGCATAGTCAATCGCCAATAGATGCCTGTTACTTCCACCAATCATGATTGGCAGAACTGGCTTACCCTTAAAAGCACTTTCTGGCAGCAAATCAATCAAGGCTTTCAATACACCTGTATAAGAAGCCTTATAAACCGGTGAACCAATAATGATTCCTCTAGCTGCTTGAATTCTCTCTGAAAGCTTTAAGATATCTTCGCTATTATATTTCCCTTGAAATAAATCATCTGCTGAGAAATCCGTAATTGAGAAATAAGCTGTGGTAAATCCTTCTTTTTCGACTAATGATTGAATATGTTTTAGTGAAATGTCCGTTCTTGAAGGTATAGCAGGACTTCCTGATAAAATAACGATATCACTCATTTAATACCCCTCCCATGTTACATGATTTAAAGATAAAATCTTCGTAAAGCATTTCGTGCAGTATGCATTTATCGTAATAGTCTGAAAAATATAAGTCAAATCTTACACTGGGGTTTAATGAATTCACTAGTTGACTTCATCGACTCTGAATGAAAATAAAACGGTCATATTTGCGGCTTGATGCTCATGCCCTTCAATATGACCGTTTCATTATGTATGATTTTGTTTACCATGAATACCATATACCAAAAGTTGAGCAATGCTCTTAATTCGTTCAGAAGTAAAATATGGCTCCTTTTTTTGTTGATGGATCTCATAATGTGTGGATAATGCCAATGTAAAAGAAATGATCCCTACATTAAATAGGATAATATCAGAGATATATTGTATCTCTCCGCTATCTATTCTCTTCTGTATTTCAATATGCTTGGCATTTGGCTTGAAAATCTGATCTACATATTGCTTTGAAATATCTTGATCGAATTGTGTTTCCCTAAATAATATCGAAAACTGTTCTTTATTTTCAAGAATTTTTTTTATCATGGTGCAAACATGATTCTCCACTAGTTCATCCGTAGATAGATGGCTAGTCCCATCTTCGGATTCCTCTTTTTCATTAGGGGTAATTGTAGCCAAAAGCAAATCTTTTTTGCTGTCAAAGTATTTATAAATAGTAGCTTCGGAAACATTGCATGCAGAGGCAATTTCATTCGTTCTTGTCATGTCAAAACCTTTAGTGGCAAAAAGAGTCCGGGCTACATTTATGATTCGTTCTTTGGTTTGCTGCCCTTTTTTCAAAAATATCAACCTTCTTTTATAAAGATAAGACCGGTTTCACCAATCTATTTTCCATGATATCTCGATGGTATCAATCGGTCAACATATTACCTTTGATCTATTAGAATTCAATATTCCCATATATCATTAATAGAAAACATCGTCTGATTGGGACGATGTTTTCCTTTTCAGAAAATCACTTAAAAGATGCATAGCCATCATCGACCATGACTACACTTCCATTAATCGCATCCGCTTCCTCTAACGATAATAGATAGACGGCATTTGCAATGGCTTTTGGCTTAATTAATTTACCGCGCATTTGACTCGCATTCAATTTATCGATGATTCCCATATCTTTATAGCCTTGTATGATAGGAGTGTCAACCCCGCCTGGCGCAATGCCCACTACGCGTATGCCATAAGCACCCAATTCCAAAGCTGCTGTCTGTGTCATCATTCTTACAGCGCCTTTAGTTGCCTGATAGGCAAAAGTCCCATGGGAAGCTAAGTAGCCAAACACGGAAGTGGTATTTATAATGACTCCCTTGTTACCTAGCTCCTTCATTTTCCGTCCTGCTGCCATGATTCCAAAGGCAACTCCGTGCTGGTTCACTCCAATCGTTTTGAAGTAACCCTCCATATCTTGTTCGAGGATCATACCGCCTGCACCAATGCCGGCATTATTAAACATGATATCGATCCTTCCATATGTTTGCACTGCTTTATGGATTAACGATTCAACATCTTCCTGCTTAGAAACATCCGTTTTAACAAAAATGGCCTCTCCGCCATCCGCTTTTATCTGTTCAACAGTTTCCTGTCCCATTTCTTCATTAAAATCCGCAACGACGACCTTGTCCCCCTTTGCTGCGAATTTCAAGCATGTTGCTCGGCCAATTCCGCTTGCTCCTCCTGTAATAACTGCAACTCTTGCTGTCATTTCCATTCCCCTCTCACCACTAAAAAGCATGTAAGTGGTTACTTACTTTTTTCATTATAAAAGTAAAGAATATTGAATCCAAGCAATATGTATTTTTATAGTGTTATGAGCATTTAAAAATTGAAGCTGTCCTATTAATAGGACAGCTTCATTTGTTTAGCAGGTTTTCAATTCGACCTTACTTACGGAGGTCTTCACCATTTCAATGAAAAGTTGCAGAAAACGATCATCACCTGTTAATTCTGGATGAAACGCACTGACAAGGACATGGTCTTGTCTTGCAGCCACTACATTCTCTTCATAAACAGCCAATACTTCTACACCTTCTCCAATTCCATCAGCAAATGGCGCCCGGATGAATACAGCCTTATAAGGGTCTTCCATTCCTTTGATTGATAGTTCAGCCTCGAAACTATCCCGTTGACGTCCAAATCCGTTCCGTTTCACGGAAATGTCCATTAGTCCAAGATAGGCCTTCTCATCGCCAGTCAATTCATTGGCCGCCAATACCATCCCTGCACATGTACCGAAAATAGGTTTTTTACCTTCGAAGAAAGTTTTGATCGGTTCCATAAATCCATAACGATCCATTAGCTTCCTCATCGTAGTGCTTTCTCCGCCTGGAATGATCAAGCCATCGATTTCCAGCAACTGTTCCGGTTTTTTTACTATAATTGCTTGTTCGCCGGCAGCTTTGATTTGGTTCAAGTGTTCTTCAATTGCTCCCTGTAATCCCAAAACACCAATAGTTATCATATTACCATCCACGTTCCTGCATCCGTTCTGCCGGAGCTAGTTTGGAAATATCAATTCCTTTCATTGCACTGCCCAACTCTTTGGATAGGCGGCCAATCAATTCATAATTGGTGAAATATGTAGTAGCTTGAACGATTGCCGATGCGAATTTTTCTGGATTTTCAGATTTAAAAATACCAGAACCCACGAAAACGCCATCTGCTCCCAATTCCATCATCAGTGCTGCATCTGCTGGAGTGGCAATTCCGCCAGCTGCAAAGTTAACTACAGGCAATTTACCTGTGCGTTTGATTTCTCTTAAAATTTCATAAGGGGCTCCAATATTTTTTGCCTCTGTCATTAATTCATCATCACTCATGATGCTCACTTTACGAATTTGTGACTGTACCTTTCTCATATGACGCACAGCTTCCACAATATTACCAGTACCTGGTTCTCCTTTTGTACGAAGCATTGATGCTCCTTCACCAATACGGCGTGCAGCTTCGCCTAAATCACGGCATCCACAAACGAAAGGTACGGTGAAATCACTTTTTAGAATATGGTATTCTTCATCAGCAGGAGTCAGCACTTCACTTTCATCGATATAATCCACTCCCATGGATTCCAGAATCCTTGATTCAACAATATGGCCAATCCTTGCTTTAGCCATGACCGGGATGGATACAGCATTCATTACTTCCTCAACGATTCGCGGATCTGCCATTCTTGCTACCCCGCCAGCCGCACGGATGTCGGAAGGAACCCTTTCCAATGCCATGACAGCGACAGCACCTGATGCTTCAGCGATTTTTGCTTGTTCTGCATTAATGACGTCCATAATTACGCCACCCTTTTGCATTTGTGCCATTCCTCTTTTTACTGTGTCTGTTCCTAATAATTTTTCCATTTCTTTTCCCCCTAATATTTGCATTTTTTAGATTTGTTAGATTTAGTATAAAAAATAGTTGACCACATTGAAAGTGTCAGTTTTAATTAATTTAATGGGGTCAGCACTTTTTTAAAAATAAGGGGGAAACAAAATGAATATGCTTTCTTGTGATTTAAATCGGTTAAGTGAAATACCTTTGTACGAGCAATTATATTCACATATTAAAAAAGAAATCATTGATGGCCGTCTTCTTTACGGTACAAAATTGCCTTCCAAACGTAAATTGGCAGAGTTCCTTCAGATTAGTCAAAATACTGTCGAGACTGCATATGAACAATTGACTGCTGAAGGTTACGTTGAAGTCATCCCAAGAAAAGGGTACTATATTCAAACATTCGAGGATTTAGAGTATACACAAACTAACCAAGTATCCTTGGAAAAAAACAATCATAAAGAAGGTGAATTGCTGTATCATTTTCATCCCAGCCAAATTGACACGGAACACTTCCCATTTGAAAAATGGAGAAAATACACGAAAAGCAAAATCGATGAATCACATCAAGATCTTCTTTTACTGGGGGATTCTCAAGGGGAATATGAATTACGATGTGAAATTGCCCATTATTTGTATCATGCACGTGGTGTACAATGTGTTCCCGAACAGATTATCATTGGTGCAGGAATGGAGATTTTATTGCAGCAGCTTGTCCTTCTATTCGATAAAAATGCCATCTATGGTGTTGAAGATCCTGGGTATCACTTGATTCACCGGATTTTACGCAGCTACCCAAACGAAGTCCATCCCCTTCAAATTGATGAAGAAGGCGTAAAGGTTAACCAAATTGAAGATTCAAAGATCGACGTCGTGTATGTCACTCCCTCACATCACTTTCCCAATGGGACGATCCTATCCGTTAACAGACGGACGCGATTGTTGAACTGGTCCCAAGGGGCAACAAACCGCTATATTATCGAAGACGATTATGATAGTGAATTTCGTTATAGTGGAAAAACAATTCCTTCCTTACAAAGTATGGATGCTGGTGATAAGGTGATTTATTTAGGGTCGTTTTCCAAATCATTGATGCCATCGATTCGAATCAGTTATATGGTTCTTCCCGCTCCATTGTTACAAATCCATCAACAGGAATTATCTTTTTACCATTCCACCGTTTCTCGGATTGATCAGCATGTGTTGACACAGTTCATGAAGGAAGGGGATTTCGAAAAGCATTTGAATCGAATGAGGAAAGTTTACCGTCGCAAATTGGATAAAGTGATTGATCTGTTTAAACCACATAAGCAAATAAAGATCATTGGTGAACGGTCAGGATTGCATATCGTCCTCATCGTTAAGAACGGCATGGATGAAGAGACACTTATTCAAAAGGCAAATGAAAATCATATTAAAATTTATGGACTATCGACATATTCTATTGAAAAAAAAGACGAAAACCCTCCAAAAATCATATTGGGCTTTGCAGGAATCCCTGAATCCGAATTGGAAAAGGCCATTCACCTTTTATTGATCTCATGGGGTTTATAAAAAAAAGAAGTTCACTGTCGTGAACTTCTTTTTTTGTCGAACAAGATGAGGTCACTTTCATGATTTTAATACAAGACTTTTATTTGTGATGAAGCCACAATAGGCTGAAGAAATTTGCGAGACTCCTGCCGAATGTATTCCAATATTCATGCCTAATTTCCGGTTGAATCGTCAGCAATCGAATATTTTTTTAAAAGCTCCTTGTATTCATCACTCGCAAGCATTCCATAAACTGCAATAAAGATTTCAATTTTCACTTTTTACGAATAATCAGCTTAGAAAGTTAAATTCACTTTTAATTTCCCTCGCACGCTATTAATAAACCAAATTTCCTCAGCATTATTTAGGTCATCCTTTGAAATGGGTTTTTCTTTGATTTCCTTCTTCCTGATCAAGTCTTGACGAAATGTTCCAGCAAGGAGACCTGAGTCCACAGGAGGGGTATAGAGGTCACCATTTAACTTCACCACTACATTTCCGTTCGTGAATTCGGTGATGAATCCTTCTTCATTCCAAAGCAGAACATCCTGGAAGTCGGGATTATTCTTTTGAAAGCCTTCATATACATCACGATTGGTGGTCTTATGAAATAGAAATGGATTTGCACTTGATATTGGAGTTTCAGCCAAGATGGCCTTAAATTCTGAATCAAGGGGCTTGATTGCTTGTCCAGAGACTTCAATTTCACCATTTTCATTAAGTAGTACCCTTACCTTTTGCAACGTCCCATGGTTTAATTCTGCATACTTTTGGAGTCGATCTCTTACATACAATTCAGAGAATCGGTAATCGAAGTAATCAGCGGATTGTTTCATCCGATCGATATGATCATTCAACAAATAATATTCGCCATCCTTGAGTTTCATCGATTCCAATAGTTTGTAAGCAGGCTTTTCCACAGTCAATAATTTGGCTTTTAAAAAAGCTTCGTCATATTCTTCCGATAACTCGGAATCCCAAGTGATTCCCCCGCCAACTCCATACTCAGCTTTCCCTGTTGCCTCATCGATCACGACTGTACGAATCGGTACATTAAAAACGGCTTCGGATTCAGGGGTGATAAACCCGATTGCACCGCAATAAACTTCACGTGGTGAATTCTCGATATCAGCGATGATCTCCATCGTTTTTATTTTAGGTGCACCTGTTATCGATCCACATGGAAAAAGGGCCTTGAATATATCAATGATTGTTGTTTCGGGATTCGTATCGGCTGTAATCGTGGATGTCATTTGCCAAACGGTCGGATATTTTTCAATTGCCTTAAGCTGCGGAACCTTGACGCTTCCAGGTTCTGCAATCACTCCCAAATCATTTCTGAGTAAGTCCACAATCATGTAATTTTCAGCTTGATTCTTTTCCGAGGCTGCTAACCAGTCTGCATTGAGCTGATCCATTTTCAGTGTCGTTCCCCGTTTTACCGTTCCTTTCATTGGACGAGTAATCAGCTGACCATCTTCCCAACGGAAAAACAACTCGGGTGAAGCCGATAGGATTCGATGTGTCCCCACATTCAAATATGCACTATAGTTCGAGCGTTGGGCTCTCTTCAAGCGATTAAAGAAAGCGAAGTCATCTCCTTCGAACTGGGATTGTAAACGCATCGTATAATTGACTTGATATGTATTGCCTTTCTCGATTTCGGATTTTATTCTTTGAAACCCGGAATGATAGGTATTGGAATCCGTTTCTGATTGCCATTCAGCTAAATTAAAAGCCCCGGTCATTTTTTTAGGTAATTCTTCTTCCGGTTTATCAAAAATCCCGAACCATAATAACGGCATCTTGGCTCCATCTTTTACTTTAAAAGATTTTTCAAAAGCAGGGGCAGCTTCATAGGAAACATATCCCGCTGCATAATGCCCCTGTTGAATCGCTTCCTGGACTTTTTGGAATTGGGGAAGGACATCCCCAATTGAATGGGCGGTGAACACTTTTTTCGGGTTCGTAAAATAAAGAGGCCGGCTGTCACCTTGTTTATCTGTGAAGTGAAATATTAAGGATAAAGGATCTTCTCGTTTCATTCTTCTCTCCTAACTTTGTTTATGAAGACAATCGGTATGTATTTTATAAAAAAGCTTGCAGACACGTAATCTGCAAGCTCATTCTTTGACACTTATTTCATTCCAGTAACTTCTGCAATGATTTCATAAGAACGAAGGCGTGCATCCTGATCATAAATGGCAGAGTTTATAATCATTTCATCCGCCTGTGTTTCATTTAAAAATGACTGCAACTGCTCTTTAACCTCTTTTGGATTTCCTATAATGGAAGCGTTCAGCTGCTTCATGACAATGGCCTTTTCATATTCTGTCCAAATGCCTTCCATCGTATCAACTGGAGGAGCTAGTTGACCAGGCGTGTTCCGGATCAAATTCAAGAACTGCTGTTGATAAGATGTAGCAATCCTTTGCGCTTCTTCCGTAGTATCAGCTGCAAATACATTGATACCAACCATGACATAAGGTTTATCGAGAACGTCGGATGGTTGGAAATTATTGCGGTAACGAGCTAAAGCTGGTTGAGTATTTTCAGGGGAAAAATGGCTTGCAAATGAAAATGGTAATCCCAGCTGTGCTGATAATGCTGCACTGAAGCCGCTTGAACCTAGCAGCCAAATCGGGATATCCTGTCCTTCGCCAGGTATGGCCCGAACACGATTATGTTTAGAATCCGCATCTAAATAGCTACGGAGCTGTGCCAATTGTTCAGGAAAATCCTGTCCGTTATTACGTACATCACCCCGGAGTGCCATGGCTGTAAATTGGTCGCTTCCCGGAGCACGCCCCAGTCCTAAATCTATTCTACCAGGATACATTGCTTCCAATGTTCCAAATTGTTCTGCGATAACCAGCGGTGCATGATTCGGTAGCATTATGCCTCCAGATCCCACACGAATTCTTTCCGTCCTACCTGCAACATAGCCTATAAGCACTGACGTTGCAGAGCTTGCAATCCCAGGCATGCTATGGTGTTCTGCAACCCAGAAACGGTTGTAATTCCATTGCTCCGCATGTTTAGCTAATTCTACTGTATTTTTAAAAGCTCCCGAAACTGTACCACCCTCAACGATAGAAGCCAGATCCAGAACGGAAAAAGAAATGTCGCTAAGTTTTTTTGCATGTTGATCAGCATTCATATCTTCATCTTCTTTCTTTCAATTATGATTAATTGGACGCAAAGCCATCATATAGAAAATGCACACAAAATGCACATAAAATGCTCGAACGGATTAACTGTTAAGAATTTCCTTGGCAATCAAACGAAACGAATTAAGCCGATCCTCCAACTTGTGAGTGATGGTTATCAGCATGATTTCATCTGCTTGATATTTCTCCTGAATCTCCAAAAGCCGATACTTCACTTGTGAAGGGGTACCAAAAATCAGTTTTTTATCTATGGTTTCCATCAATGCTTTTTCTTTTTCAGTCCAATCATGGTTCCTTACTTCTTCTATACTTGGAACCTGCTTTCTTTCCCCTTGTCCACTTTGAATTTTCCAAAGAATGTTGCTAAGAGCTATTTCTTTCGCACGTTCCTCTGTTTCTGCGCATATGGCCGAAACCGTAACGATCGTTTTAGGCGCTTTAAGTAACCCTTTTGTTTGAAAGTCCTCACGGTACTGATAAAAACTCTGTACGCCATCACTTTCACTCATAAATTCACCAAACGCATATGCAGTGCCATTCTCAGCGGCAAGTTTTGCACTTTTCCCGCTTGTTCCCAATATCCATGGTTCAGGCGGTACCATTGGGATAGGAGCAGCAGAGACATCTGAAAAAGGATGTTCTTTCGGAAATTCATCTCTTAGAAAATACAACAGTTCTTGAACAAGTTCTGGCATTTTGTAAACATTCTGAAGAAAATTATCGGATAATGCCATCGTTGCTTCGGCAGATCCACCAGGAGCACGCCCCAGTCCTATATCGATCCGTCCTGGGAAAAGTGTTGCAAGCATATTATAAGTCTCTGCTATCCTATATGGCTTATAATGCGGAAGCAGCACTGCCCCTGATCCAATCCGGATATTTTTTGTTTGTGCACCAATGTAGCTTATCAAAACCTCTGGAACGGAACAGGCCAATCCCGGCAGATCATGATGTTCAGTTAACCAGATTCTGCTATAACCAAGTCTATCCCCTTCTTGCGCTAATTGTAATGATGCCTGCAATGCTTCTTGTGCTGACTGTCCGGATGCAATTGGGGATTGATCCAAAATGCTCAGTTTCATTTTGTTACCGCCTTTCTTGGCTTTCGTAACTTAATGGTAAATCATAACTAGTCGAAAGTCGCTTGAAACGCTTGCTTTGTTATTTTAGTTTGCAGCCTTTAACGGAAATTATAAGGAGTTGAAACTAAATTAGGGAGTAAAAGTTAATAGTATATTCTAGCGAGGTGTTTGGTTTAATACATTAATTGCGCGGGTGACTTAAGGGGTCATTTCATCATTTATTCTAGCGAGGTTTTTTTTGGAATAAATGTAAATGAAGAAAAGCCCTTTTTAAGGGCCTTTCCGAAGTTATTCACTTTTTTTGAATTGAGATAGTATTTCATCCGCCATTATTTGCGAATCCAAACGAGCCGCTATAAATGGGGGCTGGACCCGATTATTGGACTCTACGGGCAAACCTAGCCAGACAACTCTTTTATCAAAGATGATAAAGGAGAAGGAAACAGGTGAAGAAATAAAATGATCAGCGCTGATATCAGGGTTTCTTTTTGCTGAAATGATCGTCAATTTCACTGCAGGGTTTCGTTTCATTAAATATTGCTGCCATTCTTCTGACAAACTGTTCAAATCCGGAACAGCGATAACCATCTCTTGTTTTGTTGATTCAACATCTTCCTGAAAATCCCCTAATTTACGGGCATGCATCCATTTTAATCTCGGGTGCTGGTGTTTAACCCATTTTCCAATGTCTTTCTTCGATACAATTTGATCATTTTGAATTTGATGATCGACAAGCTGACGAAGTGTTTTGCTGCGATAAACGTGTTTGTTAACAAATGAAGTGTCACATACATGTACGAACTTACCCTTAGTCCTTGTTATGGCCACATTAATGAGCCTCTCACTTTCTCTCCCTGTCAATAACATTCCAGCCCTGTTTTGCGGATAACTATCAACAGTGTCAAAGATCATCATCTCACGTTCACTTCCTTGGAAACGATGTACAGTTGCAGCGATGATATCCGCCGTTTGCCGTTCTTTCTCATATAAATCATCCAATAGTTTTTCCATCAAGTCTGCCTGAGCACGGTAAGGGGCAACATAACCAATTGACCTTGATCCGCCCATATAAGCTTCATGAATCAGTTGAAAAGATAAAAGCAATTGCCATAAATTCATTCTCGAGTGGGATGTCCGTTCAGTGATGCAATATTCCCCTGCTAAGCTAGTGTCGAGAAGTACTGCTGCCTTATTGGCAAACGGTTCCGACAGCATTATGTCCTCCCTGCTAGTCGCAACACTTTTATGATCGCCAACAAAATTGTTATAGACGACACGATTAGTGAATGCTGAAATATCCGGATGCATGCGGCGCTGTTCCTTTAATAGGAATAAATGAGGATGGAGTTCTCCTTCTTCAACAGACTGGGCGACACCGGCCCGATGAAATATGTCTTCCTTCAGCCAAAGTTTCACGAGGGAATCACGAGCCGAAGCTATAGGTGGCAATTGTTTGAAATCACCACAAACGATAATATGCTTGGCTAACGCTGCAGCAAAAGCTACCTGAGGTACGTAAGCCATACTCGCTTCGTCCAAAATAACCAGATCATACTCTTTTTGATAAACCGTTTCATCATTTGCGGCCTTAGCTAAGGTCGTCCCGATGACTTTTGCTTCTTTTACGAATTGAATCTCTTTTTGGCGGATTTTCTCCAAGACTTTGGCCAGCTTTTTCTCTATCTCAATTAATTGATCTGTATCCCTTTCACTGAATGACCCTGCCAAATCATACTTTAATAGACGCTTCTCTTCGCCAAGCTCTTCTTTTTCTTTAACTAATGTCGGTTCATGTTTACCTAATAATTGCCCTGTAACAATATCATCATGAATGGCTAGTGATTCACCGATTTGAGATCCATAGCGAAGCACATCGCCTTCTTTGAAACAATCTTTCTTTTTAATGAATGATGAAATTTCAGCCATCAAAACATCGACAGCCTGGTTGCTATGTGACAAAACCAGAATTTTTTTATCTTGTAAATAATGATTGGCTACTGTACGAGCCAATGTATAGGTTTTTCCTGTACCAGGGGGTCCCCAAACAAAAGTGACAGGATTGAACTTCGAGCGCGCATATAATTCTTTCACACTGCTTTGTTTTTCATTTAAAGGATGTTTTTGCGGCATGGACGGATCCATCAGGCGCTTGATCCGAAGCCTTTTCCTTTTGCTTCTCTTGATTTCATCCAAGCGGACAATCAGTTGTTCCAGCAATTCCCAAGGATCATGGTATAAAAAGGCTTCACCGATCATATCGCCTAACGAACGATCAAAAACAATGATTATACTTTTCCCCTCTGATGAAAGGATTCTTCCATCCTGTTTAATCCCTCCCCATTCAAGTCGAACAAGGGAACCGACAGGGATTTTTATCGATGAACCTGTTTCAAAGTAATAATTGAAAGAACCATCACTTGTAAGCAGATGGCCGTTTGAAACCAGGTATTTTGTGCTGCCATACTTTTTCAAATGCAGGATCTCAAGTTGAAGTGCCTGCTGCCATTCTTTTATATAATTTACTGTCGAATTCATTTTTCACTTTCCTCACAAAATATGCCATTGAAATACAAAGAAACTGGCCCATTGGCTAGGCTCCGATGTTTAAAATAACGCTGTCACCATGACTTTTTTCGCGAATTACCTATTTCTTAAGCATATAAAATAAGGCCCAATCTATTGATTGGGCCTTTCCTACGCCAATGTTTTAACTATAGCATTTTTTATAACATCATACCATGGGCTCTTTTGGAAGAAATGGTTTAGATTAGCCTTCTGTCAAATCAGTGAATTGGTCGACCAGATCACTGAAAATCTTCATTGCATTTTCGATTGGATCAGGTTTAGTTAAATCTACGCCTGTTTTCTTAAGCAGCTCCAATGGGAAATCAGAACTCCCGCTTTTCAAGAAAGTCAAATAACTTTCAAGTGTTTTTTTGTCCCCAGAAAGGATCTTATCAGCGATAGTAATGGCTGAAACGTAACCAGTAGCATATTTGTAGACATAAAACGGACGATAAAAGTGCGGGATGCGTGACCATCCATACTTCACTTCTTCATCGAAAATTATTTCATCTCCATTATAAGCACGAAATATCGATTCATAGGCCGTATTAAAAACCTCTGCATTTAGAGGTTCATCATTTTCAGCTTTTTCATGTACGATCTTTTCGAACTCCGCAAACATCACCTGTGTGAAGAATGTTCCTTTAAAACTATCTATGAAATGGTTAAGTAAGTGTTTTTTCTTCTGTACATCTTTTGTAGTCTTAATTAAATGGCGAATCAAAAGGATTTCATTCACAGTGGAAGCAACTTCAGCGACAAAAATGGAATACCCAGCACTTATTTGCGGTTGGTATTTTGAGCTATAGTATGAATGCATGCCATGTCCAGATTCATGTGCAAGTGTAAATACACTGTCTAAGTCATCACGGTGATTTAATAAGATGAATGGGTGAACACCATAAAGTCCTATATTGTAAGCACCTGAACGTTTTCCAGGTGTTTCCCTGACGTCGATATACCTTTTTTCCTTAAAGGTTTTCAGGATTGTGATATACTCTTCGCCAAGAGGTTTCAGCGCCTCCAACATCAAAGAAAAACCATCATCGTAAGAAATCTCCTCTTTAGCGCCTTCTACTAATGGTACACTTAAATCATAGGCACGCAATTCTTCTACACCCAGCAATTTTTTTCTTAAATGAATGTATTTATGCATGGGTCCGATATTTTGCTTAGTAGACATAATCAAATTATCATAAACCTCTTTTGGAACTTGATCTCCAAATAATGATTTTTCCAAGGCAGATGGATAATTTCTTAGTTTTGACAGATTCACATTATTCTTGATTGCTGTGGAAAGTGTGGAAGCGATTGTATTCTTCAATTGTATATATGGCTGATAATAGGCGAAATAGGCCTCTTTTCTTTTATCGCGATCATCGTCTTCAATCAATTTGGAATACAATCCTCGAGTCAGCTCTACCCTCTCGCCGTCTTCATTCGTAACTTCCCCAAATTTAATATCAGCATTGTTTATCATCCCGAACGTTTTTTGAGGTGCTGAAAAGGCTTCGCCTATTTGGGAAAGCACCTCTTCTTGTTCTTTCGTTAACACATGGGCTTTATAGCGGAAAGAATCCAGTAGATCCTCCTCAAAATATTTCAAACCCTCGATTTCATTTATGTACCCTTTTAATGTTTGTTCTTCCAGGCTCAAAAGAAAAGGCATGAAAAATGCAGAAGCATTACTTATTTTCTGCCCTAACTTACCAGCCCGATCCAGTAATGCTTGTGATGTGGTTACCCGTGTATCCAAATCCGCTTGCAGCATGGCAAAAACATATAGCTTGTTATAAATGTACCCAAGTTCCTCACTTAATCGTAAATACTCGAACAAATCTTGAGCCGACTGAATATGTCCATCGTAAGTTTTTAATTTTTCTGTCATCTTCAGGACTTCTTGATAATCTTTTTCCCAATTAGACTGATCATCGTAAATATCCTTTAAGTTCCATGTTTCTTCTATTTTTATTTCGTCACGTGATTTAAACGTTTGCATATTGTCTGCACTTCCTTTCATGCTTATAGGCTTACTCTTTATTATAATCGACTTTCAGAAAAATCTGCATAGAAAAACCAGTATGCTAAAAATACATACTGGTTTCCGCTTTTATAATTAGAATTTTGCTGCAGTTTCAGCAACTTTCGCCAATCCTTCTGCAACGATGTCCTGTGAGCGATCTGGGTATTGATTATGTCCCTCAATAACAACTGTTTCTGGGTTTGTTATGCCCCATAAGTTTAAATTCATCGTTACGTATTTCTCTGCCATTTCGCCAGCATCCATTCCAGGCAATGCATAATCGGATCCGCGTGCATTAAGTAATGCCACTTTTTTACCTCCAGCTAAGCCGACTGGGCCTTCAGCTGTATATTTGAATGTAGTTCCCGCTTGAGCAAGATAAGAAATATAAGTGACCAATGGTGCCGGAACCGTTGCATTCCATAGCGGGAAGGCAAATACTACTTTATCGGCAGCAAGGAACTGATTCAAGTATTGTTGCACGATATCGGCAATCTTCACTTCTTCTTCAGTCAATTCCATACCTTGGCTGCGTTTATATAGGGCAGTAATTGCTGTATTTCCGTAGTAAGGTAAGTTCAGTTTAAATAAATCCAATTCAGTTATTTCATCGTTACTATTTGCTTCCTTATATGTGTTCAAAAACGTTTCATACATTTTGACACTAATAGCTTGATCCGCAGGGCGGTCATTTGATTTAACAAATAATACTTTAGACATTTTAGTTCCCCCAATTGTTAATTTTGTATGTTTTTAAAAATAGCATTTAATCCATATATCTCGAATTAACTGCAATTGCTACTTTCACATTATAAAACTGAAAATCCAATAAGGCAAGAGATATGTTTTTTATTTTCAAATGTACATTTTACGTATTTTCCACGCCTTGATTTTTTATCCCCGATGCCTTCTAAGTAAGAAAAGTAAGATGCGAAAAAACCGAGAGCAATTTGCTCTCGGTTAAGTTAACCCTTTATGATGGAAGGGACACTTACCTTTTATCGGTTCTATATCATCCCCTATGAAAAATTGTTTCCATTCATTATGATTTACATCTCCAAAGTGACTGATATCAGGATGTTTAGGGAGGTTATCCCATTTCTCCACTCGTTCCCGAACCTTTTCACGCGACATGATTCCGCCTTTTTCCGTTCCTTCCAGGCCTTCAAAGATCATCCGGGGTTGGAATCCAAGTACAAGGCTATTTCCTAAATCTCGGGTTTTACGCTTTTTATAAGCAGGTGCATTACCAAAGACAAAGATTGGTTCCCCTGCAAAATGATAGTCCCATAAATAATGCTCGGGATCTTTCGGCTTTTCAATTGGCCAAGGTTTTTTATCCGCTTTATGCAGGTATTGCAGGATATCCCAAAACCTTTTACGGTAAAATTCTATATCACCCTCTATCGATTCAGGCTCCATAAAGACAAAAAGGCCATGCCTGATATATGGTGGTTCCTGAAATAAATCAAGAAAGCTTTCCACTGCTTTTGGGAGATTGGACCAATCTTCCTGTGTGATATAAGCATAACGAAGTTCCCCTTTATTTTCAGCTTTCATACCAAAATAACAAGGGAAGGTTTTATCGGTCACTGTATTATGGAATGTTTGATATTCCTTAATTAACCATTGCGGCACTCGATCGGGATTTGTCATATCTTCTTTTGTTAACAAACTTGAATTAGCAGTCAGCATCATTTTTCTCCTTAAATCATTTTATTATATGTTACCCGCTTTAAATAAACTAAAACTTCTTCGGACTGCAAATAAACTCAATCAATCGCATCCTATATATTTACTTCTTTATTTAAGAGTTTATGACTGCCTCCCGATTCATCGGGATTCCAAGTAAAAAACTTTCGATCTGCATATTAATCATTTTCTTTACATTAGGATAACCTAAGAAAAAAATAGGAGTGATGCAAATTGGCAAGGAGAAGGAAAATTTTAGTATCTGAAGCGCGAAAAGGACTCGATGATTTAAAAGCCAAAGTTGCTGGTACAAAGAACCCCGAAGAAGCAAAGTTTGAAGTAGCAAAAGAAATGGGCGTACCCCTGAAAAAAGATTATAACGGTGAACTGACATCCAAGCAGAATGGAAAAATAGGCGGAAAGTTAGGCGGAGGAATGGTCAAGGAACTTATAAAGATGGCACAGGAGAACTTAGGAAAAAAACATTAACAAGAGTCGATTCCGGTTGGGGTTGCTCCTTTAAAAGATCATATATCGAAACGAACTGACTGAACGAAAAATTTCGGGACTTAACATATGGCAATTATTACACAACGCAAAAAAGCCAACCTTTATGGGCTGGCTTTTTTAGTATTAATTAATTCTCACGGGTGAAACTCTTGAAACTCTTGAAACTACTGACATTATTAATTCCTCTGACATCGGGTAATTAGTGGCAGCTGGATCCGTCATTACTGCTTTAAGAATTCTTCCCATATCTGACTGGTTAATTCCATATGCGCTGAAATCGGAGGGCAGCCCAAGATCAGATAAGAAAACGCGGAGCTTTTCTACCACTTTTGCTAAGATCCCTTTTGAATCTTCATCATGTATTTTCACACTAAAGGCTTCGGCTATCAAATGGGCCTTTGGAAGATATAAATCCGAGGTTGATTCCATGACGACCGGTAATAACACGGCATTGGCCAATCCGTGCGGAATACGGAATAACGCCCCATATGCATGGGCAAAGTTATGAACCGGAATCGCATTCAGTGCACTACAAAATGCAGTGATTCCCATCATGCTTCCATGCAGCATTTCCATTCTGGCCTCAATGTTCGTTCCGTCCTTTACGGCCCTCGGTAAGTTTCTTTCAATAACTCGAATGGCCTGATATGCATATGCATCGGTTATTGATGTCGCTGCAGGTGAAACGATTGCTTCAATTGCATGTGTCAATGCATCTGCACCAGTAAACGCCGTAATGTCAGACGGCAGTCCGACTGTTAATTCGGGATCTAGAATGGCAACATCCGAACTTAAAAAAACATTGTATATATTCATTTTGACTTTTTTATGTTCATTATATATGACCGCGATCGGGGATACTTCAGAACCGGTCCCTGCTGTTGTGGCTACGGAAATATGCGGGATATTCATAGATTGGGCTTTTGAAAAACCCTCATACAGATAACCGCTTGGTATCGAATCATTTATATCCGTAATTCCTTTATATAATCCGAATTTCAATGCTTTTGCTGTATCAATGACACTCCCTCCAACAATGGCAAGTATGGCATCGGCATTCACTTTGCGTGCATATTTCAATGCTGCGTTTACACATTGACTAGCTGCGTCTTGTGTAACATCCAGAAACTGTCCAACTATTTCAACTCTGGCACCTAATTTTTGTTGCTCAAAAGTTTCGGCAACTTTTTTAACGACACCTGCATTTTCCAAGCCCGCATCACTCACGAGTAGAATCCTTTTGGCCCCGAGACCATTGAATAGGTCCGGAATGAGTGAACGAGTGTTAGTGCCACTGTAAACTGAAGACCTTAACCAAAAATTCGAATGAGCGTTTACCATCATAAAATTTCACCTCAGATATATTAGTCTATATTCGCTATTAAGAATTGTTCATGCCCTGCTACCAAGTTTCTGATGGCCCATTAGCAAATGTAAAATGGACAATAAGCTTGTCTCTTTTATTGGCTTTACAAAACCCCATATTCCATTTCGTTAGTTTGATAGATCTCTTCAATCCCCTTTCCTTTTGCCCTGGCTAAAATCTCCATCCGCACTGATAATTGTTTCATGGTAAAATTCAATATAGCTTGTTGGTCATTATCAAATGGATTTCCGAACCGATTATATCCCTCCGTATTTAACGCGATGGCCAGTGGTGAAAGTTCCTCCATTCTCTTTTCAACCTGTTTAAAGATATGTGGATGTTCACTGATGATTCTCTGTAGCAGGAAGGTCCCATAAGCAATATGGCGTGATTCATCCTTCTTCAACAGACCCACGCCTTTTAATAAACCTGGCATCATTTTATTAGCTTCGAGAGTCTGATAAAACCCGAAATATCCAGTTTCTGCAAGTACACCCTCGGTAAACATATTATAAACAGTGGCTGCTTCCGCCAATGCTTCAGGGGATTGATCGGATAAAAGTCTCTCCATCGCTTCAGGCAATATTTCATAAAAAATCGATTTATAAGTGTCTGAGTGATAAACCGTCAAATCACCCGTTTCACCTATTTGATCTAACGTATAACGAAAGAACTCCATATGCTTCGCTTCCTCGAAAAGGAATGTCGTTAAGTACATTTCTTCTTCGATCCTGCCTTCCTTTGCTATCGTCATAATGAGCGGCAGCAAATCCAAAGTCACCGCTTCTTCTCCGCCCTGAAAAAGGGAAATGATCCTTAATAACACTTGCCTTTCAATATCAGTAAATGACTTCCAATCTTCTTTATCCTGGCTGAAATCAATGTCACGAGGATTCCATATACCGAATTTCTTAGCCTTTTGATAAAGTTTAAATGGTAGGGAACCTTCTCTAAAACTTCTGCTGGTGGTCGTTAAATTCATTCTTTTCATGGTAATGCCTCCTTGAAATTATGAACTTTAAAGTTTTGAATCTCTAAGACTCTATTTAATTTGTAAGAGTTTTCATTATATTGTAAGATATTAGTAGCATTTATCCTAGCACTGAAAATGTAGGGAGGAATAAAGTCGAATGCTTGAGGAAACCCTAATGAATCATGTAAAAAAGATTTCCCATCAAAAAGATATGGCAATTAAATCACAAATGATCGTAAAAGGCTGTGTAGATTTTTTTTCATTCCAACGAGCATCTTTATTCAGTTACTCATATTTAACAGGCATGGGTGAAGGAATATGTGCATGTACAAGTGAAGCTACCTTTTCATTACATAATGTTAAAGAAAATATTCATGATATATACCCCCTCCACCAAGCAGTCATCCATAATAAGCCCATATACTTAACCATTCAGCATGCGCAATCTTCCATACCTGCAAAATACGTTAAAAGATTTTCCATCTCTTCATTGGCGATCATTCCGATAATCGTGAATGACATGGCCATCGGTTTAGTGTTGGTTGACCCCATTCATGCCACCGAGCCTGTTACCAAGAATGATTTAATGAAGCTTTCCCATTATTTAAAATTGGCTGTCGGTTCAACATTGGATTCCGACCCTCCCAGTTACCTTCTAAGCAAACGTGAAGTGGAGGTCCTTCAATATTTAGCCAATGGAATGGGATTAAAGCAAATGGCACCAAAAATGAGCGTTAGTGAATTTACCGTCAGAGATCATATTTCTTCTGCAATCAGGAAATTGGGAGTGAATCATCGGACAGAGGCCGTCGCGGTTGCCATAAGACACAAAATGATTATGTGAAAACAAAAAAAAACCTTCAAAGAAGGTTTTTTTTGTTTAAGTATCATTGAGTCACTTTTTCTTCAACTTTCGTAGTCCAGTTCAACTCGTCTGCGACTTTACCTGTTTGAACACCTGTCAGTGTATCATAAAGCTTTCTAGAAAGTTCGCCAGTTTCCCCGCTTTGAACAACCATTTCTTCACCATTCCACAAAAATTCACCAATTGGTGATATGACTGCTGCTGTACCTGTTCCAAAGGCCTCTTCCAATTGACCTAATTTATAGGCTTCATGGACTTCCTCCATCGAAATGCGTCTTTCCGACACGGGAAGACCCCAATGTTTCAGCAATTCGATAATGGAATCACGAGTAATACCCGGAAGGATACTTCCATTTAAAGCAGGAGTGATGATTTCACCATTAATTTTGAAGAAAACATTCATGCTTCCAACTTCTTCGATATACTTTTTCTCCACTCCGTCTAACCAAAGAACTTGAGCATAACCCATCTTTTCGGATACTTCCTGGGCTTTTAGGCTCGATGCATAATTACCGCCCGTTTTGGCTTCTCCTGTACCTCCATTAACTGCACGTGTGAATGCTGACTCCACTGCAATTTTAACTGGATGAATGCCTTCTTTATAATACGAGCCCACTGGTGACATGATTATGATGAACTGATATTTATCCGATGGAGAAACTCCTAGATATGGCTCAGTAGCTATAATGAATGGCCTGATATATAAGGATGTCCCTTCTGACTGAGGAACCCAATCCTTATCAACGCTAATTAAAGTCTTTAAGGCCTTCAACGCAAAATCAACGTCGATATCAGGTATGCATAATCGGCTATTTGAACTATTTAAGCGTTGGAAATTCTTTTCCGGACGGAATAAGATAATTTCATCCTCTGATGTTGCATATGCCTTCAATCCTTCAAAAACGGATTGACCATAGTGAAAAATCATAGCTGATGGCTCTAATGAGAGCGGTTGATAAGGAACAATTCTTGGATCATGCCACCCTTGCCCTTGTGTGTAATCCATAATAAACATATGATCGGTAAACTGCTTACCGAACTCAAGCTGGTCCGCCTGTGGTTTTTCTTTCTTTGTTGTACTAAGCGTGATTTGCATGTCATGTTCCTTCATTACCAAAACCCCTTGTTGATTAAATTTACAAGATTTCACTTCCATAAAATCTATCTTTTATTAGTTTACTCCTATCAGGAATCATAGTTCAAGCCTTTAAGACGAAATTTTCGGAATTTTTTTAAAATAAATGGAATTTTTTTGATTTCCAGACTATGATTCCTGAAAAAAGAATGATTTATTCCTGAAACCTCTCAAAAAATATCCCTTCCGATAGTTCGCTAAGATAACTTGAGCTCGTAAATATTAGTTTATTTTAACAAAATAATTACAATAAAGCCAATGAGAATATTTCTAGGTATTCCATCATGGCACCTTAAGTACATTCAATCATTCCCTTTTATAACCAAAAATTGATAAAAATGATGTGCAGGAGGTTCGTGATTACAAGTGCTCTAAAAACACTTAAAGCTGATACCTAAAACTTATATGTATATTATAAAACCTAAGAAAATATATCATTTTTTATACTGATTCATAAAGTGGTTTTTTCGTGCCATTTCCAATTTTAATCCAATGGAATAAATAGGAAAATTTTTCATGAAATTCTATTTAGTAGTTTACTACTAAATAATAATCTTATATACTTATCCCACAAGATAGATAAAACGCATGCAAAACTAGATATTATAGATAAAACGCATGCAACTTTCTTATTTTTGAAGAAAAGGGGTAACAACATGACAAAAAACAGATGGTTAATCGCTTTATCAGCTATCGCCATTCACCTTTCCATTGGTGGTGCATACGCCTATAGCGTATACAAAAAACCTTTAGTTGAGACTATGGGGTGGTCAGAAACTGAAGTAACGTTAGCATTCACAATAATGATGGCGCTTGCAGGAACTTCCGCAGCCTTCTTTGGTAAATTCGTGGAAAAAAATGGTCCAAGAAAGTCAGCTATGGTCGCAGCTGTATTATTCGGTTTAGGACAAGCCGGTTCCGGTTTAGCAGTAATGGTCGATTCACTTCCGCTTTACCTATTGACATATGGGGTTTTAAGTGGACTTGGCATGGGGATCGGGTACATTTCACCAGTATCCACTTTAGTCAAATGGTTCCCAGATCGCCGGGGATTGGCAACAGGAATGGCAGTATTAGGATTCGGTGCCGGAGCTCTCATTACAGCTCCAGTAGCTGCAAGCCTTATGGAATCCGTTGGCATTTATACTACATATTATATTTTAGGAGCAGGCTATTTCATACTGATGTTCTTAGGTGCATCCTATATTGCACCTCCAAAGGCCAACTGGCTACCTGAAGGAATGAAAAAAGATATTGAGTCCGGTAAGAAAGAACTGAAGAAAGACCTAAGGCAATTAACTGCAAAAGAAGCGGTTAAAACTAAACACTTCTGGATGTTATGGTCCATGAAATTGATAAATACAAGTGCAGGGATCATGATGATTTCGGTAGCTTCACCGATGGCCCAAGACGTTGTAGGTCTGTCGGTAGCAGGTGCAGCAACATTAGTCGGCATTATGGGAATCTTTAATGGCGGAGGAAGACTTGGCTGGGCAGCAGCATCTGATTATATTGGACGTCCAAATGTTTTTGTCATTTTCTTCATCATTCAAATCGGAGCGTTCCTTTTACTTCCAACGACTACAAATACACTATTGTTCCAAGGTCTCATCTTGCTGGTCGTTAGTTGTTATGGAGGAGGATTTTCAAATCTCCCTGCATTTGCCGGGGATTTATTTGGAACTAAGGAAATTGGGGCCATCCACGGTTACCTTTTAACTACATGGTCACTAGGCGGGGTTTGCGGACCAATGTTGGTTACTGCAATCAGGGAAAGTACGAACAGTTACATCCCGGTATTCTACGTTTTCGCAGCATTAATTACGATAGCATTCGCCATCTCCATTTGGCTGCGTCTCGACATTAAAAAAATGCAAAGTGAACATAAACAAGGAGTATCGAACACATTTAGTAAAATATCCTAATTTAAAACCTTGCAAAAAGGCATTATCAAGTAAACTTCCCTAATCGGAATTTACCTTTGATGATGCCTTTTTTTAGTTTGTTTATGGCCATAACGGTGTATCTTTTGGAACTGAAGCACATCCGGAGATTTTATGGATTATGTCATCCCCTCCGGAACCTTTGCTCGTGCAGTTGTGACCATTTCTAAATTTAACCATTACAATCGAATTAAAGTTGAATGATAAACGTTCATCATTATAACATGTTTTGCACCAAACATTTGAACAAGTTATATAGTTTAACATTAAGCTAAATCAGGGAATCAAGTAAGAGATGGAATTAGGGGGGATAGTCTTGTGGATCAATAAACCGTTTTTCAAATATGCATGCGCGACCATTTTGATCATTTTAATTATTTTTTTACTAGGTAAGATTGATTACGTTCTGCTGCCGCTACAAAAAATCATTGCTGCCATGTTTTTCCCAATTATTGCGGCTGGGCTTTTATACTATATATTACGGCCGGTCGTTAACTTATTAACTGAATTTATCCCGAGGTCAGCTAGCATCTTCACCGTGTTTTTGATTATATTTAGCATGATTGGGATGGTAAGTTACTTTGGAAGTCCTGTAATCGTGGACCAATTTCAAAAATTATCTGAAAACCTCCCCAGCAAAGTCAAGGAATTCTCTAAAGAATCTGAAGTGATGATTGAAAAAAATGATTTTGGCATGGTTAATATGGAAGTTATAAAAGAAAAAGCGGTCACGCATTTGAAAGATTACTCGGAAAAACTATTAGTGAATGTCAATACCATTTTTTCCACGATCACTAGTGTATTAACAGTATTGGTCATTACACCATTCATTTTATTCTATTTCTTGAAGGATGGAGATAAATTAAGACCATTTCTATTAAAATATATACCGAACGATGTTGAATCAGAGGGGAACACGATTTTAAAAGACGTCGATAAAGCCCTTTCAACTTATATTATCGGTCAATTTATCATATCAATCGTCATTGGGACTTTGATGTATATCGGCTACCTGATTATCGGTCTCGATTATGCACTCGTATTAGCCATATTAGCCATGATTTTTACCGTTGTACCATTCCTTGGTCCATTAATAAGCATCATCCCTGCCCTTTTCATTGCCTTACAGCAAGACATTGGGTTGGCAGTGAAAGTACTCATTGTCCTTACCGTTGTTCAACAGGTCGAAGGGCACTTGGTTACACCGAATATTATGGGAAAACGGCTTAACATTCACCCGCTTACCATTATCTTATTGCTGCTTGCTGCAGGATCAATATACGGTTTCGTTGGCATTTTAATCGCTATCCCCGCTTATTCCGTAGTAAAAACAATTATAGGGAATTTCAGGAAGTTTTATAGATTACGGAAAAGGGTTACATAAACAAGAATAGTTGTCTACGCACTTTAATTAAGGAGCTCCATCCTAAGTATTCCTATTAGAAGTATTTTTTCCCATCAACGTTTTAGATTGTAGACAACCTCTATGAGAAGCGGGTTTGCCTGCAGTTTTTCTTTCAAAAAAGTTCCAATTGATTTCAAATCCGCTCCCTTTTCGCCGACTGTCTGCCAAGCGTCTTTGGAGGCATGGTTAGCCTGTTACTAGGGAGGAGTGCCGCATAATTCTTCAATCTAGTGAGGGTTTAAAACAGTTAAAAACCATTAGAATTGTCTAATTCAGTTGATTGGAACGGAAGGTGCGAGACTCCTGCGGGGAAAACGCGTCCAAGGGAGACCCCACAGGGGCAAAGAGCGCCGAGGAGGCTCCCCGGACCGCCCGCGAAAAGCGAGTGCCTGGAGTGGAAATGAAAGTTCAAATTTTACAAACCCCCAATAAAAGTTCCAGTTGATTTCATAAAACCGTAACAAGAAGGGTAACCTATTTTTGTTTTAAAATCATGGTTCGGGGTGAGACCATTCCGTGCCTCCTTTTGTAGACAAACTAAAAACGTTGATAATTCTATCAACGTTTGTTTAATAATTTTTTAATACAGCGTTTGAAAAATGCTTTGAAGCTTTTCTTTTTAATAACTTGCTGGGCATGATATTGCTTCTCGATATAAATTTCTTCTTTATTTATGGCATTAATTTCTGCTAATACCAGACCCAAATCGGAGTTATGCTCTTTGTTTAGGACAATTTTGTAAGGAATATTATGACTCATTGCCAATTTTATATATTTCCCTATATATTGATAGTCCATCTGACCATTTAAAAACAAATTTGAACGGGGATGCTTCTTCATCATTTGCTCTATCTCCGGATATACATTCGTTTCAAAGACTTGCCTTTTTTTTAGGACGATGACGACGCGCTCCCGTAATGTGCCCAGAAATTCCCTACGTTCACCAGGCTTGATTTCTTTTGGACCATGGATGCCTTGTTCTAGATAGTCCTCCACCTTTAGGCGTGACAATTCTTTCCCACCTCCGCTTTCACTTCAATAATGTATGTAATATGGCCAAAAATAGTGCCCATCATTTTCTGGGTATGCCAAAAAGCAGAAAGTGCTCTGGATTTAATATTACACATTTTTAGTCTACCCCCACTTTAAAAAATTGTCACTCTAGCTTCACTTCATGCATAGGATAGTATATGTGTAAATGTAGGTTGCTTAAAAGAGGGACGGGGAAAAATTTGAAAAAATTAATTGTATTTATATTATTATTCGCTTTTAGTTTTGTTGGGTTCAGTAATACTTCAGATGCGGCAGCAAGACAACTGATTATCATCAATAAAGCCAATAATCAGCTTGCCTATTACGAAAATGATAATTTGGTGAGGGTATTCAGCGTGGCGACAGGAAAGAAAGCCTCCTACACTCCTGAAGGAAAGTTCAAGGTAGTGACAAAGATTGTGAATCGTCCCTATTATAAAGGCAACATTAGAGGCGGAGACCCAAAAAACCCTCTAGGAAAAAGATGGCTGGGGATCAATGCAAGGAATACACCAGGAAATACGTACGCAATACACGGCAATAATGATCCTAACACCATTGGGAAATATATAAGTGCCGGTTGTATTCGTATGTATAACAATGATGTTCAATGGCTGTACGATAGGGTGAAAATGAACACTGTAGTGTTGATTGCCAGTTCGAATAAATCATTTGCCACCATAGCTGCCACGAATGGATATAAAGTGATCGGATCTGTGAGCCTACCCGTAAATACCAACGCTTCCCTGAAGAAAGGAAGCAGTGGCCCCCAAGTAATTGAACTGCAAAAAAGATTAACTAATCTTGGATATAGCACTAAAGGAGTAGATGGGTCATTTGGAAAAAATACTGAAGCTGCTGTAAAGAAATTTCAAAAATCCAAAAAACTCACTTCCGATGGGGTCGTCGGACCAAAAACGAAAAAAGCGCTTGGACTTAAATAAATTTCATTACCGATATCCACTGTTTAGAGGATATCTTTTTTTATGTTTTAATTGTACAACCTATACATTATTACCCATATCGTCTTTAATTTCCCACCATCAGTTATTGACTTTATGTTATAATTTATACATCAACAGCTAATCATAATCGCATTGTCATTACATACAAGGAGGTAATACAAATGTACGATGAAATTCTCTTAACATCCATTAAAGCAATTTTTGTAATTGGTACCATCGCGATGTTTGTGATTTTAGGATTCGTAAAAGGACGCCGTTTTTAACTTTATCTAAATTATCCTCACTTGCCTGATTACATGTATTATTTTCATACTGGTAATCAGGTTATTTTCAATCAGAAAAAAAGCACATCCTCTCTGGGCATGCTTTTCCTTACCAATTCCAATAATCCGTTTTATCTAAAAGTTGATCGATGTCAAATGTATCAAGATGGAATGGAACTGACTCTTCTGCAATCGCTTCAGTGGCTGACAATAATTGGTCGATATCAATAATGGCCAAAACAGTCCTCTCCCTTTTTTTAATGGTCTTTACCCTCATTTTTTAATACATTAAACACTTCGTTCAAAAGAAATTTTATTAGAGGGTATCCTTTAAATTTTACATTTGACATTCATTTTAGATGCAATGAGTCTTTTTCAGATCCTTCCGGAGAAAGCGTATGTATCATTTTAACCAGCTTATAAAAGGTCCCGCTGCAGATTGTAACCTCGGGCAGATTATGAAATATTGATTTTTTATTAATATGATAATTGTCTTTCTCGGGTGAATACACAATAATTTTCTTATTTAAAGATAAAGCATATCCAAGCTCATATAGATTACCTTTTCCTGCTGTTAGGAAGATCAGCATGAAGTCGGCTTCCTCAATCCCCTTTTTTTCATATTCTCCAATGTCGTCCGTTATTTGGTTTTTCTCATCATTCGTAATTAAATTCAAGTCATTCACACAAGTAAACCCTTTTGAAGTCAATTTCTTGATCAATGACCTTACTTGCTTCATATTTTTTTCGTCTGATGCTATATAATATTTCACACATACACCTCCAAAATATATAACTATTGATACTTTTTACCTATGTTACCTATACTATACATATTCGTTATAAAGAACGCAATATCCTTTACCCAAAAATAAAAAATAATTAAAGGGATTCAAGCGAAACAAAAAACCATCATTCCTTTTAAGGTAATGATGGTTTTTCAAGTTTACAGTGGAATCATTTTCACCGTCGACTTCAGCTTACTCAAAAAATAATAAACCATGTACTAATTTTGGTTTGACATTTCGGGTTACAAAATGTTCATTGAATGTAAAAAAATACAAATAAAAACCTTGTCCCCTAATCGGCAAGGTTTTTTTATTTTTCATATGTGATATTTTCTATTTCAATCCTGAAGGGTGCAGCCTCACAAATATTAATTCCCCTATCCAGATTCACCTTTTCCATTTCACTTGCATCCGGGATTGTTTTTTCATCGTGAATAAAATGTTCGACCATGGCTTCCAACAGTTCTTGAGCACAAGCTAAGGCATCTACCCGATTCCTACCGCTAACGGAAGAAATAATACCTTCTCGCTTAAAATCCGGGAAACAAACTTGAACGGAGAAAGAATCGATAATCAACGGGTGCTTTTCATAATAGAATACGGCTGGATACTCAAAGATTTGAATGGTCAAAATATCATCCCTTCATACAATATTTAGATTTTTAAATTAATTATAACATGAATTTCCATTTTTTATAGGTTTAATTTACTTTTCTTTGTTTGTCAAGTTACATTCAATAGGTTGTTATGTCCGTACTTACTGCGAAATAAAAAAACACAAAGAAGATCAGGATCACGACAACATTCAAGATTATTCCAATAATGCTGCACACTTTTCCAGCTGTCACTAATCCATTTCCAGATTCACCAGTAAGCTTAATTTCTTGTTTACTCTTCGATGCAAATATTAAACCTAGAATACCTAATATGATGCCTATGAATGGAATTAACAGTGATAATACCCCCATGATCAATGCTACAATCGCTTTGCTATTGCTTTGTTTGATTTCCGACATATATTCCACCTTCTTTCTTCCTTTATATATACGGTTAGTAAAAGGAAAAGATTCGTTTTTTGTGAACTTATACATCTAATATTCCAGATGATTTCAGAAATCCGCTCCCTTTCCATTGTCTGCCAATCCTTCTCGCCGCAAGCATCTAGCGGTGTCTCATCTAGCCAGTTATTCGGTAGTTGTGTCGCAAATTCTTCAAGCTGGTTGGGGACTCATCCCTATTAAAAAAAGTAAAAATTACATGAGAATATCAATGTCTTCTTTTATAACCATGGTCCGAGGTGAGATGGGATCAATCCGAACCTCCTTTTGTAGACAAGTAGAAAACGACTCATTTCTGAGTCGTTTTCTTAGGTTCGTTTCAATTCAAGTCTCTGGGCTACCAAAGAAAGACAATAGTTAACAATGAAATACATGAGAGCCACCAGGATCAAAATAGGTATTAAGTACTTTTGACTTTGTCCATATATGATTTGACCATGATGAGTCAGTTCCGGTAAAGAGATGACAACAGCTAAAGAGGTATCCTTTAATAATGAAATGAATTGGCTGACAATAGGAGGAACCATGCGGCGCAGCGCTTGGGGCAGAATAATATGTATCAATGCCTGTGTATAGCTCAAGCCTGATGAACGGGCAGCTTCCATTTGGCCTTTATCAATCGATTTAAGCCCACTTCGAATGACTTCAGAAAGCATGGCAGACTCGAAAATTGTCAAGGCAACAATGGCTGCTGGAATGATTTCCAGTTTAATTCGCACCTCCGGCAAAGCAAAATACGTAAAAAATATTATTAATAACAGCGGTAAATTACGTACCGTTTCTACAATCAGAGCTAATATTTGTGATAACACCGGCACCTTTGCATAACGGATTATACCTACAAGCCCGCCAATAATGAAACTTAGAATAATGGATATAAAAGCTACCTGGAGCGTTACCCAAAATCCTTCTAATAAAAACTTTAGATTATCTGGTGTATAGGCACCTGCAAAATCCATATCATATACCTCCCTCAATTACTCCTAGCCAGACGTTTTTCCAAATAACCAACGCCAAAACTTAAAGGAATGGTAAGTATTAAGTAAAACGCTGCAACGAAAATGTACACATCAAACACGACAAATGTCCTTGAAGAAATCAAATCCCCGTGGTACATAAGATCGAGTCCTGCTACGACGGCTAAAATGGAAGAATTCTTAACTAGATTGATAAATTGGTTCCCTAAAGGAGGTATGACTATTTTAACGGCCTGTGGCAATATGACGAGCCTCATTGCCTGCCCATATGTCAGACCTGATGAACGGGCAGCTTCCATTTGACCCTTTGGCACGGAAAGTATGCCCGCCCGAATTGCCTCAGCTATGAAAGATGAAGTGTAAATGGTCAAGGCCAATGTCCCTGCGTATAGACCGCTTAGTTTAAGACCAAGAAAGAGGAAAAAGGTAATGATCAATAACGGTATATTCCGAATGAACTCGACATAGGCGGTACCCAGCCAGTTTAGTGGCTTTACCGGCGCAATCCGCATGATAGCAATAAGCACACCAAGAATCAAACTCGCTATCAACGCAATCAGACTCGACATGATCGTATTTCTAAAGCCTAATAAATACATATCCAGGTTCTCTGTTAAAATGGAGAAATCAAGCACGGCGTACACTCCTTTAACTAGTAAGGATGAGCAAAACGCTCATCCTCACAGACAAATGTTCAAATGTTATTTAAGGTCAGCTTCCCTTATACATTTGCTAAAATGTTTAATGTTTAATCCATTTATCATGGATTTCATCGTACTTGCCTGAATCTTTAAGTGACTTAAGGGCTTTATTCAACTCGTCAACAAAGTCAGCATTTCCTTTTTTCACGGCAATTCCATAAGGCTCTTCCGTAAATGTACCGCCAACAAGTACATAACTTGGATCTTCATCCGCCATTCCATAAAGGATGGAATCATCCGTGGTCAAAGCATCCCCTTGTCCGGATTTAAGTGCAGCGAACGCTTCGGAATAGTTTTCAAATTCAAGCACTTGTGCTTCAGGAGCTTTTTCACGGATATTTATGGAAGAAGTAGAGCCCTTGACGGCCAATACCTTTTTCCCTTTTAAGCTATCAATATCTTTAATATCGCTGCCCTTTTTGACTAACAAAGATTGTCCGGCATCGAAGTAAACATCAGTGAAGTCAACTTCTTTTTTACGATCTTCCGTGATCGTCATGGTCGCTACAATCGCATCGATATCACCATTATTCAATAATGCCATCCTTGTCTTAGAAGTCACTTCTTTAAATTCAACTTTATTCTCATCACCAAGGATTTCTGCCGCAAGAGCTTTGGCGATATCAATATCAAAGCCTTCTACATCTCCAGTTTTAGGGTTTTTCAGTCCGAATAGCCTTGTATCATTTTTCACCCCAAAAACGATCTTATCCTTTTCCTTCACTTGTGCGAGAACATCTTTTTCTTTGTCTTTACCTCCACCCTCTTCAGCTTTGTCTGAATCATTCCCCCCGCCGCATCCAGCTAATAAGATGACAGCCAGTAATGATAGCAAAGATAATTTTAACCATTTCTTTTTCTTCAACATACAATTCACCCCTGTTTTTTATTTAATGATTTAATATACGGCTAAGGAATAAACGAGCCCTCTCTTCACGAGGATTGGCGTAAAACTCAGCCGGTGATGCCTCTTCCAAAACCCTGCCATCGTCCATGAATACGATTCGATCCGCTACTTCACGGGCAAATCCCATTTCGTGCGTAACCACCACCATCGTCATTCCTTCATGGGCAAGGGCTTTCATCACATCCAGTACCTCGCCGATCATTTCTGGATCCAAGGCTGAGGTAGGTTCATCAAATAGCATGATTTCAGGCCCCATTGCCAAACCTCTGGCAATCGCTACCCGTTGTTGCTGTCCACCTGAAAGCTGGGAAGGAAATGAATTCGCTTTATCTCCAATCCCCACTTTGTCCAAATACTTTAGTGCAATCTTTTTCGCTTCCTCTTCGGATTGTCCTAAAACCTTCCTGGGGGCAAGCATGATATTCTCGAGCACGGTTTTATGAGGATACAAGTGAAAATGCTGGAAAACCATACCGATATTCCGACGGAGTTTGTTTATGTCCGTTTTTTTATCCGCTACATTTGAACCATTTATGGAAAGGGAACCTTCCGAAATGGTCTCTAGACGATTAATGCATCGAAGCAGTGTACTTTTCCCTGATCCGGACGGTCCTATGACCACTACCACTTCCCCCTTCTTAATTGTAAGATTAATCTCTTTCAATACATGGAAATCGCCATAAAACTTATTCACTCGGTCAAAAACTATCATAATTAGCCCCCCGCCCATAATCAATCTTCCAAAACTGAAAGTTTGTAATAATCAGAATTATAAAAGCGTAATATAGCATTCTCCTAACTCGAATCAAACTTTATGTATAAATCTTACTTGCAATATTATTTCCCAATATTTCGAGAGTGATAGTAAAACGACCATTTTATTGTTATTTTAAACTAGTAATTTAAATAATATATTCAATATTCACACTTTTTATTATATAAAATTTTTCTTAAAATTACCATTAAAACTTTAATTTGTTAAAAATGATATCATATTCCATGATATTATTGCTATATTTCATAAAACTGATAAGTATAAACTGTTAATCCCCAAACCATTCCCTCTTTTTGTAAAAAATCATTTATTTCCCGTAAGCACAACGAGCTTTTGTAAATCAGCACGAAAAAAAAGACAGCTATTGCTGTCTTTTTCATCATTCCTTTAACGCATCTTCAAATGGCGCTGAATATAAACCTCTTGGCGCCAGCATATCCGTATCCGATTCACGGATTTCCCCACCGAGAGTATATGAACCTGCTGGAAAATAATCAAACATTTCACTTTCCTTATGTATGATCAAGAAATAATCGAATAAATCATCCATAAGCTCCTGATGTTCATCTATTTTCATGATTTCGCCACATTCATCAATTTCAAAGTTTTCATTAATCGCAGCTTGAAGTTCCTCGTTATTTGAATACACGATATAAAAATCGACATCCCCGCACTCCATGCATAGCAAGAGTTTTTCTTCTAGTGCTTCTTCATAGGTTTTCAGAACGATTTCCTTTAAAATGGCATCAATCTTTCCAGTATTAATCAGTTTAATTTTAGTCTGGAACACAATACCCCTCCAATCAAATACAGCATTTAAAAAAGTAAACGCCAGTTAAACAAGCTCACCCTTTAATATAAATGAATTGTTGAAGATCTTTTCCCAATCAACATATAAATCCAAGTCCTTAAGTTCGTTTACTAACCGCTATGTGAACCTAGCCCAAGTTTTGGTCATCAAGGGCAATACATGCACTCTGTCCGGATCCCGTTTTTTAATCAGCTAGGAATCCTCTGCTTCGTGCATATCATATGTTTGCCCATATAATTAGAATCATAATCTTCTATAATACAAAGAAAAAGATGATTGGAAGCGTAATCAGGCTTAATGATGTACTTATGAAAGTAGCACTTGATACGAATTCAGGCTCCGTATTGAATTGGAGCGCATACATCGTAGTGTTGGCCGCCGTTGGCATGGCAGCTACGATGATCATGATGTGCCTGACCATTTCACCCACTGGTAAGGTAAGTGATAACAGGAAGGCAATGGCTGGTGAAACGGCAAGTTTAAGTAGCAGCGAAACTGATAGCTTTCGATAGGCAATCTTTTTCAGGGAAATGTTGGCCAGCTGCATTCCCAGTGTAATCATGATTGTTGGGATCGCTGCATTTGCAACAAGATTAATAGCTTCCATAACCGAATTGCTTAAAGGTATGTTAACGAACTGAAATACTGTACCCGCAATGGCTCCATAAACAATTGGCATCCGACATACTGCTTTAATCGCTGTTTGGACTCCGTTACCTTCCGGGCTGCCCTTTGCTGCGAAATAAATGCCTATCGTGCACATCACTAACTGCTGTCCCACCATAAGGATGATTGCATAATCGAGTCCTACGGCTCCGAATAACAGGAAAATGACAGGTGTTCCGTAATTCCCGTTATTCATGAATGCCGATGCCAATATCATGCCGCTTGTTTCAGTGACTGTATAATTGCGGAAAAAAGATATGATGTAGACTACCAGAATGAGAGAAAGACAAAGTACTATCGTGAATAAGAATAGATAAAAATAATTAATCGTAAATTCTGCGGAATAAAAAGTTCGGAATACAAGGAAAGGTGACATTAAATATAATGCCATCGTGGAAATCGATTTCGTATCAAGTTTAAACTTTTTCTGACCGATGAAACCTAAAACAAATATACCGAATATCGGTAAAAGAACTCCCAAAAACCCCATGCATATCACCTTCATAATTCTAATGATTTTCTTCTAACAATATCAGTTTTATAATTATTTGTAAAAATTCTTTTAAACCACTTTTGATTGCACGTCATATATTCTAACGCAAAATGAATTTTCTTTATTTTCAGAAAATAACACTCTATTTCCCAATGCGTATGGTATATTGTTTATTATATTTACGTTAATAAACGTAACATCAACACTTTTTGGTTATTAATATATGAAGGGGTGTTTTTTAGTGGATGTAAAATTCATGGAGATGGCTGTTCGGCTTGCATATGAAAATGTTGTGGCAAAGAACGGGGGACCTTTTGGTGCTATAATCGTTAAAGATGGCAAAGTCGTAGGCAGAGGATGTAATAATGTGACAACGGCCAATGATCCTACAGCTCACGCCGAAGTGCAGGCGATTCGTGATGCATGCAGGAATCTCGACAGCTTCCAGCTCACAGATTGTGAAATTTACACTAGCTGCGAACCTTGCCCCATGTGCATCGGTGCTATTTATTGGGCACGTCCAAAAGCCATTTATTACGCATGTACTAAAGAAGACGCTGCACTTATTGGCTTTGATGATCACTTTATATACCAGGAACTTGCCCTGCCAATGGAAAAACGCACGATAAAAATGGAACAACTGTCTTTTAATGACCACGAATTACCATTCCGAACATGGGAAACCAATACTGAAAAATTGAAATATTAACCGGTTATATTTTTTCCAAAGGGGTTACGCATATGAAAAAAAACTTACTTAAAAGGAGAATAGACGTTGCTGCAGGGAGAACGCCTGCAGATTGCGTCATTAAGAACGGACAAATCATAGATGTTTTCAATGGTGATATCTATACAGGCGACATTGCTATCGTCGATGGTTTTTTTGCTGGAATTGGGCGTTATGAGGGTATTTCAGAAATAGATGCAGCAGGAAAATTCGTGTGCCCTACATTCATTGATGGCCATGTCCATATTGAATCTTCGATGGTAAGGCCATCCGAACTCGCAAAAATCCTCCTTTTACATGGTGTGACCAGCATTATTGCAGACCCTCATGAAATTGCCAATGTTTCTGGCAAAATGGGCATGGAATATATGATTGATCAATCCGATCAACTTCCTTTTGACTTTTACTTCATGATGCCTTCTTGTGTACCTGCTACGGAGTTTGAACATTCTGGTGCTGTCTTAAGAAGTGAAGATTTAATTCCGTTTTATCAAAACCCGAGAGTGCTCGGTTTAGCCGAAGTCATGAATTTCCCGGCCGTTTCACATACGGAGGAGGATATGCTTCAAAAAATATACGATGCTAATAGACTAGGCAAAAGCATCGATGGCCATGCGGCAGGATTATCCGAACAACAGCTCGATGTTTATATGTGTGCAGGCATTAAAACGGATCATGAATGCACTACAGCGGAAGAGGCAAAAGAAAGACTGCGTAAAGGAATGTATCTTATGATCAGGGAAGGTACCGTTGCCAAAGACTTAAAAAACCTGATTCCAGTTATTAATGAGAAGAACTCCCGCCGTTGTTTATTCGTCACCGATGACCGGCACCTTGACGATATTGTATCTGAAGGTAGTATCGATCACAACGTTCGACTTTCCATAAAAACAGGTGTCCCGCCAATTACCGCCATTCAAATGGCGACCATTAATGCAGCTGAATGTTTTGGCTTAAAAGAAACTGGTGCCATAGCACCTGGATACAAGGCAGACTTCCTTATATTGGATGATCTTGATTCAGTCATCATCCACTCGGTCTTTAAAGAGGGAAAGCTTATCGTTCAAAATAATCGTTTACTTAACTTTCCACCTGAAAAGGAACAGGTCATTGACGACGGGTTGAAGCACTCCGTTCAATTTCATGAAATAACGGAGAATGATTTGGCGATACCTTTTAAAAATAAGTTCGCTAATATTATTGAGATAACTCCAAACAGCTTGATTACAAAGCATTCGATTGAACCGGTTACACTGAATCAGGATGGGCTATTCCGGTTCTCCGAACATGTTGATCATATAAAACTTGCTGTAATTGAACGGCATCATATGACCAAACAAGTAGGTCTAGGAATCGTCAAAGGGCTCGGTTTGAATTCAGGCGCAATTGCCACGACAGTAGCTCATGATTCACATAATTTGATCATTGCCGGGACGAATGATCAAGATATGCTTATGGCAGCAAATGAAATAAAAAAATGCAGGGGGGATTGGCCGTAATCCAAAATGGGGAAATACTCGCTTCACTTCCCCTTCCGATAGCTGGATTGACGAGCGGATGGAATTATATGGATGTAGTTCGTTCATTGAAAAAAATCGATGGAGCCCTATTGAAACTGGGTGCCAACAGGCATTTCAACCCTTTCCTTACACTTGCATTTTTGGCGTTGCCTGTCATCCCTGAAATTAAACTGACGGATCAGGGTTTATTTTCAGTTTCTGAGTTTAGGTATATTCCTATCGAAGCATCAAAGCCAGTCGATAAAACTTGACCCCCTAGTAGGGGTTTTTTTCTTCTCATCCCAGTAATTTCTATATGAATCAGGTTCCAACTCTACTTAAACGGGGAAAAGGATATAATGGGTATCATCTATGTTAAAATAAAATTAAACACAAATCTTTCTTGGAGGAGATAAATATGGCAAAACATGATCAACAAACCATAATTGGATACATAGGCACTTACACAAAAGGAAACAGCAAAGGTATTTACCGCTTCACTTTAGATACAGCAGAAGGAAAACTCAGTACACCGGTACTTGCAGCAGAATTAACCGATCCGACTTATGTCGCCATCAGCCAGGACAAGAAGAATCTCTACGCCATTTTAAAAGAAGCGGGCAGCGGTGGAGTTTCAGCCTATTCGATCAAGGAAGAATCAGGTGAGCTTACCTTCTTGGGCAAACAACTGACACCAAATGGCTCTTCCTGCCATATAAGTGTCGACAGCAAGAAACAGGTCTTGGTCACTTCCAGTTATGGAGAAGGCGTGATTGAATCATATCCGCTTCATGACGATGCGACCCCTTTGCCCGTATCATCCACTGTTCAGCATGAGGGTCAAGGACCGAATGAAGAACGTCAGGAAAAAGCGCACACTCACTTCGCCGGGTTCACACCGGATGAAAGGTTCATTGCTGTAGTCGACCTAGGAATAGATAAAGTAATAACCTATAAAATAGATAATGGGGTTTTGGAAGAAGTAAACAGCTTATCTGTTGCTCCCGGCAGCGGACCACGGCATTTGACCTTCCACCCAAACGGAAAATTTGCGTATGTTATGGCAGAGCTTGTACCAGAAGTCATTGTTTTGAGCTTCGATAGTCAAACCGGAAGCTTTTCTGAAGTACAAACGGTTCGGTCCGTTCCGGAAGATTTCAAGGAAAATAACCAAGGAAGCGCCATTCATATTACTGATGACGGGCAATTCATATATGCCGCGAACCGCGGACATGATAGTATTGCCGTTTACCAAATCAATCAAGAAACTGGTAAACTGGCATTCGTGGAACTGGTTTCTACCGAAGGACATTGGCCACGTGATTTTTCATTGGATCCTAGCGGAAAATTTCTGATCGCTTCAAATGAACAATCAGGAAACCTGACACTATATTCCCGGAATGAACATGACGGAAAGTTAACATTATTGCAAAAAGATGTTCAAGTTCCCTTCCCTGTTTGCGTAAAATTCTTATAATCGATAATAAAAAAGGATTGAAGCTTGTACCACAGCTTCAATCCTTTTTTATTATCCTTCATTAATTCCATTTCTCCGCCATTTCGGGAAAATCTATATATGGGTTACGATTACCCTGCATTTCATGTATAGCCTGGTTTCTATGTTTTTCATAAGTGCTGACCGGAAAAAGCCGATGCCATTCCATAAGCAGCTCCAGGTCAATATTGCCGCTATCGATGATGCCCTCATATCTGAGTAAAAAGTACAAATTAGCCCTCGCCACGATGCCTTTTCCGTATTCAGGCTCGAATTTACCCTCCTCTGATTTCCCGCAACCCGCTTTTATACCGGCAGCCGATTTCTCAGGGATATAATCCTGAAAATCATGGTACGGATAGTTACTCCGGCTACTGTTACAAGTTGGTTCACAGGCAAATAGATGATGCAAATCCCCCCTCATCGGTTCTTTTTTAGCGAACCATGATTGAGGTACGACATGTTCACAATTAACGAGAATGTTCTCCGTATTTGTTGATTCTATGCCTCTTGACACCAATTCTAGTATACGGATATCTTCCTCAATTACTCGTACAGGATCCATCCCTTTACCGGAATACAGACTTTTCAACTGGCCATTTTCCTGTAAGTCCACCCAAGGGTAAACATGACGATGTGGTGAGTAGTTCAGCTGGTTCTTATGGGTTGCCACAAGTAGCTCCTTCAATCCTTCCCGGTCCAAGGAACCATCTTTATAGTATGCTAGCTTAAGTTCCTGATCTTTGGTTTCATCATAGTATTCGCGGTTTTCATTGAAGTTCACAAGTGCAGCCATTGCCATTTCCCGTTCTTTTTCAAGTACTTCAAAACTATACTTCATCCACTCATCCCCCGCTTCTATTAAAACCTAACTTTTACCATAATTTTAGTTTAATAGAAATCCATCGAGAAAAAAAGGTCCTTTAGAAGGGTCTAACGAAGAATTTCAATAAAATGGGTAAGGATTTTCGCCGTCATTCCCCAGATTACCCGATCATTAAATAAGTAAAAATATTCTTCCATCTGTTTTGGCTGCCATTTATAATTCTCCCCGCCAACGACTAAATCATGGGGGAAGTTGTCATGCGGTTCCACCTTATATTTGACATGATAAATCTCTGGCGGTTTTTCCATGAAAAAGGATAGCGGGACCGTAAAAACGGTTTCTACCTCAGCTGGATTAGGTATTATCCGTTGATGGTTACGAACAAATCCTGCATATGGATAGATAATCATCCCAAATGGAGATACCAAATAATCGATTGGAAAGACATTATCGATATCTTCTTTTCTCAAATTAAGTTCCTCATATGTTTCCCTTAGCGCAGCCGCCTGTTCATCATGGTCCAATTTGTCTATCTTCCCGCCCGGAAAACATATATCCCCCGGCTGCCTTCTCAGTTTGTGTGAACGCTCTTCGAAAAGAACATGAATTCCATCTTCTTTCTCTATAAGCGGTACCAATACAGCATACTTAGAAAAATTTCCACTCCCTAAAATTTCAGGGATATGTAATGTCAGTTTTTTTGTTATATCTTCATTATTCATGTCCCTCACCTCTTCTGCCTGATAGTATTGATTTTCTGCCAGTCCTTATCATTCCATTTTCGAACATCCGCTATAACTAAGCAAGGAAAACGATTCCAAAATGTCCCCTAAGTTCGCAATAGAATCCTTTTCCACTTATTCTTCCTAGATCATTGCAAAAAGCACCGTTCAAATTTCTGAACGGTGCTAAAATTAAACGCAGCAGTCTCGTTTAAAAAGCAAAGTATGGATGCGATCTTTCTTAAATGAATAGTGAGTATCAGCAGTTATATACAGAAACTTGATTAAATGCCGAATTTTCAGTATTTTACCATCACCTTATTTTCATAGTTCAGCTAGCGTTCGCTTTACCGTTGTTATGATGAATGAAAAATCCTCTTCAGTTATACTAAGTGGGGGAGCAAGAGTCAGGACATTATTGAAACCTGCTACTGTATCACCATTTTTACCTATGATCAGCCCCTTTTCTTTGCATGATGCAATCACTTTATTGATTTTGGAAAGTTCGATTGGTTGTTTTGTCAGTTTATCTTCCACTAGTTCAATGCCTACCAATAAACCTTTCCCACGTACATCCCCAACATTGGGATGAGATTTGATTTCTTCAAACTCTCGCAGAAAGCGTAGACCTAACTCCTTAGAACGTTCTATAAGTTTTTCATTTTCATATATTTCAATGTTCTTCAAAGCAAGGGCACAGGCAGCCGGATTGCCTCCAAATGTATTTACATGTCGAAAGCGGTCATAAACGTCTGAGCCAATATACGCTTCATAAATTTCACGTTTGACTGCTGTAGCGGATAATGGCAGATAAGCGCTCGTGATTCCTTTAGCCATTGTTACGATGTCTGGTTTTACATCATAGTTCATAAATCCGAATTTCTTACCAGTACGACCAAACCCGCAAATGACCTCATCCGAAATGAGAAGGACACCATTTTTCTCACAAATTTCCTTTACACGTTTCATATAACCATCAGGCGGCATCAAAATTCCGCCCCCAGTGATGATTGGTTCCATGATGACCGCAGCCACCGTTTCGCTCAATTCCCATGTAATGGTACGTTCAATTTCCGCTGCACTTTTTTCACCGCTTTCATCCTCTGGATTTCGGTAAGAATCTGGCGGTGATACATGAAGAAATCCTGGGGCGAGTGGTTCATATTTATATTTTCGCTGCGCCTGCCCGGTAGCTGACAGGGCGCCCATTGAATTCCCATGATAGCCGCGATAACGGGAAATGAATTTATAACGTCCATGTTCACCTTTTTGCTGATGAAACTGCCGCGCAATTTTAAAAGCAGTCTCATTCGCTTCTGAACCGCTGTTAGAGAAGAAAATCACATAATCCCCACCAAGCCATTCATTTAATTTCTCTGCTAGCTTAATGGCCGGGATGTGGCTATTCGTTAAAGGGGCATAAGGAAGTACCTTCAGCTGCTCGTAAGCTGCTTCAGCCAGTTCCGTGCGGCCATAACCAACGTTGACACACCATAAACCTGACATCCCATCCAGGAAACGATTCCCATCAACATCCGTTATCCATGCTCCTTGCCCTTTTTTAATCACCATTGCTTCAGGGCTGGATTCAGCCCCTTTCATATGATGCCATACATATTTACCATCCATCGCTTTAAGATCCTGACCCTGTTTTTCAACCTGCATAAGCTACATTCCTCCTAAAATAATGTATAAATGAAGGCCGAACACAATTTGTGTCGACCCCCACTTTCCTATCAGTATCTTGCTGTCAACATTTTCTTTCTAGTGTAAAATTCAACGCCGTCTTTCCCATTGGCATGAAGGTCTCCATAAAATGAACTTTTATATCCGGAAAATGGAAAGAATGCCATTGGTGCGGGTACCCCGAGGTTAATACCAAGCATACCTGCATCAATTTCTTCGCGAAATTCCCGGATGGCTTTTGCACTATCCGTATAGAGGCAGGCACCATTGGCAAATTCGGATTGATTGGTCAATTCGATTGCCTCTTCCAGGGTATTAACCCGAACTATGGATAAGACAGGGGCAAAAATTTCATCCTTCCATATTTTCATATTTGTTTTCACATGATCAAATAATGTCGGTCCAACGTAATAGCCATTTTCCTGATCGCCTTCATTCCTGCCATCACGAAGGAGGACAGCTCCTTCTTTTTCCCCGATTTCAATATATTGTTCTGTTCTCTTTTTATGAGTATCACGGATCACAGGTCCCAGGAAAACGTCCTTATCCATTCCATTTCCAATCTTGATATCATCCGCTGCAGCCTTTAATCTCTCAACAAGCGAATCTCCCACTTCCCCCACCGCAACAACCACTGATGCAGCCATACAGCGCTCGCCTGCAGATCCGAAAGCGGCATTCGTTATGTTCGTTACCGCATTATCCAAATCCGCATCAGGCATGACGATTGAATGATTTTTCGCTCCTGATAAAGCCTGGACACGTTTTTTATTGGCAGCTGCCGTCTTGTACACATACTCTGCGACAGGCTGGGATCCAACAAATGATACCGCTTTAATGTCTTCATGTTCCAAAATCCCATTCACGACATCGTGGGCACCATGGACAATATTGACAACGCCATCCGGAACTCCGGCTTCTGTCAATAATTCCACAAGACGGTTGGCTAAGAGCGGTGTCCGTTCTGAAGGTTTTAAGATAAACGTATTTCCACAAGCAATTGCCAGCGGGAACATCCAACATGGCACCATCATCGGGAAATTAAACGGCGTAATCCCGGCAACGACACCCATTGGATACCGATACATGCCAGATTCAATGCCTGGGGAAATATCAGGTAGCTGACTGCCCATCATCAAGGTAGGCGCACCTGCCGCGAACTCCACGCATTCAATCCCACGCTGAACCTCACCATATGCTTCTGTATAGCTTTTTCCGTTTTCGATAGTGACCAGCTTTGCAAGCTCATCCCAATGTTCTATCAATAATTGCTGGTAACGGAATAAGAAGCGAGCTCTTTTTGGAACGGCCACCTTTTTCCATTCTTTATAAGCCTTTTTAGCAACCTGCACCGCTTGGTTTACATCTTCCTTTGTTGAAAGGGGAACGATTGCCAATGCTTCTCCTGTTGCCGGATTAGGCACTTGTTCATGTTTCGAGGTTGTGGAATCCACCCATTTTCCACCGATATAATTTTTCAACGTTTCTACATCATTGATAACTGCCATTAATATACCCTCCATTTCAACACGATTTCATAGTTTCATTATATTTTTCAAATCGACTTTTTACATTAGACGTTTTGTATAGTTTTTGATTCAATATTTGCACATATTGTTTGTTTTTGATTCTCCCATATTCATAATAATCATGAGCAGAAATTCAGGCTTTCAAAGCCGATATATATTTCCTTTTATTTTCTCTTTGATCAGCAGACTTCACAGCCATCATTTTATAATGGAATATAGCTTTAGGTCTTGATACTTTCCCTTAACAAACATTCCTTTTCTTATGATTCCCTCAAAAGACATACCAGCCTTTTGCATGACTCGCTCTGAACCCAAATTTTCAACGAAGCACCGTGCTTGGATTCGAACTAGGTTCATATTTTCGAAGCCAAAGGCGATTATCATTTGGGCTGCCTCCGTCATCAAGCCACTCCCCCAATATTCGGGTGCAAGCACATACCCGATTTCTGCACTATGATGATCAACCTGCCATGTAACAAAATCAATCGTACCAATCAACTTACCACTTTCCTTGTGTTCTATGCCCCATGGAGCAATTTTCTTATCCTCATAATTTTGTAGGATAAATCGGATAAAATCTTTTGTATCACATAGGGAACGATGAGCTTCCCATGTGACGTAACGGGAAACTTCACTGTTGGATGCATAAGCGAACATGTCTTCGGCATCATTCATGGTGACTTTCCTCATAACCAAGCGTTTTGATTCCATTGTAGGCAGCTGTCCATATATGTCTTTCACGTTCATGATCACACCCCATTCCATTTATTACTAGTATTATAGCAAGATTGTTAAGCAATCGCTTTCCCCTTTGAAACATTATCGAAACTTACTAATAATTCCAGAAAAAAATGATACAAGCGATGTAAAATGGATCCAGACATGGAGCGCCGGAGTGAATGCATTACCCCTGGTAAACGGCGTTCATGCGTATCTCATTTCAGAAATGATTTCGGGTTAATGCTTGCCTTAACAAAGTAAATAAATATAGTAATCAACAGCAGGCGAAGACTTGGCATCACACATATGAAGCAGGAAATTCATGAAAAAATCATCGGTTTCGGAAAAATTGGAAAGAAACCGCAAAAATTGCCAAGTCTTTTGGGATGACCGTTTTAGGAATGCGTCATTCCGGTAAATCAGAAGAATTTGTAGATGAGATGTTCACACAAAAGCAATTGAATGATTTTCTTCCTAGGTGTGATTATATTGTCCTGATATTACCATTGACCCCAGAAACACAGAATATGTTCGGGAAAAAAGAATTCAAGTTAATGAAGCGCACCACTTTTTCATTAATATAGGAAGGCGTAATCCCGTCATTCAAAACGAATGGTTCACGCGCTTATGGACAAAGATATTGCAGGTGCTGGACTTTGATGTGTTTGAAACGGAGCCACTTCCTGAGAATAGCCCATTATGGGAGTTGAACAATGTAATCATCACGCCGCACACATCCGGAAATACGGAATTTTACGACCAAAGGCTTAGATGTTTTCATGCCGAATTTAAAGAACTATCTAAATGTAAAAAAACATTCAACGAATTTGCTTGATTACAAAAAAGGGTATCAAGAATTGTTCATTGTCTGTGAACATATAAATAATCTTCCTTTGTTAGCTTGCAGATTCCGACATTATCTGTTATATTTAAAAAGAATTATTTTTGTTCGGGAAGATTGATAAGTGAAAAACTTTTCGTCTAATGATTGAGCAAGGGTAGTAACACAATGTGTGGATTCACACTAGGAGGCAACAACAATGGAACAAGGTAAAGTAAAATGGTTTAACGCAGAAAAAGGATTTGGCTTCATCGAACGCGAAAACGGAGACGATGTATTCGTACATTTCTCAGCTATCCAAAGCGAAGGATTCAAATCATTAGACGAAGGTCAAGAAGTTACTTTTGAAGTTGAGCAAGGTCAACGTGGACCCCAAGCTACTAACGTTCAAAAAGCGTAATTTTAAATACAATATATAACGGACCCTACTTGTAGGGTCTGTTTTTTTTGATTAAAAAAACAATCATAAAAAAACCCTATTCACAAGGAATAGGGAACATGAAACAAGTTTAGTAAATGGTAAACTCAGTATAACACACTAGGAATAGAAACCCTAATTTATCCGAAAAGTAAAAATTATCAAGCACTTTCGAAGCCCTGGATTCCCTGATATTACCCCATTCATTTCTTTTCCACTTCATATGTTCGGTCTGTTCCCCATGGATAAAACGGTGGCATATCAGTGCTGCTTTTCATTTTGAATTCTGCTTTCCTTTTTTCGAGGAAAGCTTCAATCCCTTCTAATGCATCCGCTTGTTTTCCGGTCCAATGAATCATTTTCGATTCTATTTTGTGTGATTCAACAGGATGGTTTGCACCGAGCATCGTCCACATTAACTGCCGGGATAGCGTCACAGAGACGGAAGATGTATTTTCCGCAATGTCTGTTGCGATTTCCATTGCAGCCGACATCAATTCTTCTGGCTCGACGATCTTATTTACCAACCTTCCCTCATATGCTTCACTGGCCGCAATCATCCTGCCGGTAAAAATCCATTCGGAAGCTTTACCCATTCCGACAAGCCTTGGTAAGAACCAGCCGCTGCAAGCCTCCATCGTTATCCCCCGCCTCGCAAATACAAAGCCCATTTTTGCATTTGATGAAGCAATTCTAATGTCCATGGGCAAAGTCATTGTTATGCCTATCCCGACTGCCGCTCCATTAATGGCCGCTATCATAGGTTTCTTCATTTCAAAAATCCGTAATGACAACATTCCCCCTGCATCGCGATATTCAACCAAAGGAGTGTGATCCATAAAGGTTTCTGCACCTTTTTCCAAATCCATGCCAGCACAAAAAGCATCCCCAGCGCCAGTTAAAATGATGGCTCGTACGTCATCATTTTCGTCCGCTTCATTAAAAGCGTGAATCATCTCCTCACACATCTTTTCATTGAAAGCATTCATTTTCTCAGGACGATTAAGAGTAACAATCATGACACGATCGACGATTTCACTAGTTATCGTGGAATACAATAACAGTCCCTCCTTCTCTCACAAATTGAAAAAATTCTACAGAAGTTAATTTTTACATATAATTACATATTATATGTTTTATTTTCAGATTCCTAGTAATTTATTTTGACATACTGATAAATAATTTAAATCTTCAGGATAATCGCTCCTATTCTAAAAATATTTTACATAAATGTGTAAAAAAAGACCAGTTGCGAATGCAACTGGTTTTTTTGTTTACCAATATAAATGACAAGCAACGAAATGCCCTGGTTTTTGTTCTTTCCATTCAGGTACAGCACTGGAGCATATCTCCATCGCTTTAGGGCAGCGAGTTCGGAATACACAGCCGCTCGGCGGATTGATGGGACTTGGTACATCGCCTTTAAGTACGATTCTTTCCCGTTTAATAGTCGGGTCTGGTATCGGCACTGCAGAAAGCAAGGCCTGTGTGTATGGGTGAAGCGGATCTTTCGTTAAAGAATCACTATCCGAAAGTTCCATCATTCTTCCAAGGTACATGACTAAAATGCGATCTGAAATATACTTGACCATTGATAAATCATGAGCGATGAATAAATAAGTCAATCCCATTTCTTTTTGAAGCTCTTTTAATAAGTTGACCACTTGAGCCTGTATCGAAACATCCAAGGCAGAAATTGGTTCATCACAAACGATGAATTTAGGATTTAAAGCCAAAGCCCTTGCAATTCCAATACGCTGGCGTTGTCCACCACTGAATTCATGGGGAAAACGAGTGATATGTTCCGGACTTAAACCAACCAGCTTTAACAGGTCTTCCACCCGTTTTCTTCGCTCTTTACCTTTTGATATCCCATGAATGGCAAGTGGCTCCCCAATCAATTCCTCCACCTTCATCCTTGGGTTCAAGGATGCGTAGGGATCTTGGAAAATCATTTGTATTTCACGGCGGATATGTGACATTTCCCCAGGTTTGTAATCGAAAATATTTTTCCCCTGAAAAAGAACTTCTCCATCTGTCGGTTCATAAAGCCGAGTGATTGTACGACCTGCAGTCGATTTACCGCAACCGCTTTCCCCAACAAGACCGACAGTTTCCCCTGGATAGATTTTGAGATCCAAACCATCTACCGCCTTCAGCGATTGAGAACCAATAGGAAAGTACTTCTTCAGATTCTTTATTTCAACAAGAGGAGAATTTTCGTTGTCTGTCATTTCTTTTACGGCCTTATTTTTCAGTGAAACCATTGGTTCTCCTCCTTTATACATTAGTCGGTGCTTGTACCTGTGCTGCCTTTGCCATTGGGTGGTGCAGCCAGCATGCGGCTGTCTGACCTTCTTCCACTACTTCAAGCTCCGGATCATGGTCTTTGCACACTTTCATTGCTGATTCACACCTTGGATAAAATGGGCACCCTTTTGGCGGATCCAATAAATCCGGTGGTGATCCGATAATCGGAACCAACGGAGCCGTTTTTTCCATATCGAGCCTTGGCACCGTTTTAAGCAGGCCTCTTGTATATGGATGCTGCGGGTTTGAAAATATAGCTTCTACCGTCCCCGTCTCCACGACCTTGCCTGCATACATGACGACTACCCGTTCACAAGTTTCCGCAACCACACCTAAATCATGAGTAATTAAAATGATGGAAGTATCCATTCTTCGTTGGATATCTTTCATCAGTTCCAAAATTTGCGCTTGTATCGTTACATCCAATGCTGTTGTAGGTTCATCGGCAATCAGCAATTTCGGTTCACAAGCAAGGGCCATTGCTATCATCGCCCTTTGACGCATACCACCTGAAAACTCATGCGGATATTGCTGCATCCTTTTTTCTGGCTGAGGAATACCTACCAGTTTGAGCGTTTCCAACGCCCGTTCATATGCATCATTCCGGGACATGTTTTTATTATGCTTTAAAATACCTTCCATGATCTGGCTGCCGATTTTTGTCGTTGGATTGAGCGAAGTCATCGGATCCTGGAAAATCATGCTAATTTCATTTCCGCGAATCTTCTGCATTTCCGTTTCCCTCATTTTCAGCAGGTTCTTACCGCCGAACTTTATTGACCCTTTTCCATACTCTGCTGGAGGTGTTTCCAATAATCTCATGATAGATTTCGCAGTAACACTTTTGCCACATCCGGACTCCCCAACAATGGCGACGGCTTCCCCTTTTTTCACTTCAAAGTTCACGCCGCGCACAGCCTGCACTTTTCCTGCATAAGTATGGAAGGTGATGTGTAAATCATTCACTTCTAATAGGTTCTCCATCATCGTCCCTCCTATTCTAGTAATATCAATTCTTTATGTTAGGACTCATTTATTTCCGTAGTTTTGGATCCAGGGCATCCTGCAGTCCATCACCAGCTACATTGAACGCGAACATAGTTAAGGAGATCAATATTGCCGGGATTAAAAGTTGATAGAAATTCCCTACCAAAATGCTTCCCAAGGCATCACTTGTCAATGTTCCCCAGCTTGCCTGAGGAGCTGGAACTCCAAGTCCCAAAAAGCTTAGTGTAGCTTCGGCAAAAATCGCCGTAGGTACAGTCAACGTTAAATTGACAAGAATCGGTCCCATTGTATTTGGAATCATGTGTTTTCTAAGAGTCCAGCTCGTATTAGCACCAGAGATGGTTGCTGCATGGATATATTCATTCTCTTTTAGTTGTAAAACCTGTCCACGTACCAGTCGAGCCATCGGAATCCACCCTGTAATCGACATCGCAATGATGATCGGCAGAATACCAGGTTTTAATACGACCATCATTAAGATAACCATCAATAGGTATGGGATCGCATAGATCACCTCAGCAAAACGCATCATGATATTATCTGTGCGCCCACCGCGAATGGCTGAAATCCCGCCATAAAGGACACCAATTAAAAAGTCGATCAGCGCTGCCATCAATCCAATGAACAAGGATATCCTCGCACCATACCAAGCTCGCGTAAATAGATCCCTTCCTGATGAATCCGTTCCAAACCAATGCTCGCTATTTGGGCTAAGATTCTTTTTCTCGAAATCTTGTCCATAATAAGTATATCCGTTAATATATGGACCAAAAATCGCCATCAAGACCAAGAGGATTATAAGAACAAATCCCGTCATCGCCAGCTTATTTTCTTTAAACCGACGCCAGACGTCAGACCAGTATGAAACCGTTGGTCTTGCAATTTTTTCAGCTTCCTTAAAGTTTCCTTCTGCGGGTTGGAACATATCTTCAGTAAAATGCATTTTATCTGCCATTATTTTTTCTCCCCCGTCACTTTAATTCTTGGATCAATCAACGTATAGGCTATATCAACTATGAATATCAATAGGATAAGCACTGCACTATACACAATTGTGGAGCCAAGAATGACCGGGTAGTCTCGGTTGGAAATTCCCTTTACGAACATATCTCCCATGCCCGGAATACCAAAAATACGTTCAATAATGAAGCTTCCTGTCACGATATTAGCCGTAAGGATACCTAGAATCGTAATAATCGGCAATAACGCATTCCGAATCGCATGTTTGATTATGACACCGCTTCGTTTCAATCCTTTTGCCTTTGCTGTCAATATATAATCCTGCCCCATTACTTCGAGCATGCTAGTCCGCATTAATCTAGCGATGAAAGCAAGCGGCATCATTGACAGGGCAATGGATGGTAAAATGGTATGCTGCCATGTCGCCCATGTAGCTACCGGGAAAATGTGCCATTTTATTGCAAAATAATTGATTAAAATAGTCGCCAAAATAAAGTTTGGAACGGAAATCCCTACGATGGCAATGACCATTGATAGATAGTCAGGCCATTTATTTCGTTTCAACGAAGCCACTACACCCAAGATGAGCCCAAAGAAGATGGCAATCACCAAAGCTTGCGCCCCTAAATGCAAGGACACTGGAAAACCCTTCAAAATGTAATCATTCACTGATATGGATGAGGATTTCAAAGATGGACCAAAATCAAATTGAACGACTTCCAATAAATAATTCCCATATTGGGTCAACAACGGCTTGTCCAATCCATAGTGGACTTGAAGGTTTTCATAAACAGCAGGAGGCATAGCTCCTTCTTTCGCAAATGGATTTCCCGGAATCGTATGCATTATGATGAACGTTAATGTAATAACAGCCCATAAAGTAATAATCGCCCATTTAAAACGACTTAATGTATATCTCAACATGGTAATCACCCCAATCATCGATTTTCTAAGGAGTTGAAAACGGAAATGAATTCATGAAATATTCAAATTCGCAATTGAAAAATGGGGTATGTCCTTAATCGGACATACCTCCCATTTCACTTTTATCACTCTCTTACTTTTTATCCGCGTAAATAAAGTTCGGATAAGCGTTAATCGGAGCATAGACTCCAGTAACATTCGATTTAACCATATATGGTTTTGTATAGAAGTAAACCGGAAGGATCGGCATTTCTTCAATCAGAACTTCCTCTGCTTTATGTAAAGCAGCCATACGTTCTTTTGGTTCCATTGTAGATTTTGCCTTTTTTAATAAACTATCATATTCTTTGTTGGACCAACCTGCATCATTATAGGCCCCGTCAGTTTCCCAAAGCATGAAAGTCATCGGGTCAACATAGTCACCAACCCATCCTGCACGGGAAATTTCAAAGTCGCCAGTTTTTTCACGATCAAGCTTTACTTGGAATTCTGCATTTTCAAGTGTCACTTCAACACCTAGGTTATCACGCCACATCCCTTGAACGGCTTCAGCAATTTTCTTATGGGAATCTAACGTGTTATACAAAATTGAAAACTCAGGTAATTCTTTCATGCCTTCTTCAGCAAGACCTTCTTTTAACAATTTCTTTGCTTCAGCTACGTTTTCCTTAAACAGGTCACCTGTATTTTCCTGGAAATCACCAGTTGCATCAGGAATTCCCGGAGGGACTACACCAAATGCAGGCTGTTGACCGCCTTGAGCAACATTTTCGGTAATTTTCTTACGTTCAATAGCCATTGAAAGCGCTTTCCTCACCTTTGCATTGTTGAAAGGTTTTACTTCCGTATTGAAGTTGTAATAGTAAACAGCAAGTTCTGCGCCGTTTTTAAATTCTTTGTCTCCAGAGTTAACCAATTGGCCTTGCACGTCCACTGGCAGTGGATAAGCAATATCCAATTCGCCACTCTGATACATTTGCCATGCTGTGTTTTCATCTTCAATTAGAGCAAAGTTAACCGCATCCAATTTGATTTTATCTTTATCGTAGTAATTTTCGTTCTTTTCGATTTTCAGGCTTTCTTTATGTTTCCACTCCGTTAATTTGAACGGACCGTTTGAAACGTGTGTTTTTGCATCCAAAGCCCATTTTGGATTTTCTTCCTGTACCTTTTTATCGATTGGATAGAAAGTATAGAAAGAAGTCAAGTCAAGGAAATATGGTGTAGGCTGTTCCAAAGTAACGACTAATGTATGATCGTCTGTCGCTTTAACGCCTACGTCCTCTTCCTTCCCTTTCTTACTGTTGTAAGCTTCCCCGCCTTTAAGATAATAAAGTTGGTAAGCATAATCAGCAGCTGTTTCCGGTTTCAAAGCATATTTCCAAGCATATTCGAAGTCATTGGCTGTAAGCGGATCTCCATTTGACCATTTCAAACCATCTTTCAATTTGAATGTCCAAGTTAATCCATCCTCACTGATTTCCCATGATTCTGCAGAACCAGGTACGATTTTGCCTTCTTCTGTTTTCTTTGTCAGTCCCTCAAACGTATGTTCAAGGATCCATGATTCATGAGTACCTTGCGCATTTGCAGGGTGAAGCGAACCAGGTTCACTTGAGTTGTTTACGTTTAATACTTTTGATCCGGATGAGTCACCCGAGCCGCCTTCTTTTTCATTCGAAGTTTCCTTCGAACCGCCGTTGCATGCCGCAAGCATAAGCATGATGGCCATAAGAAGAGCAAGCACTGAAAATTTAGACTTTTTCAAAAAATATTCCCCCTCTTCTTAGGATATTCCCATTTAATAGATTATCCTTCTAGCACCTATTAATCTTCCGTATAGTACATATAATGTCAGCGAGGAAAGTTAGAAGCCTTCATTGCAGGAATTCACCAAAAACAACTAGCGAACCGTTTGCATAAATCTGTATTTCTCCCTAAAAAACGCATTAATGCAGTTTACTAGTAAAAAATCACCCTCTTTTCAACCTCGCTAAGGGTACTATACCTCGAATTAAAGATGTTGAATTTTAAGTATATTACGAATAAATCAAAAAATCAATAAACCAATGAGTACTTTTTCACAAGATAGTAATTATTTGCTAATCAATTCGATCTAGATACTAGGTAAAAAGAAATGATAACCTATTTGATGTAAAATGACTTCCGACTTCCAGTGATTTTTTCAAACACCTTTATGACAGTATTCATTTAAGTTCGCTCGTCTATTCTTTCTAAATATTCCAATAATTCCAGCCAGGTTGGTTACTAAGACCACTTTCCTAGTAAACCATTCCCAATTCAATAATATATTTTAGTAGAATAATATTTTTTCTCAATAAAATATTGAGTTATTTTCAAGTAAACCCCAAATAACGGATAATAACTATGTAGGAATAGAGATATTCCATCAGTTTCTCACCTATATGTACGTGGCAAATCCAATGAATAATGACCCTTCCTCATTTATGATTAAATAAATATAATGACACGAAAAGTAAACAAATGCCTGCTACCTTTTTCGAATCCAATGGGATTCGTACACCTCCAAATAAACCGAAATGGTCAATGACTGCCCCGATCAGTATCTGGCCTGCGATAACCCCGACCAATGCAGGTGCCACTCCAATCTGAGGGACGACCAATACTATCACAATGACATAAATAGCCCCTAACAGTCCGCCTATCAATTGCCATTTTGGAACAGACGCGATGGCAGAAATGTTTCCATTTCCCGCGAACAAAACAATAAATAATAAAGCGAGTGTCCCGATCCCAAACGAAATGAAAGAAGCTTCAATAACCCCCACTTTTTTCCCTAATCCACCATTGATTTGTCCTTGTATGGCAATGGTGATGCCGCCTAGTACCGCAAGGAACGGAAATAGTATCTTCACAATGATTTTGCTCCTTTTTATGTCCGTCCATCCGGACTGATTAATGAATCCGAACTCTATTTTAACATGAAAAATATGTATATTGTCCTTTAGTGATTTAAATTGATCCTCGGGAGATAGATATTCCACAAATAAAAAACTGGCACTATTGGCCAGCTGCAATGTTCTAATACTAAACTATAATCTATTTAATCCCTGAATACTTTGTTGTCTTAACTGGCAAAACTCTGTACTTAACAAGGAAAATACAAGGGCATCATGGGATTGATTCCGAAGAAATAGATAACTTCGAAGACTGCCCTCCTCTTTGAATCCAAATTTCTTCAATAGGTTTCTGGATGCAATATTATCCTTGAAAGTTAAAGCCGCAATTCTGATTAGTCCCAATTCTTCAAAGCAATAGCGCAATACTTCGTTGACGGCTTCAGACGTAAAGTGATTCCTCCAATATTCAGGATGGATTTCATATCCTATTTCGACGCGTTTGTTCGCGAGGCTCAATTGATTCAGGCCAACAGTACCGATGAATTTGCCTGAATCCTTTAAAATGACTCCCCACCGCATCCCACGTTTGTTTATATAAGCACTTTTAAACGAATCGATTAAGCGGCAGGCATCTTCAACTCGGGTTAAACTCTCTATTCCATCATATTTGGTCACTTCATCTTTAGAGAGAATTTCGAACAGACTCTCAGCATGATGGTGACCTATTTCGATTAAACGCAGCCTTTCTGTTTCCAATTCCTTAAAACACATCAAAGAATCCCCCCGGTATTTTCAGCTGTCTACTTTATTCTATTCGTGAAGAAGAGATACCTGTCTTAATGGACAATACTTTTTGAAAAATCCATTTCCTTAACATACAATGCCGAGTCCTTATGTCCTCCCATTGTAATCAAATCGCTGATGATATGGGAAAGGATGACACTGTAAACCGTCCCATTCCGCCATAACCTTATAAGAAATAGCAATTTGGATGGTTAGGATACATTCTCCTATCCTCGGTAAACCATCATGGGTCTCTCCAAAAAAAGCTCCCAGGACGACATTCAGGCCAGTCTCTGCAAAAAAAATAGGCACAGTGTGCCCCCGATGAACCACTCCCTACTATACAAACATCACATGAAAGATTCTCTTCCAACATTGGATATTTTCTAGCTTCAAATGTATCTTTTCCAAAACACTTTCCCTGACTTTAAATCCATTCAAGCTCCACCCTTAAGACAATTTAATGGATCCATCATTCATAGTTCCTTATAACTATATCGTTTTGATGTTATTATTATTTCCCCTGACAAATATGGCCTGCAAACGTAAAATGATTCTTTATCTACATGAAATAATTCTTCCGATTTATCAAAAAGCCCTATAATTTTGGTTACCCTTAACACAATTCCGGGTTATATGGACCCTTAACATCATCTTCCCATTCGATACCTTTTTCCCATTCCAATAAAGAATGTTAATGAGCTAATTTTACACAAAACTATTTTTATAGCATACTATACTTCCAATCCAGATATTCTACTAGGAGGAACCAAAATGAAGAAAATCATCCTTTTATCAGCACTGTCGCTATCCCTATTATCTCCAAAAGTTGCGCTGGGAGCCAATACATACGAGGTGGCAAAAGGAGATACCTTAACGAAAATTGCTACTGAATATGATGTCAGCATTGACGAATTACTTAAAACGAACTCTGCTATAAACGATGCAAATCAAATTCGAATCGGGCAAATCATAAATCTTCCAACGTCCAACACCACAGATAATCGCGAAGAAAGTCAATCTGTTGAACAGCAGGTCCTTAGTTTAGTGAACGAAGAACGGTCAAAATCTGGCCTCCCTTCCCTTAAAATGGATACAGCCATTTCTACCGTAGCAATTCTGAAATCCGAGGATATGCGAGATAGTAATTATTTCAATCATACAAGCCCCAGTTATGGATCGCCTTTCGAAATGATGAAATCCTTTGGGATCAGTTACAAGTACGCAGGGGAAAATATCGCAGCAGGTCAACCTAGTGCGGATGCTGTCATGAAATCATGGATGAACAGCCCTGGACATAAGGCCAATATCATGAACAAGAACTATACACATATTGGAATTGGGCATGTGACAGGTGGGAAATACACCCACTATTGGACCCAGCAATTCATTGGAAATTAAAAACGTTAGAGGCGGCAGATTGCCGCCTCCTTTTTTTATCCTTATATTCCAAATCTAAAGCTTGCTATTATCCGGGATTAGAGACTCCAAGCAAAAATATGCGGGGACTTTTCACTTTATATAGAAAGACGTCTTGCATTTTTCGCTTCAATAAAAAGTCGTTCTTCATTTTTTTTTGTTGGATGAATACTCTAGGAACACAAGTAAAGTAGTTATATCATACTATCTTTCAATTATCGTTCTTATAAAAATAAAATTATGTTAAAATAGAATTCTAGACATAGGTACAAAGGATCAATTGTAATGAAAATAGAGGTTGGCTCTGTCAACGAATTACGAATAAAACAAAATCTTACAAGAGAAGAACTGGCTAGGGATATATGTGAACCTAATGCCCTGTCAGATTATGAAAGAAGCATCACTTCTCCAACCATTGATGAATTGGCACTTTTTGCGGATAAACTTAAAGTTGACCTGCCGTATTTCTTCACCACCAAAAATGAACCGATTTATAATTACATAGAAACCATTAAACTTTTGATTAACAAATACAAACGCACACGTAATTATGAAGCAATTTATGAAATCGTCCAAAAAGAAATGGCAACTGCACCGGAAAAATCGATATCGTTTTATCAATTCTTGAAATGGCATGAAGGTATCTCTTTTTTTTATTTGTACAATGACAAACAAAGGGCCATAGAATTATTGAATGAGGCCATTCAGATAACCATGGGTAAACGGGTCATTCTTCATCAACAGGAGATAGAAGTTTTAAATAGTATCGGAATTATCCATTTTAAAACGAAGAATTATGAAGAGGCCATCAACATCTTCAATGAAGCACTGGAATTTATCGAGAATATTCCCCATGTGAATCAGGAAGGTACCATTATCTTGAAGATCATTCATGGATTGGCTCAAACATTGACTGAACTTCATTATTATCAGGAATCATTAAATTATACCTTTAAAGGGATCAACATTTGTAATTCGAAAGAATCATTATATTTATATGCGGAACTCCATCTATTAACTGGTAAGAATCTGGTTCATCTTCATCAACCTGAAAAAGGACTGCACTATATAAAACAATCCAAGAACATTTTCAGTCTTCAAAAAAACGAAGAATTCATACGAATTGCCGAAGATGAATTGGAAAGCATTTTGCAATGCTTATGAACTTCAATGGATAAAAAAAGATAGAGATTGCTTTGAAAAAAGCAATGTTCTATCTTTTTTTTAGCTTTGTTAGTTCTCTCTTGCTCTACCAATCATTTTTCAGGAATGACTATTCCTTTTCAAGTTAAAAATGCTACTTTAAAACAATCATTACACTTTCAATAGCTATCCTATGTCAGCTATAATATAAGAATGTAACCCAACTGGAGGAAAAAAAATTGTCTAATAGATTAGGTTTAGTGCTTGACGTAGAAACAACTGGTTTACGTCCCTCTTCAGATGAAATCATCGAGCTTGCTCTTATACTCTTTACATACAGCAGTGAAACAGGGGAAATTATTAATCTTATTGACCAGGAATCATTTTTAAGGGAGCCTCTCTCCTATGGAGCAAGGAGGAATTATGATCAAGCCTACAGAATTCATGGAATTCCATACAGCTCCGTGGAAGGAAAAAGTTTTCACGATGAAAAAATTAAATCCTTCATTGCCCGTACCGATTCGATTTTTGCACATAATGCATCTTTCGATAGAAGTTTCCTTTACCAAATGTATCCGGAAATCAATGATCAAAAGTGGTTCTGTACGATGCGGAATGTACCTTGGAAGCAATACGGATTTGAGAATAGTAAACTCTTAACATTACTGCAGGCACATAATATCACAAATTTCCAAACACACAGGGCTATGGACGATATATCTTACCTAATGGAACTCATGAGAAAACCAGGACCTTCTGGCCATCCTTATTTAAAGGAAGTCATAGCAAAAAATCCAATGAAGAAATATGCACCTGCTTCTCAAAAGACAAGGGTATAACTGATTGCATAATTACTTCATTGTATAGGCTGCACCAAAGTTTTATCGCAAATTGCTCATTCCATGAGAACAGGAATACATTTCTTTACGATGGGTGTTATTTTAGGGGCACTTTTATTTCCCTGCATTTCACTTATTACCTGATATTTATTAAAAAACAGCGACCCATGACGGGTCGCTGTTTTTTGATCATTATACAGTTGCTTCTTCCTGTTTTTCATTTAATGCGCCGTTCAATTTCTTATACCGATAAATAAAGTAAAGAAGTGATAATATTAATGCCACAACGAGGAATATGGCCAATATGCCAAGATTATGCCACATGAAGCTATAATCTCCTGTTGAAATGACTGCACGGAAAGCATTAATAGAATATGTCATCGGTAGGAACGGTGTGAATCCTTGCAGGAAGCCAGGAACTAATTCATTTGGGAATGTTCCGCCACTGCTGGTCAGTTGAAGAATCAAAATCAATAATGCTATGAACCGGCCAGGATTGTCAAAGGCCGAACCCAGGAACTGAATGATTGCCATGAATGTACAGCTAGCAAGAATGCTTACTGCAAAAAATAGCGGCAGGCTCGTAACATTGATTCCAAGACCTAAAATTAAAATCGAGTCCACCAATATGGCTTGACAGATTCCTATGAGTGCCATGACGCTGTATTTACTAATAAACCAGCTAACTCCACTCGCAGGTTTAACAGCAGGATCTTTTAACGGGAAAATGATCGTCAGAACGATAGCCCCGATAAATAAACTTAATGAAATTAAATATGGTGCAAAACTAGTGCCATAGTTCGGGACATTATTAATTGGTAATTTATCCACTTTAACTGGGCTTGCAAACATGTCATATACTTCTTCATTGGACTTTATCTTACCTGCTTCGTCTGCCCCATCACTTAATTCGTCATGTAATTCTGCAGATCCATCTGAAAGTTTGGCGATTCCATCTTGTAACTTAATGGCTCCATTCGCCAGTTCTCCCATTCCGCTAGTAAGGCTGGATGAACCTTCCTTCAACTTATCCGTTCCTGTAACCAGACCTTTCGAACCTTCGGAAATCTGTGAGGTTCCACTTGATAATTGCTTGGAGCCATCTTCAAGCTGATCAAGTCCACTTACCAAGTTTTTGCTGCCTTCGGTTAACTGTCCAAGCCCACTTTGTGCTGAATCTATACTATCGCCAAATGTTGTCAAGCCAGATACCAATTGACCTTGACCATTTTTCAGTTCATCCGCCCCATTGGCGAGTTTATCCTGAGCTTGCTTCAATTGAGTGAAACCGCCGCTTATTGCACTTGTGCCTTCACCTAACTGATTAGCACCAGCACTAAGACTATTTGAGCCTTTGGCAATTTCAGTTGCACTTGCCGATAGTTTCCCTACTCCTTCAGATACTCCTTTACTACCTTCACTGATGCGGGTTAGAGAAGTAATCACTCCCTCCAAACGTGCTTTCTCTGCAGGATCATCCGTAGCTTCTGATTGTTGTTTCAATCCGGAAATTACCTCATCCAAACCTGCCGAAACTTCAGATGCCCCAGCTTTTGCTTCGTTCGATGCTGCACTCCATTCAGACAATGAACCTGAAAGTTGGGAAGCTCCAGCAGCTACACCATTTGCTCCCTCTGTCAAAGCGGGCAGCTTTTCTTCGATTTGATTGAAACCCTCTAATGACTGTTGCAGTCCAGACGCCAATTCACCAGTACCCGCTTCAGATTTCTTGGCTCCTTGCAAGAGCTCGGATTGCCCATCTTTCATTTGTCCAACACCAGAGCTAAACTGTTGTAACCCTTGATTGAGTTCTTTTGATCCAGCAGCTGCCGAACCGACCCCATTCGAAAAGGTCAATGATTTTTCAGCTAATTTTTCCAGGTTTTCATGGATTTCGACAGAACCTGAATGAAGGGAATCAATTCCTTCATCGACTTTTTTGGAACCTTCTTTAGCCGAGTTAATCCCTTCACCCATTTCACTTGATCCGCTCTTCACTGTATCTGTTCCATCTTTCAATTCTCCAGCTCCGTCACTGGCACTTTTGAGTCCGTCAGCCATTTCGTTCAAATTATCGAACATTGACTCCGCATAGGTTTTCGTAACGGCTGACGAAACCTCCCCTTTGATTCTCTCTGAAGCTGCGTCACCCATTTTAGTGGATATATAGTTGAACCCTTCATTGGACGTATAAATTAAATCAAGTTTTTCCGGATTGTCCTCCTGTAAGGTCGTTGCATTTTTGGAGAAGTTTTTCGGGATTTCTATTTTCATGTAATAATCTTGTTTTTCCAGGCCTTCATTTGCTTCTTTTTGACTGACGAAATGCCAATCGAAATCCTTCTTTTCCCTTAACTCCTTGACTAAATCTTTTCCTATTGTAAGTTCTGATTCATTGAACTCCGCACCCTCATCCATATTGACAATGGCAACAGGCAATTGGTCCACCTTACCATATGGATCCCAAAATGCCCACAGGAAAGTGCCGCTGTATAATAAAGGAATCAGTATGATCCCTATTATGGAAATGAGTATCATAGGATGTTTTATTATGGCTAAAAATTCACCCTTTAAAGAATTTAACACGCCTACCAAGCCCTCCTATACGACGAATATGCCGTTTATTTAATCTATCTCGGTGAAAAACGGATTGAAGAATACATTTTTACTCATTTGCTTCTGCAATATATATTTAAAATTCACTATCTTAATCTTTAATATATATTACTTTTCATGCAAACAATAATTAATGACTATATCGTTCATTCGGTCATTATCACGAAAATAATATAACATTTATCCATTCTTTTATCAATATTTTTTCACTGTCTTACATCCTATATCCACTATTTATCTCTCTATATCCTGTTAAAGATTGCCTTTTTACTGATTTAGACCTTATCATCGGCTGATAAAATTCCCTCTATATTTCATGGCAAAAAAGGGTATCCATTGTGGATACCCTTTTAATTAGCTATATTAGCATAATCAAATGAAGCGCTTACAAATCATTTTGATATAATGCCTTTTAATTTTTCCGCCTGCCCGGTCAGTTTCTTTAAGGATTGCTGATATTCTTTTTCTAATTGTTTTATGATGCCGGCGGCGGTATCTATTTTTTTAATCGCCCCTACGCCATGACCCGCTGACCAAATATCACGCCACGCTTTAGATTCAGATGATTTGGACATGCTGTCAAAATCGACTTTTTCTTTTTTGGCTAATTGTTCTGGGTCCAATCCTTCCTTTCTGATGCTCGGTTTCAGCATATTACAATTAACCCCTGAAAATGCATCAGTCAAGATGATGTCATCATGATCAGAATCGACAAGCATTTCACGATATTCATCATTGGCCCTGCTCTCTTTAGCCACGATAAAACGTGTACCCATATATGCAAGATCCGCTCCTGCAGCCTGAGCTGCCAAGATACTGTGACCAGTACTGATGGATCCGGCAAGCAAAATGATTCCGTCCCAGAATGTCCTTACGCTGTCCACGAAAGCAAAGCTATTTATCTCACCAGCATGACCACCGGCTCCCGCAGCAACCAAGATCAATCCGTCCACACCTGATTCCGCAGCTTTTTTTGCAAAATCCACCGAGCTGACATCTGAAAAGACCAACCCGCCATATCTATGTACGACATCCACCACATGTTTTGGTGAACCTAATGATGTAATGACGATGGGAGGCTGATGCTTTTTGACCAATTCCAGCTCTTCTTCAAGACGGCTATATGTACGGTGGACAACCATATTCATTGCCCATGGAGCAATCTTTGAGCCAGGTTCTTTATCCTTTGCTGCAATCAATGTGTCGTTTATATCACTCATCCATTGATCCAGTATCTCGATCGGCCGCGCATTCGGTGCTGGAAAAGAGCCAATCACCCCATTCAAGCAGCATTCTTTCACTAACTCAGGACCGGATATTAAAAACATAGGTGCTGAGATAACTGGTAAAGATAATTGATTCCACCACTGTTCAGGCAAACTTCTTGTCATCTATGAAACCTCCCATTTTAATATATTACCAAAATATAACACTACAAGATTATCATACTTCTAAAATACACAATTTTCAAGAAATTAATTCAGCAGCTGAATTAACTTGTCATGAAGCGCCATTTCAATAAATAAACTGTATATGGAATAATCCCACATACAGTTTCGATTCAATTTGAAAGCGCCCATTTACGAATGGCCTTAGCCACACCATCTTCTTCGTTTGTTGCTGTAACCCAATCTGCTTTTTCTTTCACAATTTCTTGGGCGTTTCCCATTGCCACACCCACTTTTGCATCAGAAATCATTGCAAGGTCGTTAAGACTGTCACCTACTGCCATAACATTATCCATCGTAATATCGAGCAATGAACATACAAGCTTTATCGCTTTCGCTTTATTGACGCCCATGGCATTCACTTCAATATTCGTTGGGCTAGAATTGCTTATTTCATAGTTTCCTTTTGATACCAGTTCATCCATGATGATTTTGCGGACGTCATCATCAGTTGTATCAAAACCGAATTTAAGCCATTGCGAATCATGGATTTTTTCAGGCATTTCAGCCCTGTATATATTATCGCAACTAATTGCCCAAAAATGTGTACCATGTTTTTGGCTTAATTCCCACATCCATTGTATGGACTCACTATCGACGATATTCCTTTCCACCAGTTTTCCTTGATTATCGTATATTTCACTTCCGTTAACGGTAATGAGGTATGATTGGAGTTCCATTGACTTTGCAAAATCACTGCATGTCGCGTAGGATCTTCCTGTGCTCAATACAACAAAAATCCCTTGATTTTCTGCTTCTTTTATCGCTCTCCGATTTTCTTGGGATATCTCTCCAGCCTTATTGAGAAGCGTGCCATCCATATCAAGTGCAACCAGCTTAATATCTTGTTCCTTCATTCTTATTCACCCTTCCATAATCCTTCTTTATGTAACTAAGTCCATGATAGCTTATAATGCATACGCAAGGAAAGTACGTGAATAATTGAACAGGCATTGCCATTCGTTTCATGATTTTTATAATCAACCAAATATCTTTATCCGGCCACTTTATATTCTGCCATTCTAAACATCGTCTACTCCCTTTCTTTTTTCATTTCATTCAATTCTTTTTTTATCTGACCTTCCCATATTGGGATACCATCATTTTCATCAAATTCTATAATGACATCCGTAACTCCTCTTTCCTTGAATATCTCATTAAACAGCCGATCTTTAATGTCATCCGCCTGGGCGATTGAAATATGGGGATCAAGTTCAACTTCAAGTTCAACATGAAAGTCTTCCCCTTCTTTTATTACGGCCAGTTTCTGTATATCCCTTACGTCTGGATCATCCATGACCATAGTTCCAATTTTTTGTCGCATTTCAATATCGGCTTCCCCAAGTGCACCTGCAGCATTATCAAGAAATACCCTACCAACCACATAGAACATACCGAGACCGATCATGACGGAAGCAACGCCTTCCGCTTGGATGAAGGGCGTGAAGTTTGCTAATAAAATGGCAATTATCGCTAGTACCCCACCACCGGTTGCTACCATATCTTCCATGAATACTAATTTCGTCGCCGGTTTTGCTCTTTTTAAACCAGCGAAGCTCTTAAATATGACGGCTGCTCCTTTAGCTTCGATTCCAGTCTCATGCACCACTTCTTTCATCGCTTTAAATAATACATATGATTCCAACACAACCGCTAACGAAAGGACAGACAAGTTAATAAGGATACCAGTTGATTCTACAGGGTGCAAAATGTGATGGAACCCTTCTTTAATCGTTTCATAAGACATGATCCCGACAACCAATACTGCCCCTAATAATACGAGGTTAACCAAACGTCCAAAACCATCAGGGAATCGATCAGTTGGTGACTTTTTACTTAGTGCGGATCCAATGAATACGAAAAACTGATTCGCAGCATCGCCCAAAGTATGTAAAGTTTCAGCAAACATAGCTACATTGCCTGTCATGAAATAAGCAATCCCCTTTAGCACAGCGATGATACTATTCACACAGGCAGCAATGAACGCCGATTTATTACCTTGTTTTAATAACCGAAATAACTCTTTCATATAATAACCCCCCTACTCTTTTTATAAATCCATTATCATAATGTATTATCCCCAACACTGGAAAATATGAAACCACATAAGCGAAACCCTTAACTATACGATTGGTGAATGGTCATAAGTTGTAATTCCCACAAACGAATATATTCCAGGAATGGACTCATCTATTCTAATAAGTTCACATGAACGCATTCATTTCTTTTGAAAACTGATTAAAGCAACAAAAAAGGGAGTAAGCGGCGGCTTACTCCCTTTCATTCAAGACCTTCTGCGTTAAGCTTACATCTCTTGTTTCACTAACTTAGATGGATTATTAACTTTATACCGTATTTCTTTATTATATTTTTTGTCGACCACTTTTCCATCAAATTCGATTGCGTCCCCTTCTTCGAGCTCAGCTTTTTTTAATGTCTTGCTATATCCACACCAAGCATCGCCGATAGTCAATTCAGGCTCCGTTGTCACTATGACATTCTCCAAGAGTATGACTTCATCTTCTTCACCAGTGAAATGGTTCATTTTCGCCGTGAACTCCTTGACCGTTGCAGTGAAATGCACTTTTTCCCCAGGTAAGTCCAATTTAGGTTTTGCAGTCGTCTTTTTAGTTTTGGTTTTTGCTTTTTTTGGTTCTGCACTTAGCTGATCGGAGTTTTCCGTAATTGGTGCTTCCATCACCTGCTCAGTTTCACTTGAATCTGCGGATGTTTCGGTAACCGGTCCACTCAACAATTCTTTTCCGAAACTGGTGCTTTGCATTTCCTTTAAATAGGAAGGGTGAATGCAACTAAGCTTTCCATTTTCAAATTCAACAACTACAGTGTCTAGGCCATTTCCATATTGTTCATAGCCTGCCAATTTGACTTTAGCTTGAAAACTGCCGCTTTTGTATAATAGTTCTCTTTTTACCGAACGGGCAGTGAATAATTTCCATTCCAATCCTTTAGCGATATAGTCCGTATCATCTAAAAAAGGGATATACTCTCCTTTTGGTGCAATATAATGAATCAAATCTTCAGCTGGAGTTTCAGCCACAGTCACCACTCCTAATCTTTTCTATAGATTATATTCTAGCAAAGGATTTCAAAGTTGCAAATGAATGAGTATCATTATGGGTTGATGGCAGTCACAATTCCGAACACGCTTTATTTCCCCCCGTTAAAATAATGCGTTAAATTTTGGAACCAAAAAAGGCTGCCCACTAAGAGCAGCCTTTTTATTTGAATAGTCAATCATTTCTTTCTATAATCGGACAAAAAAGACTACATTCCTTACCCTTCCTTAACGTGAATTTTTTTTAGTTTTCCTTCTTGTTCAGGAGTAATTACGTTTTTCTTATGATAAAACAGAAAGTATGACCCAATAACTAGAATCGTGAGAAGGGTTGTAAGAAAGAATTGCAATCTCATGGAATCAATAAATGCCTGAGCAACGAATATAATAAATAATACGGCAATAGTCGCGTAGGTTAAATAAGGGAATAGCCACATTTTCACTTTGAGTGTCCCTGGATTTTCTTTTTCCTTCTTTTTCCGCAAATACAGATGGGAAAAGGCGATAAAGATATACATGATCATAGTGACTCCTCCCGAGCTGTTAGCGAGAAAAGCAAACAATTTATCAGGGGAAACAAATTTAAATGTCGTGCACACATAAGCAAAGAAAACACTTGCCATTAACGCCCATATCGGGATTCCCCTCTTATTCACACGGGAAAGGATTTTCGGTGCATCACCTTTTTTTGCTAAAGAATATAACATACGAGAGCTTGTATATAGCCCTGAATTCAAAACCGAAAGCAATGAAATGAAGATTACGATATTCATGACTTGACCCGCTGCCGGGAGGCCTGCCATATCAAATACACTGGCATAGGGGGTTTTTAATAAATCTTCAGCCCCCTGGGGGATTACGAGAACCAACACAGTCACTGAACCAACAAAGAAAAGAAGGAGACGCCATACAACACTGTTTATGGCTCTAATAATATTTTTCTCAGGATTTTCAGACTCCCCTGCAGCAATGGCAGCTACTTCACTTCCTGATAAAGAGAAGGTAATGAATATCACACTAAGGAGGACAGGCAGAAAACCATTTGGCAAAAACTTTCCAGCCCCTGTAATGTTTGAGAGGCCTGGTGAATCGAATCCTGGAACAAATCCGAAAATCATGGCGGCGCCCAGGAAGAGGAATATTACAATGGCAGCCACTTTCATGAAAGCTAACCAGTATTCAAATTCCCCATAAGCTTTGACTGAATAGATATTCGTAACCGTCATTAATATAGGAAAAGATAGACTGGCAGCCCACATAGGTATGCCAGGAAACCAATCATGAATCATAGTACCCAATAACGTAGTTTCAATGGCCATGATGATAACCCAGTTGAACCAGTATAACCAGCCTATCGTGTATCCGGCCCAGGGACCAAATGCTTGATGTGCATATGTTGAAAAGGATCCGCTATCAGGATTCACCACAGCCATTTCACCCAGCATACGCATTATTAGCACGATCATCAATCCTGCGATTATATACGATAAAATAGCACCAGGTCCTGCTGAATCGATTATTGTTCCGCTTCCGATAAATAGTCCTGCCCCAATTACCCCGCCAATAGAAATCATTGTGACATGCCTGGTCTTGAGACCGTGTTTCAATTCATTTGTTTGAAGTGCCACTATTGTCACCATCCTTTAAAACTGTCAATTTACCGTTTTGTAAGCAGTAAACCACTGCTCATGGGTACCCTAGTAGAAACCTTTCAGTCAAAAACAATGTTTACAGTCCTATCCCCGTTTCATCATTAATTTTAAATGAGGCCAAATTCACAATCGGTATATGTATATTGCACAGCAAACTCTATTAACCGTAACCGCTTTTCTATTTATACTCCCTTTTCACTACCTCAGCCCCTCAACGAAATACACGGAAGGTACAATGATGATCTTTGTTGATTTTGCACTTTGCTTTTTGTTGCGCGATGTCGTTTTATGTAAAAATATGGTTAACCAGCTCTATTATTTCTTTCCTCACTCTTCTTTTTTTATAAAAACACCCTCTTTCATTAAAATTTATACATATCATATATTATAAAAGCAATATCCATGCCAAAAAAAGGATAGTTATTTTAATGGGGTTTAACGCTATTATGAATTTAAAACGATTCATTATTGAATCATCAATCCAATTTATGATTCATATATTAATTATCGATCCTTTTTGATCCACAATCGAATTAAAAATGACAATTTAATTGCTTTCTTTTAAAATTTCGACACATATATATACTGAAAAATAGCAGGGATAAAAAAAAAAGATGCTAAAATCCATATTATGATTTCTTGGCATCTTCCAAATAGATTTATTTTCACTGAGAATGTTTTTGTAAATACAGGAAAACCTAGAATTTCCTTCCGCTATTAATCAAAAATCTATGTACAAGCTTCCAAAAATATCGATAAGTATTTAATGCTTTATGTAATGTCACTATATGATATGTATTAAACCCTTATAAATTCGTTCTGAACTGAGGGAAAATGGATACTGAATGTGGTTAAATCTTCATTGGAGACACAATTCATATATCCAGCATTACTTTCAATGATCTTTTTACATACGTATAATCCAATTCCCGTTCCTAACTCTTTCGTTGTGACAAAGGGCTCAAAAATAGATTCAATCAATTCACTGGCAATGGCCGGTCCATTATTTGAAATTCTAATTATTCTTTCATTCGCCTCAATTAAAGAGTTTATCCTCAAAATTCTTGGATGTTCCTTATCCTTTAAGGCATCAATGGAATTAATAAAAAGATTCAAGAACACTTGTTTTAACCCATCCTTGCTCGCTGTCATGACGAAGTTTGGAAAAATATCTATTTCCACATTAACACTGGCATCCACAATATTTGCATAAGTCAGTTCTTGAATTTCTTCAATTAATTTCAACACGGAAATTTCCTCTCTTTGTTCCTCATTAAAATCTGATTTAGAGGTATGGAGGAATTGGGTTATCCTGAAATTCAACTGATTTAATTCATAATCAATGATATCTAAATATTTCAAGCCCGGGTTCTCCCTTTTCAGTAATTTATTGAACCCCATGATAGCTGTAAGAGGGTTTCGGAACTCATGTACAAAGCTTGATGATATCTGACCCAGTACCGCTAATTTATCTTTGTGGTTTTCACTAATATAAGACTTTTTCTCCTCAATCAATTCATTTGTAAGATTCGTATATATCGTTACTGCATGGTAGCTGAACATATCAAAGTGCAGGTTGATATCATTAATGAATTTCTGCATATAATTAATTGGGATATTGGCCCCAAATAGATTTTTGATTATGATATTTCTCCCCAAATTGATATTATATAGAAAATCCCCAATGTTGATATTTGCTTCAAGTCGCTCTTTTGCAACCTGGTAAGCCAATTTTATCAGCACTTCTTCAGACAATACCTCCTTGAACGTTTGGATGACCAGTGAGTACATCCCATAACCATTTTCTTTAATCTTATCTTTGTAGGGGTCTATTTCATTGATCTTAATAGTCTCGTTCCATTCATTTAAAAACACAGATTCATTTTCTTCCAAATATTGAATCAATACATTTTTATACTTCTTATGTTCAGATGACAACTCCATACTATTGACCACACATCCCCTTACGGAATTTTAGATACTATATCAATAACATCATTCTATATGAGATTTTGATTTTCTGCACTTCATTATTTATTGTTTTTAAGGTGAAATGTAGCTTATAAGGAGACAAGGTATGCTGGTCCGCATATGTTTACTTGCGATACCAAAGAACCGACCAAATCAGGTCGGGAATCTGAGATTTTCATAAAATGGAAACTCATCATTCATGTTTATATATATACTAAGAAACTCTTACTTTTGAAGTTTGATTCCATATTTTTTCATTTTTCTATAAAGCGTATTTCGGCCGATATCGAGTTGTTTCGCGGCGTTACTGATATTTCCATTTGTTCGTTTCAATGTATTTCTGATAAGTTGGGTTTCTTGTTCTTGAAAGTTTCTTGGTTCTTGATCGTCATTTGCCCCTTCCTCATTTGTAATGGAAGAAACAGGACAAAGTGCCACAAGCAGGTCCCTTGTAATCGGGCCATTATCAGCTAGGAATGCAGCCTGTCCCAGTACGTTTTGCAATTCACGGAAATTTCCTGGCCATGAATATTCCAAAATGAATGTTTTAGCTTCATTAGTTAGTTCGGTATGTTCGCTCTTATAAGGTAAATCCACTAAAATGTATTCTGCTAACAGCAATAAATCTTTGCGACTCCTCAGATTTGGAAGTTTTAATGATAATCCACAAAGGCGAAAAAATAGATCTGCACGGAATTCTCCAGCTTCAATTTCTTTTTGTAAGTCTTTGTTGGTGGCGGCGATGACCCTTACATCGATTGGAATGGAAGCATGTCCGCCGACACGCGTCACACATCGTTCCTGAAGCACTCGGAGCAGAGTCGCTTGAGCTTGGAGCGGCATGTCCCCGATTTCATCCAAAAAAAGGGTTCCGCCATCTGCAGCTTCGAACTTCCCCTTATGCCCGCCGCTTTTTGCTCCAGTAAAGGCACCCTTTTCATACCCAAATAACTCACTTTCCAATAAATTTTCGGGAATTGCGCTGCAATTGATGGCGATGAATGGCTTATCACTTCTTAAGCTAACCCCATGAATGGATTGAGCGAACAGTTCTTTTCCGGTTCCGCTTTCTCCAGTGATCAGCAGGCTGATATCAAGAGCTGCAGCTCTTTTAGCAATGGATATGGTTTGATTCATTTGCGGATCGTTACTTAGTATATCTGTAAATTGATAACGATTGGTTGTTAAACCATCAATCAATTTTTGTTTTTTTAACCGAACGATCACGGATGATTGATTTTCCATATTTTCGCCTAGTGTTTGCACTAAAAATTCCTGGTCTTTAATTGAAACCCTCTGTTCCAAAACAAGTGGATCTGTTCCTGATATTATATTCGATACCGGTTTTTTCAAAGTGCCGATAACATGTGACGCCGCTAAATTGAGATCTGTAACTTTCCCCTCTTTATCAAGGGTAATTAACGGATCAGGGTATGAATCATATATAAAATAAAGGTTTTTCTCCCTTTTTTGTGTATGGGACAATAAGAGTGCTTGTTTGATGCTATCAGCCACCCTTTGAACTAAGCTAATGGAAAAAGGATGATAATTTTGTTGATGACTGCTTAAGTTCAAAACACCAAGCAGATGCCCATCAGGGTGATAAATGGGCGATGCAGCACAAGTGAGGAAATGGTTATCCTGATGAAAGTGTTGACTGCCATGAATCAATACAGGATTTTTCTCTACTATGGCTGTTCCTATTGCATTTGTTCCTTTTGATTCCTCTAGCCAATTGGCCCCTTTCCTTAAAGAAACATTATCTGCATGGCGAATGAAAGCTGGATCCCCAACTGTTTCGATGATATATCCTTCAGGAGCAGCAAGTAATAAAATGGACTCCAAACCATTAATCGAGCGATAAACTTCTTCTAAAATGGGGGAAGAATGGTGCAGGAGTTCCGCATATCGATCGTGGTATTCGGCCAACTCAAATGCACCAAGCATATCTTCCTTATCCATCATGCTTGGCTGAAGTCCCTTCGAAATGCACCGCTGCCATGATTCTTGAATAAATACCGGTATGGTTCCTTTATCCGCGCTTATATTAACAGACATTGATAATCCTCCCGTATGTATAATCGAGTAAATCTGCTACTGTTTTTTATCCAATTTCATAAATGAAACTATATATAATTCAAAGTTTCAGAGCATTCAGGGTTCGTTCATACAGTTTTAATTATAACAGAAAATTCAGATATTCACCAAAATGAAAACGGACTTATACGAACTGCTAAACATTTTTGTTCCATATTGGAACACCTGCCTGTTCCAATATGGAACAGTATGGCACCTTCCGATATCGCTCTACCATCTTTTAACTGGTTTCATCGATTTTTTGTTATGGCATAAGTCTTGCATAATTACATGTCGAGAAATTGATTCCTTTTGATAAGGGGGGAAAGAATCAAGTAATCCAGTTTTTAAAAATATTCTGACTTGCTGCAAGGCAGCCAAAGAGAATTGTATCAAAAACATAAGATCATACCTGATCCTTTACTTAGAGGAACACCATTGTCTGAACAGATATCGAACTTAAAATCCAAATGAAAAGGGGTATTAACATGGAACAAACTATTAAACTTAATCCACGGGTGCAAGAATTCTTGAAGGGCACTAAAAAGCTTTTGATTAATGGGGAATTGGTGGAAGCTGCTTCAGGAAAAACCTTTGAGACTCTCGATCCTTCAAACGGCAAAGTTTTAGCGGTCGTGAGTGAAGCAGGTCCGGAAGATGTAGATAAAGCAGTCAAAGCAGCCCGGAAGGCATTCGACAACGGTCCTTGGAAAAAAATGAGTGCATCGGAACGCAGCCGCCTTATTTATAAATTAGCGGACCTCATGGAGGAACATAAAGAGGCGTTAGCACAATTGGATACCTTGGATAATGGCAAGCCAATTGGCGAAACCACTAATGCCGATGTCCCCCTTGCAATTGATCACTTCCGCTATTATGCTGGGTGGACAACTAAGATAGTAGGACAAACAATACCTGTTGCTGGGAATTACTTCAATTATACCCGACATGAAGCAGTTGGAGTGGTAGGACAAATCATCCCATGGAATTTCCCTCTTCTTATGGCTGCATGGAAATTAGGCGCAGCCCTTGCAACCGGATGTACGATCGTTTTAAAACCAGCAGAGCAAACGCCGCTTTCAGCATTATATTTAGGTCAATTGGCGCTTGAAGCCGGTTTTCCTCCTGGCGTTCTCAATGTCATCCCTGGATTTGGGGAAACAGCAGGGTCACCGCTTGTAGACCATCCAGATGTCGATAAAATTGCCTTTACCGGTTCAACCTCAGTAGGGAAAATGATCATGCGCCAAGCTTCGGGAACTGTGAAAAAAATCTCGTTGGAGTTAGGCGGGAAATCACCTAATATCATTCTACCGGATGCAGATATGAGTAAAGCCATTCCTGGTGCTTTAATGGGCATCATGTTTAATCAAGGACAAGTTTGCTGTGCCGGTTCCCGCCTGTACATTCAAAAGAAATCCTATGACAATGTGGTAGCCGACTTAGTGTCTCATGCAAAAAACATTAAACAAGGGGCCGGTCTTGATCCATCTACACAGATAGGGCCATTGGTTTCCAGTAAACAATTGGAACGAGTGGGCAGTTATATTGAAAAAGGAAAGTCTGAAGGAGCTGAAGTGGTTACAGGGGGCAAATATGGACAAGGAGAGGGCTATTTTGTAGCACCTACAATATTTGCAGGCGTTGAAGATGAAATGACGATCGCTAAAGAAGAAATCTTCGGTCCTGTTGTAGCTGCAATGCCTTTTGATGATTTGGATGATGTGATAAACCGTGCAAATAACTCAGAATATGGTTTGGCTGCAGGTTTATGGACACAAGATGTAAAAAAAGCCCATTATGTGGCCAATGAATTAAAAGCAGGTACAGTTTGGGTAAACTGCTATAACGCCTTTGATGCAGCTTCTCCATTTGGCGGTTTTAAACAAAGTGGAATTGGTCGGGAAATGGGCAGTTATGCTTTGGAAAATTATACGGAAGTCAAAAGTGTATGGATTAACTTAAACTAAATAAAAGAGTGAACGCTCCATAAGATCATTCGGCTCAGATATCGTGATTGTAATGCATGTTATCGTTTCCTTGAATATTTGCAAAAGGTGTACCAAAGTGTGGACTTTGGTACACCTTTTGCTTGTTTTGTAACTTATAGGGCTTAGACAAAAAGAAGAGACCTTTCATTTTCGAAAGGTCTCTCTGTGTCCATTATCCATTACGTTCGATTTGCATTTTTTCTCTGTTTGCTTTTTCTTTTTCAATATTTTTCTGTCTTGAAGTCCCGGCAACCAGGATTCCAATCACCACTATCGCTTCAAATCCGTATTTAATGAAGGGATTTGCAAAATAGTCTTGCATGAAGGGTTCAGCTACAATCATTTTAGCAGCTGTCCAACCTAGTATTCCCGCACCAACTATTATGATGACTGGGAAACGTTCAATCAGTTTCAGGATCAAAGTACTTCCATACATCACTACTGGGATGGAAACAAGTAAACCGATCACCACTAAAGTGAAGTTACCATGTGATGCACCTGCAACCGCTAGGACGTTATCCAATCCCATCAAAGCATCCGCAATAATGATCGTTTTTATGGCAGCCCACATCGAATCTGCAGGCTTCAAATCATGATCCTCTTCTTCGATAAGGAGCTTATAAGCAATCCATACAAGAAGTAATCCGCCTATTAAATGCAGTCCAGGTACCTCTAAAAGTACAACAACCAGCAGCGTTGCAATGATCCTTATCACTATTGCCCCGACCGCTCCCCAAATTATCACCTTTTTTTGCTGTTCTTTTGGAAGCTTTCTTGCAGCCAATCCAATAAGGATCGCATTATCACCGGCTAGAACCAAATCTATCATAATGATCGCTAAAAGTCCTGAAATGAATTCACCTGTAAAAAAATCCAACACTATTTCCTCCTTTATACAAAAATAAAGAGACCTCTGCCATAAATGGCAAAGGTCTCGCTAAGCACTAAATGAATTAGGCCAATAAAGCCGGTGGGATTCCCACGTAATGACGACTTTATTTCAGGTTATACCTGACGCTACTCCCCTTCACGGGAATAAAGAATATGTAACTCTTTTAATATCTTTCCATTAGGAAACTACCAAGAAAAAATATCACTAATTCAGTATACCAAAAATACAAATAAAATAAAGAAAAAAATGAGAGATATGCAGGATATTCATGAACTTAACTTTGCCCGAATCCTTTAAACGGATAATCTCCATCAATCATTCCTTCTAGATATTGGCATAATTCGTTTCCTAGGTTCGGGATACCGCTCAAATCCTTCCCCCATAGATATTGATTACTTAAGGTGGCTTCTATCAATTGTCTAAGCGGGATTTCCCCCTTATCATAACGAAGCCATTGTTTCTTGAAAAATTCAATTGTCTTTATATCATCTTTAACGACATAGACTTTACCCGCAAAGCTTTTACCAATATAACTCCCCTTCACTTCGTGAACCTTATAAAATCGGATCAAACCTGAAAAACCTCGAACGATACAGTCAGGCAGCCTGCCTCGCGCCTTATGATATTCCTCTAAGGTAGGCAGGAGACGGACCTTGAACTTCGAAATGCTATTCAGCGAAATATCGGCCAGGAGGTGATGTACAAAAGGATTCTTAAATCGCTCAAGAACACTTTCCCCATATAACATCATCTCATTTTGATCAAAAGGTAATGAAGGAATTATTTCCTTTTCGATGGCATTGCTCAGAAATTGATTGAATTCCGGATGATCGATTGCCTGTTTTACTTCTTCCATTCCAGATAAAATGCCTAAAGGAGCCATCAAAGTATGAGAACCATTAAGAATCCGTACCTTCCTCATTTGATAAGGTGTTAAATCTTTTACCCAACGTACATTTAAGCCTGCTTGTTGTAAAGGAAGACGTTGATCAATACAAGGGTCACCTTCAATAGCCCATAAATGGTAGGGTTCTGCCGTATTTAGCAGAGTATCCTTATATCCCCATTCCGTAAATAGTTTGTCCGACTCACTGGCTGGGAATCCTGTAACGATACGGTCTACAAGCGAGTTTAGGAATAGGTTGTCCCGGTCCACCCACTTCATGAATGGCTTTGGTAAATCCCAATCCCTGCAATGCTTAAGAACGCATTGCTTCAATGAATCACCATTTCTCTCTAAAAGCTCGCAAGGCAGCATGATCAGTCCTTTTTTCGCATCTCCGTTGAAATGCAGATAACGATGATACAAAAAAGCAGTCAGTTTTCCTGGAAAGGATTCAATTGGCTTTCCTTCTTCCAAAGGAATCGGCTGGTATTTGAGCCCTGCTTCAGTCGTGTTGGAAACTACAAATTCCAATTCAGGATTTTCTGATAACGCTAAAAATTCCACCCAATCTTCATATGGATCAATTACCTTCGAAAAAACGGAAATGATCTCTGTATGTTCCATTTTCTCCCCTTGGTGAAAACCACGTAACATTAATGTATACAGGCCATCTTGCCGCTTCACTTCCTCTATTTTCCCTTTCCCGGCGCGGCGAGGCTGGGTAACTGCAATACTTCCCATGAAATGACCTTGTTTATTACATTCATGAATCATCCAATCGAAGAAGCCTCGAAGAAAATTCCCCTCCCCAATCTGCAATACTTTTATGGGAAAATCCATCATATGTGAATATTTGACAGCTCTTGTAGCTTTACTCAGACTCTTTAGCTGACATTTATTTATGTTCATGATCAAAGAACACCTTTCTTATTGAAATATCCAATTCAGAGTGCGATTTAAGAGGTTGCCCTTATGACAGGATACGTAATGCTTAAATTTCGACGATAGCCTTGATCACTTTAGCCTCAGGAGTTAACCACCCTTCAAACTGATTGATCATTTCATCCAAATGTGTGCGGTGTGTAATATACGGACCCATATCCAGCTTGTCATTCTTCAGCGTATTCACGACATAATCAAAGTCATCCCTTGTTGCATTACGGCTTCCCATTAATGTAAGCTCTTTACTGTGGAATTCAGGATCATTAAAGGAAATATCCGCTTTAACTAGCCCAACATAAATCAGCCTTCCGCCGTGAGCAGGATATTTAAATGAATCCATCATTGACTTAGCATTACCTGTCGCATCAAATACCACGCTTGGCATATCTCCATTTGTCAATTGGGCTAATTCCTCCATTGGATTCTCCAAAACGTTCAACGTATAATCGACATTTGCCCATTGGCCAGCAAACGCAAGGCGTTCATCATTTACATCCATTGCGATCACCTTCGCACCCTGTTCTTTAGCGAATGCCATGACTCCCAAGCCAATTGGACCAGCACCAATTACCAGTGCAAATTCCCCTTTTTGAATAGCAGCGCGTCTAACTGCGTGAGCCCCTATACTTAATGGCTCTATCATTGCGGATTGGTCAAGTGTAAGACCCTCTGTTCTCACCAAATGATTATAAGGAACCGTCATCCACTCACTCATGCCGCCTTCAGAATGTACACCCAAAACTTTCATATCCGTACAGCAGTTCGTTTTCCCACTTCTGCAAGCCAGGCATTTTCCACATTCCATATAGGGGATGATCGATACTTGATCCCCGACATTCAGCCCTGATTCATTCTCTGGTATGGATTCAATATAACCGGATAATTCATGTCCAAGTATTCGAGGATAGCTAAAAAAGGGTTGATTACCACCATAGGCATGAATATCCGTACCGCAAATTCCTATTCGCCGCACACGAACCAAAGCTTCGCCTGAGTTTGGAACCGGTTTTTCCGTCTCGATCATCTTAAATTCAAAAGGTTGTTCACAAACAATACTTTTCATTGAATAACACTCCTTTTTAGTATCTTAATAGATATGTACACCTGTTAGAGAATGACGCCTTCTTTAAAGATGCTTATCTCCCTATAACCGAATTTTTCATTATTCGTTTTCTTTTTACCTGATGAAAGTTCAAGAATGTATTGGAATAAATCGTCTTTTAATTCCTCGATTTTTTGACCTTCAATCAATTGCCCTGCATTATAATCAATCCAGTGTTTTTTACGATCGGCTAAATCTGAATTCGTTGCTATTTTCACGGTTGGCACCGGTCCGCCAAATGGTGTTCCCCTTCCCGTAGTGAACAGAACGATATGTGCACCTGCTGCTGCCAAAGCCGTCACCGAAATCAGGTCATTTCCAGGAGAATTGATTAAATTCAAACCATGCTTCACTACCCTTTCACCATATGGGCTAACATCCACTACAGTCGCATGGCCGCCTTTTTGCGTGCACCCAAGTGATTTTTCCTCCAGCGTACTTATGCCGCCTTCCTTGTTTCCAGGTGAAGGGTTTTCATAAATTTCCTGATCATGGCGAATGAAATACTGTTTGAAATCATTAATAAGGCCAACGATTTTATTGAAGGTTTCTTCATCTCTTGCCCTGTTCATCAATATCGTTTCCGCTCCAAACATCTCAGGAATCTCTGTCAATATCGTGGTCCCGCCATTTTCTACAATAAGGTCGGAAACCGCACCAACCAATGGATTAGCAGTAATGCCTGAAAAACCATCGGAACCCCCGCATTTCAGGCCTATTTCCAGCTTTGAAACCGGTACGGGCTTGCGTACGAATCCTTCGGCATATTCCACTAATTCTCCCATTAAACGTAAGCCGCTCTCCAATTCATCTTGAACCTCCTGGGCTTTTAAAAATTTAATGCGATTTGGAGGAAATTCGCCTATGACCTCTTTAAATGCTTCGATTTGATTGTTCTCACATCCTAACCCAACAACTAAAACCCCTGCTGCATTTGGATGTTGAGCCAAGGCAGCTAAAAGTTTCTGTGTATGTGTCAAATCATCTCCCAATTGAGAACAGCCGTATGGGTGGGAAAAGTGATGAATCCCATCGATTTGTCGATCCTTAAACTGCTCATTTCCCATTTTAGCGAGAATTTCACATGTTTTATTGATGCAACCAACCGTGTTGATGATCCAGATTTCATTCCGGATACCCACTTCCCCATTTTCACGGATATATCCTTGGAAGGTATGATCTTGACTTGGCTCTTTTGTATGTTGACTGCTAGGTTGATAGGAATAATCCAATATACCATGCAAACCGGATGCTAGATTATGGGTGTGAACCCAATCGCCAATTGAGATATCTTCTTTAGCTTTTCCGATCGAGTAGCCGAATTTGATTACATCCTCCCCTCGTTTTATCGGTTTCACTAACATTTTATGCCCTTTAGGAATGTCATCACTTGCCTTTATATGGATCATTCCCCTGTTTTCCGTTTGAATCTGGAGGCTCTGTCCTTTATGAATCCCCTCCAAGGAAATAACAACATCATCATTTGAATGCAATTGAACAAATTTATTCATTTTGTCCCCTCCTTATCATGAATGAAGACGTTCAAAACCAAACGCCAATCCATTCCGAAAGCCCTTTCATTTTCCGCTTGAACTTTTTTAATTTTTAAATCTATTTCAATTTTAACATCAATTTTTGAAATATAAATTGCATATTTTGCTATAAATATACTCATTCTTGTTGTATTATACTTTCAGGAGATGAACGAAATGAAAAAAATTCATAATATATTAAATCATGATTTACTCTTCCCATTTTCTTTTGTCTATCAGGATACGAAAAGTCCCCAGAATGAATTGTCCGATCATATGCATGACTATTATGAAATTGTTTATGTTTATAACGGTAAGGGGACCTTTTTTATTGGTGATGTGTTTTATGATATGCAGCAAGGGGATGTATTCCTGATTTCTAATAATACAATTCATAGGGCTTTACCCAATAAGGACGACCCTGTTACCTCCACCATTATCTTTTTCAGTCCCACATTGATATATAAAGATATGGTTGATGATTCTTTTTCATATTTACATTTGTTTGACCTGACAAAAAAGAGTAAGAATTATAAAATATCATTGCCGAAAAATAAACAAGTAAAGATGGAGGAACAGCTACAACTCATCCTGCAAGAAACCACTAGCCAATCAATGGGCTCGAGGCATGCTTGTTTGCTGACCGTTCATCAAATCATACTTGATTTATACCGTACCCGGATAAATGGCAAAGAAGATATACCAGAGGGCAATAGCTATAGTTCAGGATGGATTAAAGATATTTTAATTTATATTAATGAACATATCGATGAAGCATTGACTTTGACGACACTTGCACAAAAAGCTTTGGTCAGTCCCGCTCATTTCAGCAGAGTTTTTAAGGAAACGACTGGAATTGGCTTAATAGTATATTTAAATACGAAAAGAATCATCAAGGCAAAGGAACTTTTACTGGAAACGAATCACACCATTGCCCATATTGCTGAGATGTGTGGTTTTGAAAGCATGCCCCAATTTTTTCGCACCTTTAAAAAATACAATGAAAAAACACCTGCAACATTTCGAAAAGAAAATCGGATGCGCTAAGCATGCCTAGTAAACATGAAAAATGGAAGTGTCTTCCCTTATATTTCCTTTGGGAGACACTTCCATTCTAACAATCTATTACGCAGGCTTTACTATCGGTCGTACAAAACGGATGACTGCAAGCGATGCAACGATGGCCAATCCACCTGCAAGCAAGAATGCAACTGTGTATGTGCCTGAGGTATCGACAATGTATCCTGTTAACGTCGGTCCGATGATTCCTGCTGTATTTGCCAAGAAATGCATAAAACCTCCAACAGATCCAACATTACCAGGGTCGACAACATCGTTGACGATTGCCCAGTAAATGGCACCAGTCAAATATAGGAAGAAGACGGAAAGTGCGACAAGCGTTACCGCACTGACCGTTGTGGATACAAGTCCGGCAAAACCGATACATACCGCCGATAAGAACAAACATGTTACTAGCACGAGCTTACGTGAGAATAAAACACCTTTTTGAGCGAATTTTTTAGAGAAGAAATCCGACACGAATCCACCCAAAGCAAGTCCGATGAATCCAAAAATCCAAGGAATCACTGTAATGATACTCATATTTTCTACACTTAGGCCGCGTGCATCCACCAAATAGCTTGGGAACCAAGTTAAGAAAAAGAAGAGAATATAGTTGTAAGAAAAAAAGGCTAGAGCTGTAAATAAAACCGTTTTTTGTTTTAAATAAAAGGTGAATTTCACCTTTCCTTCCGATGTTGCCGCGACATAAGATTTTCCCGTATGTTTCTGTTCTTTTGACTCTTTTGGTTTTTCTTTAACGAACTTCCACCAGCAAATCGCCCATATAAGACCAATCACCATAATGGCAATGAAAGAAACTCTCCATCCATATGAGATGGCAATAAATCCAACTATAGGACCTGCAATCGCGCCACCAAGCGGCGTCCCGCTATTCGTCAAACCAACGACAGATGCCCGCTGATTCGCTGGGAACCAGTTATTCACCATTTTATTGATGGTTGAAGAAAGAGGGCCTTCGCCCATCCCAAACAGTATGCGGATGATTATCATACTTGCAAAACCGACAGCAAGTACAAGTGCACCACTGAATAAAGACCAAACGATCATCGCCACGAAAAGCGTGATCTTTGCACCCCATTTATCGGACGCCATTCCTCCAAGGAAATTAAATATGGCATAACCAACTGAAAAGCTACTAAAAATAATCCCCATCTGTGTTGCTGTTAAGGATAAATCATCTTGGATGAACGGAGCTGCAATGGACAGTGCAGATCGGTCCAGATAATTTATTACACCTGCCAAGAACAAGAAAACGATAACCATTCCTCTACCATTTGAAAACATAAAATACCCCCCTATACGTTTCAATAAATGCAGCAGCATTTTTGGAAACGTTTCCATTTAATAACCAAGAGTAAAGCCTATATGACCTTTAACTAAATCGGTTTAGAATTCCCGTAAAAAAGCGCTTTCTTTTGCACAGGAATTCTTACATCCGGTTCTAGCAAGAATTCCTTGAAAGCAAAGTCGGTTTCAAGCGATGCACGCTTGTATCCTCTATTCCTGTTTTATTGATTTGACTAAGCAGTAACTCCGCTGCCAAGTTGGCCATTTCAATGGCTGGCTGATTAACCGTTGTGATGGTCGGTGTATAGAAACTAGCATAGGGCACATCATCGATCCCTATGACCGCTATGTCACCAGGTATATTGATTTCGTGCTGTTTCATATAACGCAACACTTCATTAAGTACGATATCATTTCCTGCCAAAATGGCTTGAGGCGGCTTTTCCAATTCGAAAAATTCTGAAAGTGCAACCGGAATTTCATCTGCGTTCACTGTTTTAATATATTCAGAATTGAATGGTATCCCATGTGTCGCGAGTGAATCCTTGTACCCTTGGATCCGTTCGATACGAGGACTGATATCACGTATTATTGAAGTGGTTATGATTGCAATGGTTTTATAACCCTTTTCAATAAATCTGTCGATCGCTAACTTGGAAGCAAGGTGATTATCGAGCATGACTGTTGCAATATCCAATTCTTCGATCGTCCTATCCATGAAAACAATCGGGAAATGATCACTCTTCATACGTTGATATAAATCAAGGTTGTCCCCTGTGGGGAATATGATGATCCCATCTACTTGTTTAGCTCTTAGCATTTCAATATAATTCTTTTCCTTTTCAGGATTGTCATCTGCATTGCATACGATAATATGGAACCCTTGTTCATAAAAGTAGTTTTCTATAGCTCTAATAACCTGAGTTGAAAACGTGTGAAGGATATTGGCAACCACCACCCCAACGGTAAAAGTGGACTTTTGTTTTAAACTGCGTGCTATTATATTAGGCTGATAGTTTAACTCTTCTATTGTTTCTTCAATCTTTTTCCTGGTTTTTTCACTCATATATTCGTAACGTTTATTCAGGTATTGGGAAACTGTGCTTTTTGATACTTTCGCGTGATTGGCGACATCAGTAATTGTAATGGTTTTCAATTCATTCATTCCTATCGTGTGGTTTCAATTCTCTATTACCAAAATGGCTTAGATATATAAGGAATATTCTATTATAATAAGGAAAGCTTTACAATCACCTTCTAATGCAGTAAAAAAGTCAATTTCCCATACCATGGAACTAATTTACTCACGGTCACTTGTTTGCCTTTTATTGGACCTGAATTCAGACACCTGAGTATGCCATGAAGCCCCCATCGACTGGTACCGTAATTCCCGTGACAAAGCCCGAATAGGATTCATCAACTAGCCAAAGCAATGTACCAAGTAAATCTTCAGGCTGCCCAAAGCGCTTCATGGGTGTTGAAGTAATGATTTTATTAGATCTTGCCGTCAGGCTGCCATCTTCATTAAGCAAAAGATCCCGATTTTGCTTTGTCAAAAAGAATCCTGGAGCAATGGCATTCACCCGTAAACCTTCTTCGGCAAAATGAACAGCCATCCACATGGTAAAATTATTTATCGAAGCTTTGGCAGCACTATATGCTGGTACTTTAGTCATTGGAGCGTAGGCGCTCATGGAAGATACATTCACGATAACAGGTGCTTCCACTTGCAATAACTCTTTCCCAAAAACCTGACTGGCCAAAAATGCACCGGTGAAATTACTGGCAAAAACCTGAGTGAAACCATTTTCATCCAAATCAAAAAAGGATTTTCCTTCTGCTTCTTCCCCATATTTCTCTGGAGCTGTAATGGCATCAGGGTGATTGCCTCCCGCACCATTTATTAATAGATCCACTCTTCCGAACGATTCTATTATTTTCCCTTTTGCATTTTCCAATGAGGTTCTATCCAAAACGTCTGCTGCAATGGAAATCGCAGTCCCCCCAGTTTGTTCAATGAGTTCGACCACTTCTTGCCCTTTTTCCGCCGTTCTGTTCAATATAGCTATCTTGACACCATGACGGGCCAATTCCACCGCCATTTTGGAACATAAAACACCGCTGCCTCCAGTGATAACTGCCACCCTGTTCGATAAGTTTTCATGAATGGGAATCATGATTTTTCACCTAATTTAGTAGCTTCATATGCATCCCATAATCCGAGCAAATACATGATTCCCAATGCTCGGTCATATAAACCGTAACCTGGGCGGCAAACTTCACCCCATATATGGCGGCCATGATCCGGTCTGACATAACCAGTATAATTTTGCTTATTCAATTCTTCCACGACGCCCTGTATATTGATCGATCCATCCTGGGTATGATGGGATGTTTCCACAAAGTCACCATTTTCATAAATCTTCACATTGCGTATATGGGAGAAAGGTGAACGGTCTGCATACTTTTTAGCCACCTGGACCATATCATTTTCAGGGTTTGCCCCCATCGATCCTGTACACAAGGTAAACGCATTCGATGGTGAATCCGAAATCGAGATCAGTTTTTCATAGCTCGACTCACCGGTGATGATTCTTGGCAAGCCAAAAATGGACCATGGCGGATCATCCGGGTGTATTGCCATTTTTATACCGCAAGCCTCTGCAACAGGTAATATTTCTTTTAGGAATATTTCAAGATTCGCCCATAGCTGCTCTTCGTCCACAGTTTTGTAAGCTTCGAATAATTCAGAGATTCTATCCATCTTTTCTGGTTCCCAACCTGGTAAAGTTAAATCTGAAGCTTCCATTACAGTACGAATTAAATCTTGAGGATCTAACGTATCCACTTTCGCCTTTTCATAAAACAGGGCAGTTGAGCCATCTTTCAAAGGATGGAACATTTCCGTCCGAGTCCAATCAAAGATCGGCATGAAGTTATAACAAATGACCTTCACTCCAGCTTCCGAAAGATTCCGGATCGTCTCTTTGTATTTCTCTATATATATCATGCGGTCTTCATTACCCAATTTAATCGATTCATGGACATTTACACTTTCTACGACATCCGTGTGAAAACCAAATGATTGGATATACTCAATTTCTTCTTGAATTTCTTCTTTTTCCCATACCTCACCAACAGGTTTTTGGTGAAGTGCCCAGACAATTCCTTTCACTCCAGGAATCTGTTTAATGTGCTCCAGTGTAACGGTATCATTGTCTTTACCGTACCATCTAAATGTAATGTTCATCATGCACCTCCATTATTCCGCAATTTTTTGCATGTATTTTCGGCTTAATTCCACTGCGGCTTCATAGCCGCCATTTTGATAGGCTTTGTTCAAGTCACTGCCGATCCCGATTGCTACCGCGCCTGCATTCAGCCAGTCCTTCATGTTATCCAAATTAATTCCGCCGGTTGGCATGATCCTTACATTGGGCAGTGGACCATTAACCGACTTGATGAAAGAAGGTTCAAAATGGTTTGCCGGAAATAACTTCAAAACATCACAACCTGCTTCCAATGAAGTAGCCATTTCTCTAATTGTCATGCATCCAGGCATATAGGGAATGCCGTATCGATTACAAAGTTCGGCTACGCCATTGACAAAATAGGGGCTGACGATAAAATTGGCGCCAGCTAAAATCGCATGCCGAGCCGTTTCAGAATCAAGTACCGAGCCTGCTCCTAATAGTGCATCCGTATTTTGCAGATCTTTGAAAGCTTCTTCAATTCCCGGTGTTGTATACGTCAATTCGATTGCCTGAATACCGCCTTCCACAGCTGCTTTAGAAAGTTGTGCCGCCTCCTTTGCATCCTGTCCCCTGATAACAGCTACAACTTTCGTTTCCGTTATTCGATGTATGATTGAATGTTTATCCATAACTCCTACCCCCTTAATTAAAAACGATGATCGCTTTTCGAACTTGTTCTGGATGATTTTCAACAAAATTAAATGCTTCCTGGATATCATCGAGCGAAAATGTATGGGTAACTAAACCTTCATGTCTGATTTTTCTTTCATTTAAAAGTTTTACCACTTTTGGGAACTGATTGGTTTGCAATCTAGATCCTTTCACCGATACTTCCTTTTTTGTGATTGGTAGCTGGGAAACCGATGAAGGACGTTCATCAAAACCGAGTACGACAATCCGCCCCGCCGTTGACACGACATCGAAAGACAATTCGAATGTCATCGGTAAGCATACTGCATCAATGACAACGTTGGCCCCTTCGCCATTCGTCCATTCTTCCACTCGTTTTTGAACATCTTCTTTTCCAGCATGGACGGTGATATCGGCGCCGCTTTCTTTAGCGAATTCCAAACGCTCATCACTTAAATCCGTGATCATCACTGATGCTCCTTGAAGCTTTGCCATCTTTAATATGCAAATTCCAATAGGCCCGGCTCCCTGGATAAGCACTGTTTCCCCTTCCTCCACTTCGCCTCTCCAAACGGCCTGTGCGCCGATTGTGTATGGCTCAGCCAATACTATTTCTTCCCAAGCTAAAGCGGAATCCACAACATGTAATTGTTTCTCCGGAAGGACGAACCATTCCCTCATCCCACCATCTTCATGTACCCCAAAAACGGAAAGTTTTTCACAAACATTTTGGCGGCCTTTACGGCAGGCGTAACACTCCCCGCAATAACTGATGGGCTCAATAACAACGTGGTCCCCCACTTTTATGCCCGCGACACCTTGACCTATCTCCACAACTTCTCCCGCTACTTCATGCCCAACGACACGCGGCAGAGTAGCAAGAGGATTCGTACCATGATAAATATGCATATCCGATCCGCAAATCCCGACTCTTTTTACTTTCACAAGGACATCCGTCGAGTTTGAAATACGAGGTTTTTCCACTTCTTGAATGATCAGTTCATGAGCTCTCCGTACTTGAACCGCTTTCATTTCCCCACCTACTTTGTAAGAAATTCATAAACACTTGATGCTATCGTAATACCTTGTTTCAGGTTTTTTTCTTCATTGATTTGTTCAATCTCACCCGGTACATATACGCGATCGAACCCTGGAGCAGGTTCAACCTGTTGCAGCTCTTCGATCATTTGATCCATTTGCTCTAAAAATATATCAGTATCCGTAAAGAACGAAGGATTAATTACACAAAAATAATGTCCAAGCTTCCGTTTCTTATCAAGGTCGTCATACATTTTTCCAATGTGCGGGCCAAATGCCGCACCGGCCAATAATCCAGAAAACACATCTACAATTACGGATAGACCATAGCCTTTCGGGCCTCCGAAAGTGGAAAGGGAAACGACTTTATTCGGGTCTGTGACATTAGCTCCATTTTCATCCACTCCCCATCCTTCAGGGATTTCCTTTCCTTCTTCACGTGCCTGGAGGATTTTCCCCAGCGCAACATTGGATGTTGCCATATCAAGAATAAAGGGTTTCTTCGTTTTGGCAGGAACTCCGTAAGCGATTGGGTTGGTACCAAGAAATGATGTTTTTCCTCCGAACGGGACCACAATTTTATCGGTATGTGACATCGCGATGCCAATCAACTTTGCATCAGCGGCTTTTTGAACAAAATAGCTTAGTGCCCCGCAATGGCTGCTATTATGAACAGTCACCATGCCCACGCCATTATCTCTAGCCATTTCGATTGCATGGTCCATGGCCACGTCGCTAATCACATGCCCAAATCCATCATCTCCATCAACTACACCGGTAACGGGCCCTGTCTTTTGGAAGGAAATCTGGGCATCGGGATTTATTCCTCCTGCCTGTAAACGGTTCACATAATGCTCTGTTCGCAAGACACCATGGGAATTGACATTTCTGAGATCGGCATGAACCAATACTTCCGCGATTTTCCCGGCATTTTCTTCATTTAAACCCACTTTGGTCAGCTGTTGTATGACTAATCGTTTTGCTTCCTCGGCTTGTATCGTTACTGTTGCCATTTATCCCCCTCATTTCTTTCAGTCATCTATCTTTCTATAACAGCCTCATTCTGTATGAAAGGCATTACTTCATCCAAATATGGTAATCCTTCATTGTCCCCAGCCACAGTGGTGACAAGAGCTCCTACACCATTTGCGAATGTCAATCTTTCTTCAATTGATAAGCCATGAAGATATCCGTAAATATAACCGGCATCATAACCATCGCCCGCACCAACAGTATCTACAGGTATAACAGGGAAGGCTTCTTTTTCATGCCAATCATTTTTGGTATATAGTTTTGAACCATGTTTCCCGTCCTTAATGACAAGCTGATCAATATCATTCACCTTTGCGAATTCCACCAAAGATTCTTTAGAGTCAGTTCCGATGATCAATCTTATTTCATCCAAACCTGTAAGCAAAATATCAACATATGGAAAAATATCATAATATACTGATCTTGCTTCCTCGATGGACCATAGCTTTAGGCGGATATTCGGATCAAATGAAACAGGTATATTTTTTTGTTTTGCAATATCCATTACCCTCTTGGCAATATCCACATTTTTAGGATCTATAGCCAAAAATACTCCAGTAAGGTGGACTATATCAATCTCTTCAAACATCTTCTCTGTTATATCTCCCGGCTTTAAAGTTAAAATGGGAGATTGATAACGGTAATAAAATGTCTTTCCGGAACCATCTTCCCGGATTTCTTTAAAGTTAAGAGATGTTGGATATCCATTTACATAGGCAACATCACTCATGTCCACGCCTTCCCCACGAGCGAAATTATATATAACTTTACCGAATTCATCCTTGCCTAAGCGGCTTATCCATTTTGCCCGCATGCCAAGCCTTGCACAGCCAATCGCAAAATTCAGTTCAGCGCCTCCTACTTTTCGCTCAAAACGGTTAACGAATCTTAAAGGTCCTGTCTCTTCCGGATTTAGCGTAATCATGGCGTCGCCGAGCGTTAAAACACCATATTTTGATGACAATACAGTACCTCCTTCTTTCGAACAATCACAAATAAAAACAAAAATATTTGATCATATCACTTTCATTACATTTTTTAGCTAAATCGATTTAGTAAAATACTAAACCGGTTTGGTAAATCATAAGGAAATTGTAAATGAAAACCCTACCAAAAACAATAGAAAAGTTTGATAATTTATAATTTTATTTTTATTCGATATATTTCATATTATTTTTCAGCCAAATTTATGATAAAAAAACCATATTACGGTAAAGTGGAAGGACTTATTCCTTCCCTCTTTTTTTAATGATTAAGAGATTCTGATTTTCATCCAAGAGCTTTCAATCAAATTTAACTCTTTGCTATTAATTTGGAGAAAGTTGTATAATATATCAATTGTTAAATAAGTATGAAAGGTTGTTTTTGGGAATGAGTTTTTTGAAAATTTACATCTTACTTACCGGAATAATGATAACATGGGGGTTAAATGTCTCAGTTATTAAAATTTTAGTTGCGAATACACAGCCCGTAACAATAACCTCTTTGAGAATTTTCACTGCTTCTCTTATAGTCATTCTTATCCTTTTCTTCTTTGGACTAATACGCCTTCCAAAAAAAAGTGAACTTTTTTACGTTTTTGGAGGAGCACTTTTGAGTGTCGTTTTTCATCATTATTTTTTAGCTGAGGGATTGACGAAGACTTCTGCATCGAATGCTGGACTGATTTTGGGCATGGGGCCAATTCTGACTGTCATCTTAACCATGATATTCTTTCGTAAAAAGCCCACTTTAATTAGGCTTTTTGGCTTTATATGCGGTGCCCTAGGTGTGAGTTTTACCGTTATGGCAGGAAGTGGAGGACTTCATTCTATTAATCTGGGGGATGTGGATATTTTACTTTCCATACTTTCACAGGCATTAAGTTTCATACTTATCAATAAAGCCTCAAAAACAATGGATCCACGATTACTAACCGGCTACATGATGCTGATCGGGTCTTTTATTCTTTTTGCCATCAGCTTATGGAAGGAACCAGAGGGCTTATCTTCACTGGCAGCTGCACCACCCTCCATCTGGGGAGCTTTCATTTTCTCCGCCATTTTTGCCACTGCCCTCGGGCACATGAGCTATAATTATGCCATTGGTAAGGTAGGCGCAGCCGAATCATCCATTTTTCTTAACTTAAACACCTTATTCTCTTTGTTAGGGGCAGCATTTTTCCTCAATGAAGCCATTGTGCCTGCACATTTCATTGGACTCATCTTTATTGTTTCGGGGGTATTGCTTGGCTCCGGTGCAATTGAAATATGGATTCTACAAAGGAAAAATAAACGTATATCTGCCTAGCGGCAACGGCAGCCCCTAGAGATTCAATAACTTTCTTCGTACCAGAATAAGAGACCCTATAACACTACCATCTTAATGGCTTAGCAGTGTCATAGGGTCTTATTATATTTTGTCCACCCTCTCCTCCATCTTCAGATGATTTTAAACACTTGAAACATTCTTTCAGAATAATAATTGGAGATACATATCCGTTACAAAACACCCCTAAATTCACATGGACATGTCCATTGAAATATGCCCATTATGACAAGCCTTTTTGTCAGCTGTGGCCCTTTTCTTTCTGAGAAACCTCGTTGAAGACATATTGTTTATTTACTATTGGTTTTAATATATTAATAAATATAAAAGAGACTGTCTATGGGTCACAGACAGCCTGAGATTCCAGTCATGCTTATAAAGCAAATCAATTAGCCCAGATTGCAAACAAGCCTTCTGTTACACCCAATTTGTATATATAATAAAGTCCGAATGCAAAACTTAAAGCTCCCGCCAGTTTGATGAAGATTCGGTTTAAAACGATATCCTTTCCATTCAAAGCAAACGGTATGCCTAGTAAAGTTGTAAAGCACAGCATGCCAATTATCGTCCCTGCGCCAAATATAATGATATAGATGGATCCTTCACCTATACCGTTTACGGTCGACATAGTTAGAATGACCATTGCGGCACTGCTCGCGAGACCATGGACGAACCCAATTAAAGCAGACACCAAAAAAGGACGAAATCTATCTTTGTCGTTCGTGATATCAGGGCGAGCTTTAAATAAACTTTTCGCCCCTAGCATAACAAGCATAATACCAACGCCGAATTCCAGCGTCATGCTTAACGACTCTGGAATTTCCCCTTTCATCCAAATGAATAGCATACCTATAAGAAACAGCGTACATGTATGCCCTATTCCCCAATACCCCCCATTAGAGTGGACCGAGATAATTTTTTCGTTTTTCCTGCCGTGGTTGCTACTGCAATAACATGATCCGGCTCTAACGAATGCTTTATCCCCAATAGGAATCCTAATGTAAGAATCGACACCAAGCTCATTTCTCTACCACCTCACCGAGACACTTCCATACTTCTTCATACACCCTTTTAAGAGGTATATTGTTCTGAACGGCAATTTTACGGCAATCTTCATATTCAGGTGCCTGCTGTATGGGTTGGCCCTCATGGTACCCTCTCTTTATCGTCACTTGCCCCCATTGTGTGTCTACATGTAAAAAAGATCGTTCGAGCCTGTGCACGGTAAGTGGATAGTAGCGTATACCGAGAGTCGTCGTTTCAGCAAATAATATTTTCTTGATTTTCGAAATCTCCTGCTGTGAACAGAGAAGTTGCAATAACACCCCCGGTCGATTTTTTTTCATGAAGATTGGGGTATAAAATACATCATTCGCTCCTGATTCAAACAACAAATCCATTACATGACCAAGCCATTCACCGGAAATATCATCTAGATTCACTTCCATTTTTACCATTTGTCCATCAAGATGCTCATGATCAGGTGGGTGCTTCATTGGATCTCCCCTATAATAATGCGAAGAACGTTCGGATGATTTTCAAATGTTTTTGTCCCCGCACCATAGCCAATCGATTCGACAGTCATGGTTGGAGGCGTGCCAAATTTTTCAGCTAAAACCGCAGCGATGGCAGCACCGGTCGGCGTTGCTAATTCGGAACGAATAACGTTTGAGGCAATCGGTACCCCCTTTAATATTTCAAGTGTGGCAGGTGCAGGAACCGGATATACACCGTGATCAATATGTATATGTCCAGATCCCGTTGGAATGGCTGATGACTGAACTGATTCAATACCTAGCTGATCGATTAAAATTGCAGCCCCGATTATATCTATTATTGAATCTACAGCTCCTACCTCATGAAAGTGAACTTTATCAAGCGGAAGCCCGTGTATGTGCCCTTCCGCTTCACCTATCTTCTTAAATATGGCGAGTGACATGTTTGTTACCGATTCATTAAGGTTTGCCTCATTGATGGCTTCTACAATTTGTTTGTAGGTGCGGCTACCATGATGATTGTGAGGTGCATGGCTATGGTTGGGTTCGGTTTCATGAGTGTGGCTGTGTTCATGTCCTTGACTGTGGCTGTGTTCATGTGGTTGCTCTGATTTACTGGTAAGAATGACATCAAATTTAGTACTCGTAATGCCATTTTTGACGACTTTCCCCCATGACAGATTATATTCTTCATCTATATTCAGCTTTTTTAACTCTTCTTCCATTTGTAAAGGGTCTGCACCTGCATCAATCAACGCACCAATAACCATATCTCCGCTTATGCCGGAAAAGCAGTCAAAATATAATGTCCTCATCATCATTGATCTCCTTTTTATGTACAAGTTTGTATATAATCGCTGCATTGTAGGCTGCACCAAATCCATTATCGATGTTCACCACACTTACACCCGATGCGCATGAATTAAGCATTGATAAAAGTGCAGATAAACCGTTAAAATTGGCACCGTAACCGATACTTGTCGGAACAGCAATAATTGGATTCGCGACAAGGCCTCCTAACACACTTGGGAGTGCCCCTTCCATCCCCGCTACACAAACTGATACGGTAGCCCCTCGTATCTCGTCTATATTATCAAGGAGGCGGTGCAGCCCAGCAACACCAACATCGTATATACGCCTGACTGGAATACCTAGTGTTCCGGCCGTCACGGCAGCTTCTTCAGCAACGGACAAATCTGATGTCCCGGCGCACACAATTGCAATATATGAACCAACGGATTTAGGCTTTTCTTTAACCCAAGCAAGTGTCCGTGCCATATCGTTATACTCAAATTCACTGCACTCTTTTTGTACAAATACTGCTTTTTCCCGAGAAATACGAGTCACAAGCACAGAATCATTCCTTGTCCGCAGTGATTGTACAATCGTTAAAATTTGCGCAGCTGTTTTCCCTTCTCCAAACACAATTTCGGGAAAGCCTTGTCTCCTTTTACGATGATGATCAATTTTTACAAACCCTAAATTTTCATATGATGCAAGTTTTTCCTTTGCTTCAGCTGCTGTCAATGAACCATTTTGAACCTGCTCTAAAATATCATCAATCATAACTTCTCTTCCTTTTTAAGTGCTATATTCATACTTCCGCTTGTATAGCCCGTGAGATCCATTGATACATACTTATAACCAAATTGCTTCAGTCGTTTCGTGATCGCCACATGGTATTGGAGCACTCGCGGCATATCAACGGGTTCAACTTCAATTCGGGCAGTATCCTCATGCGTCCTGACTCTTACCTGATGAATATCCAATGATTTTAAGTATGCTTCTGATTTATCCACTTTCGTCAATTTTTCCTTCGTAATGATATCGCCATATGCAATGCGTGAAGATAGGCAAGCGAATGATGGTTTATCCCAGGTTGGCAAACCGGCTTGCTTGGACAATACTCTTATTTCTTCTTTGAATAAACCGGCTTCTAGAAGAGGTCCCCTGATTCCTTTTTCTTTAGCTGCTTTCATACCTGGACGAAATTCGTTAGCATCATCAGCAATGACGCCATAAATAATATTATTAAATTCATTTTCTTCAAGAATAGGAAGCAGGTGGTCAAATAAACTACTTTTACAAAAGTAACAGCGATTCTGATTATTTTCTGAATATCCAGGAATGGCCAACTCCGATGTCTGAATGACTCGATGGTTGGCACCAATCCATTTTGATAGCACAATGGCTTCTTTCAACTCACTCGACGGATAGGTTTCCGAATCTGCTGTAATGGCTAACACATTATCATAACCCAAAGTAGCAATAGCAACATTTAGCAAAAAAGTGCTGTCCACCCCTCCTGAAAAAGCGACCACAACCGACTCCATTTTTTGGAGAATCCTCTGCAGATTTCTATACTTTTCTAGTAACATAGCATTTTTCCCCTTTCTGGTTTGTCTGAATTTATCTACTGTCCACCAGCAATAACACCCTTGATGGACTACTAAAAGATTGAAAGAGATACATCAAATTGGTAAGAAAGGAGGAAATAAACACAGTCATGCTTTCATTCCCAGCGCCTATTGGACTGAAATTCATATAAGCGACGGATTGCTTTAGCTTTTTTGTACGATAGCTGAAAAATTTTTTGCCGTTCCTGTCAGCCTGGTGTAATCTTCACCTGTAATCAATTTCGTAGGATTGATCAATGAACCACCAAGTCCCGCCGCGATGGCCCCTGCCTTAAAAAAAGATGCAAGGTTGTCAAGGTTTACACCGCCAGTTGGCATAAGGGGAATGTGAGGAAGCGGTCCTTTAAGATTTTTAAAGTAGCTAACACCCAGTGTATCTGCCGGGAAAACTTTGATAATGTCAGCTCCATGCTCATATGCAGTCAATATTTCGGTTGGTGTGAGCGCACCAGGGATACTAATAACGCCATAGCGCTTCGCCATTTTAATCGTTTTGACATTGACGGTTGGAGAAAAGATGAATTCTGCCCCTGCCATGATGACCGCACGGGCCGTTTCAGGATCCAATACTGTACCGGCACCGGCTATGATATCATCACCGAACTCCTCTTTCACTCTTTCAATTAAATGGCACACCTTGGGAGTTTCCACTGTTATTTCTAGCGTTCGGATGCCGCCCTCTTTCAGGGCCCGGGCGATTGGTATAATTTGATCTGGGCGTGCACCGCGAATGACGGCGACCAGCTTCCCATGTTTAAGCTCTTCAAGTTTAGTCATTTTTTCCACCTTTCTACCTCGTCACATCATCAGCGCCGCCACTCATGAACAAATCGAGGTCGGCACGGACCGGCAAACCCTCAACATCGCCATTTACCATCGTTGCCATTGCTCCCATGGCATTTCCACGCCTTGCAGCTTCATCTAGCGGCAGTCCATCAAGCAGGCCGGAAAGTACACCGGATGCAAAAGCATCACCAGCCCCGATGGGATCCACGACCCGTTCCACATAGAATCCAGGAACGTATGTTTTCGGTACAGACGGGGCTGAAATTAAAGAGCCCTCTTTGCCCAATTTAAGTAAAACGGTTTCGACACCGAGTTCATGAAAATGATCGGCAAACATCTCCGGAGTATGGGAGCCGAATAAAAAGTCGGCTTCGGCCACCCCAGGCATGACGATATCACTTTTCGAGGCGTACTTTGTTATGATGTGACGTGCTTCATTTTCATCAGGCCATATTTTCAAGCGAATATTCGGATCGAAGACGATCTTTGTTCCGTTTTCTTTAGCAATGCGGATCGCTTTATCCAAGAGCGACTGACACGAATTCCCTAGTGCAGGGGTAATTCCGGTAATATGGAGATAAGCTGCGTCTTGGATGGCAAGATCAGGTAGTAAATCCGCCGTCATTTTGCTAGCTGCCGAATCTTTCCGGTAATAATAAACTCTAGTATCATTCAGCCTTCTGAATTCTTTAAAAAAGACTCCGGTAGGCGCAACAGGGTCTCTTGTTACATAAGAGACATCAACGCCTTCTCCGCGAATGAACGATTGCATGGCATCGCCAAATTCATCCTCGCCGAGGCGGCTTATCCAGCGTGACCTATGACCGAGGCGGCTTAACCCGATCGCGACATTGGATTCCGCTCCGCCAAACTTCATTGAAAAAGATCGGGCGTGGCGAAGTGGACCTTCTTCATTCGGGGTAAACATCGTCATTGTTTCTCCGATGGTTACAACATCCATGTCATCACCTTCTTTCTCTTGTCATGCTATTACGTGATTAGAAAGCGTACCGATCTTCTCAATGCTGATGTTCATCCGGTCACCGTTTTTCAACCAGATTTTCGGATTCCTTCCCATTCCAACGCCTGGTGGCGTGCCAGTTGCAATCAAATCACCTGGCATTAGTGTCATGGACTGTGATAAAAATGATATGATTTTCGGAACCGTAAAAATTAGGTTGCTTGTATTTGAATCCTGCATAATTTCACCGTTTAATTCAAGCGAAATCGCTAGATTGTGGGGGTCACCCACTTCATCTTGTGTCACGATAACAGGACCAAATGGAGCAAATGTGTCCGCCGTTTTGCCTCTCGACCACTGGCCATCCTGAAATTGCAAGTCTCGGGCGCTAATATCATTCATAATTGTATAGCCAAAGATGTAGTCATTTGCCTCTTCTTCTGATACATGTTTCGCTTCTCTTCCAATGACAAACGCAAGCTCTGCTTCAAAGTCGACCGCGGTTGAATTAATTGGAATTTCAATCGCATCATTATGGCCGGCAATGGCATTTGCATATTTTGAAAAAACGACCGGTGATTCAGGAGGCTCCATCCCCGTTTCCTTGCAATGATCAAAATAGTTAAGTCCTACGCAAATGATTTTATCCGGCTTTGCGATTGGCGGCAGGATTTTTACTTCTGACAGATTGAATATTGCATCGTCATTAACCCGTTGCTCAATTAACTGTTCAGCACGTGTTCTTAACTCGCTGCTTCGTTCTATGAATTTTTTCATGCAAGCTGGAAATTCTTCTGGACCGAGAGCCGTTAAACTAATAATTTGATCATTTTTAACAAGACCGATGTGTTGTTCGGTTTGTACGGAAAAAGTCGCTATTTTCATATTTTTCCCCTTTCCTAAGTCAAAGCGTATGGTGTTAATCCTCCGTTTAGCACCTGAACGATATTTCTCGCTGCCTTTTGACGAAGTTCAACCATTGCTTCCTCTGAATACCAGGCGCTGTGCGGTGTAATGATGACATTGTCCATTGTTAGCAGCGGGCTATCGGTGCTGACCGGCTCATTCTCTGTCACATCAAGTGCTGCACCTGCAATTACCCCTTTTTCAAGTGCATCAGAAAGTGCTTTTTCATCGATTATCGGTCCACGTGCCGTGTTGATGATAACCGCATTTCTCTTCATTTGTTTAAGGCGCTCCTCATTGATCAGATGGTATGTATCATCAATTAAGGGCACATGGATCGACAAATAATCGGCTTCTGCTATAATTTCGTCGAGATCCATTTTTTGAACCCCAACCGCAGCCATGTCTGCTGCCGAAACGAAAGGATCGTAAGCAACAGTTTTAAAGCCGAGCGGTTTCACCTTTTCAATGAAACGGCGCGGAATCCGGCCAAAGCCTAGAACCCCAACAGTTTGCTCATTAAAGCGATGAATCGGGACACACACCTTAAAGTCCCAGTTACCCTTTTTCACTTCCTTGTTTAACAGTGTTACTTTCCGCGCCGAAGAAAGTAAAAGTGCCAATGCATGATTCGATACTTCTTCCATGCCATAATCTGGTACATTGGCGACAGTAATCCCCTTTTCCTTAGCCGCATTGAGATCAATTGTATTGACGCCAACACCGTAACGGGAAATGATTTTCGTGTTTTCAAGCGAATCAATAACTCGGCGTGAGATAGGAGCATATTGATTTAAAATTGCATCCACTTCTTTTGCCTGCTCCATTACTTCTTCTTCAGTTTTGCATTGCGCTTTGATGAATTCGATTTCAAGACCGCTTTCTTGAAAAATCTCTTCTTCATATTTCAAATGTTCAAATTCGTAATCCGTTAATAATATTTTAAAGGACATTTGGGCTCAACTCCTTTTTAGTAATAAATACGTAAATATCAGACGGGATCCCTCACGTTAATATCATTATTTCACTGCTGCCTTTTCAATTTTCGCAATTCCGAGTCCTTTTGCACCTAGTTTCGATGTTTTTGCTTCTGGATAGTATCGTTCGATCATTTGAATACCAATTGCGGCACGGCGTACACGTTCCTTTGTGAGTGAGATGTTCGTACTTTCCCATTGTTTCCCTGAGGGGTATACATCTGGGTGATTACGAAGACCGAATTTGATGTAAACAGGCGCCAATACACGAATTATTTCCGGTATTTCATAATAGCGAAGAAAGCCTCCGAAGGTATCCGGAACTTCAACGTATAAATCAATTGGAATGTCTATTGATTGTCGGATCGCTGCAAGTTTAGACAGCGTTAATGCAGGTGGCACGTTGTAGGTATCCGCACCGATGTCTTCCATTAATTTGACGGATACTGGATTGGCTGAACCCATTTGAACCGATACTTTAACAACAAAGTCTTCCGGAAGCTGTCCGTATTTTTTCATTTCTTTCGTTAAAAGAAGGAGTCCTTCATCCGCAACTAACGCACCGCGAAGACCTAGTGCAGCCCCTCTTTTCAGGTCTTCCATGGCATAAACAAGCTGATCGGAGCCCTCATGGCGGATTCCCTGAGATTTGCCTCCTGGCGTAAGCGGTCCCGCACTGACATCCCATGAACCCCTGGGACCGACAAACAAACTCAGTTCCATGCCTCGCTCTGCTGTCATTTTACACATTTCTATAATTTCTTCATCCGTTTGAAGCATGATACCGCTGCCTTGAGATATTCGGTGAATAGTCAGACCGAGTCTGTCAATTTCTTTCAATGTTTCTTTTAGTGCTATTGGACCTTCTACGCTTGGGAGTTCAATGCGGTATTGAGCACCGTCTGGAAATGTTTTCGTTGATGTAGGTAGCTCTTTAAGATCAGTTGATGGGTAGCCTAATCGTTCGAGCAAGTCTCGTGATTCTTTCATTTTTGGACGCCTTCTTTCATATTTATATTTTTTAAAAGAGCAGCTACTTTGTCACTCAAATCAGCAGGGTATACGTCGCATGGTGCACGGTGTCCAGCCGCAACGTCAAACCAGCGCTGATGAACTGCTTCTTTCATGGCAGTAAAAAATGTCGGACCGTAATTGTACACATCCATCAGTTTTGAAATCACTTGATGCTTTTTCTGTGCTTCAGCAAGGTCACCTTTATGATACGATTGATATAAATCAACGGAAATTTCCGGCGCAAAGACAGCGCTTCCATTAATGCTTCCCGCTGCACCAATCATTTGAGCCGGAAGCAAGTGCTCGTCAAAAGCAGAGAAGACGCGGAAATCACTGCGAACTTTCTTCACTTCCGCCAGCACTTGACGAAGGTGCCCGAAATCACTGACCGTCTCTTTAATACCTGCAATGTTTGAATGATCTTCAGCTAATTTTTTAATCAATTCGATTGATAAATTTTGACCTGTCAAGAGCGGTATATTATAAATGAAAACTTGCAGATTAGTATGATTCGCTACACTGGAAAAATGTCGGTATAATTGCTCGTCAGACAGCTTCCAGTAATATGGGTTGACTACGAGAACGCCGTCCGCTCCATGCTCTTCTGCATAAGAAGTCAGTTCTTGCACCTCTTTTAATGCGGTATGCCCGACCCCGACCATAACAGGCACTCGGTTGTTAATATGCTTTATCATTTCGCGTACATATAATTTTCTTTCTTCTGTTGTAAGCGATGAGAACTCACCTGAACTTCCCATCAATAAAATACCGTCTATATTCCGTGAGATTAATAGGTCGATATAGCTCCTGTTCAGCGCCATATCTAAGTTCCCCGTTTCATCAAATAAGGTGACTACCGGTGGAATGATGCCATGAAAGTCCATTGTTTTTCCTCCTTTTATTACCATTCAGCGATGCTCCCGTCTTCATTACGCCAAATGGGGTTTTTCCAATCATGTCCGGTTTCTGCTGCCTGCTTCACTTTTTCCTCATCGATTTCCACCCCAAGACCCGGTTTATCCGGAATGTTCACATAACCATTTTCATAGTCGAATAATTCTGGATTTTTCATATAATCGAGAATGTCCACGCCTTCGTTGTAATGAATACCAAGGCTTTGCTCTTGAATAATGAAATTCGGTGTCGTTGCGTCCAAATGAATTGATGAAGCGAGAGTCATCGGACCGAGCGGGCAGTGCGGAGCGATCGCTACATCATAGGCTTCTGCCATCGCGGCAATTTTTTTCCCTTCTAAAATACCACCTGTGTGGGATAGATCCGGCTGAATAATATCGACATAACCATCTTGAAGAAGCTGCTTAAAGCCCCAGCGTGTATACATCCTTTCACCCGTCGCAATCGGGCACGTAGTATGCCAGGCAATCTCACGAAGTGCTTCATTATTTTCCGGAAGCACCGGCTCTTCAATGAACATTGGATGGTACGGTTCAAGTTCTTTCACAATCGCCTTTGCCATCGTTTTATGAATCCTTCCATGAAAATCCACACCAATGCCAAAGTCTTTGCCAACCGCTTCCCTAATTGAAGCAACGCGTTCGATGACCGCCTCTACTTTCGAAAAGCTATCTATGTAATTCATTTCTTCTGATGCGTTCATTTTGACAGCAAGGAAGCCCTCTTTCTGTTTTTCGATTGCAGCAGCAACGACATCCACTGGTCGATCTCCTCCGACCCATGAGTACACTTTAATTTTTTGGCGAGCTTTACCGCCGAGCATTTGGTATACAGGAATATTGAAGTATTTTCCTTTTATATCCCATAGTGCCTGCTCAATGCCAGAAATGGCACTCATTAAAATTGGCCCCCCACGGTAAAATCCACCTCGATAAAGTGTTTGCCAGATGTCTTCAATGTCGTTCGGATTTCTCCCGATCAAATAATCGGTCAATTCGTTAACTGCTGCTTTAACCGTTTCAGCACGCCCTTCCACGACAGGCTCTCCCCAGCCGGAAATGCCCTCATCCGTATCGATTTTTAAAAACAGCCAGCGGGGTGGAACTTTGTATAAAGAAATTTTTATGATTTTCATCAAGCACCTCGCATTGTTTTTTTTTGGAAGAAAGAGAGATTTTCAAACATGGAAACCTCTCTTACTCTTATTAAGAACCTTTAATAAAAACCGTTTTTATGGCTGTATAAAATTCTTTCGCCGCTTCACCTTGCTCTCGCGAACCCGTGCTCGATGCTTTCATGCCTCCGAATGGGGCTTGCAACTCTACGCCCGCACTTTCTGCGTTAATACGGACAAGCCCTGCCTCAATTTCATCGATGAATTCCAGAATCGAGCTAATATTTGATGTGAAGATTGAAGCACTCAATCCGTATTTCGTATTATTTGCCATGTCTATCGCTTCGACTAGATCGCTAGCTTTCATAAGCGCGATAACTGGTCCAAAAATTTCTGCCTGCGCAATCACCATATCCGTCGTCACATCTTCAAAAATCGCTGGTGTAATGAAAAAGCCCCCATCATAGTCCCCACCAGTTAATATCTCCCCGCCATATATAAGTTTTGCGCCCTCCTGCTTGCCTTTTTCAATGTACTCTTTCACCGTATTGAACTGGCTTTCGCTTGCACAGGGGCCCATCCAAATTCCCTCTTGAAGGCCGTTGCCAACCGTTATTTTCGATGCTGCTTCAACTAGTTTTTGTTTAAATACATCATAGACCGATGATTCAACAACAACACGGCTAGAAGCTGTGCATTTTTGGCCGGAGGAACGAAATCCACCGTTGATGACCGCCTCGACTGCTTGGACGATGTTTGCATCTTTCGTCACGATGACTGGATTCTTGCCTCCCATTTCAAGCTGATATTTTATGCCGCGGGCGGAAGCTGATTTTGCGACGCTCTGACCGACACTTTCAGAACCTGTAAATGTGATTGCATTTAAAAGCGGATGATCGATGAGCCCCTGGCCAATGATTGATCCTTTACCGGTAATAAAATTCACAACACCCTCAGGGAAGCCTGCTTTGGTAAAGCACTCCATGACTTTCGCTGCTGTAACGGCCCCTTCCGTAGCGGGTTTCCATACGATTGTATTGCCATATACAAGAGCTGGAGCCATTTTCCAGATGGGAATTGCAACCGGGAAGTTCCATGGCGTGATTATACCGACAACACCAAGTGGGGAGCGTTTTGTAAACATGAGGGCATCTTTATCGGATGATGGTATAACATCGCCGTCTTTCCGCATCCCTTCACCAGCATAGTAACGGAGGATCGCAACACCTCGTGCCGTTTCCCCTTTTGCTTCAGGTAACGTTTTACCCATTTCGCGAGTCATGGTTTCGGCAATTTCATCTAGATTTTCTTCCAATATATTGGCCGTTTTGAAAAGGATTTGCCCACGTGCAGACTGCCCGAGCCTGCGCCAATCCCTCTTTGCCTTATGCGCAGAAGCTACAGCCTTGTTTAAGTCATCTCCGGTTGAGCTTTGAACGTAGCCAACCGGTTCTTTGTCCGCAGGATTAATGCTTTTGATTGTATTTCCAGAAGATGCATCCACCCACTCATTATTAATGAAATTTTTATATGTCTTCGTTGCAAATGTAGTTGATATCATAATCTTTAGCTCCTTTTTCGTTTTAGAATGTCGGTCCAATTCTCCAAATACCAAAGTCATGCTGCTTTAAGATCTCCGCTTTTGTTAGTTTTCCGTTTGAAACATGTTGAATTTCTTCCATGATGCGACTTCCCACCTCATCAACGGTTTCTAAACCATCAACAATCGTACCTGCATTTAAATCCATATTTTCATTCATCCTGTCAAACATTGGTGTATTAGTTGAGATTTTTATGACGGGTGTTATAGGAGAACCTGTTGGCGTCCCTCTTCCACTTGTAAAGAGAACGATTTGGGCCCCGCCTGCGACCATACCCGTCAATTGCTCAATGTCGTGGCCAGGCGTATCCATCCATACGAGCCCTTTTTTTGTGGGCACCTGGGCATAATCAATGACCTCTTCCAGCCTGGTTGTGCCTGATTTTGTCGCTGCCCCCAGTGATTTTTCTTCGATTGAGCTGAGACCTCCCTCAATGTTTCCCGGACTCGGATTTCCGGTGCGGATGTCTACGCCCATTTGAATCGAGCGGTCTTCCATCATTTTAATAACCGCATAAGCTTTTTTGGCTACCTGGTCGTTTGCCGCCCGGTTAGCGATCAAATGCTCTGCACCGATAAGTTCAGTCGTTTCCGCTAATATTGCGGTTCCCCCCTGCTGAACAACCAAATCGCTTGTACGTCCGACTGCCGGGTTAGCCGATAAGCCAGAGCATGCATCAGACCCACCGCATTCAGTGCCGACAATCAGCTCGCTAAAATCACATAATTCCCGTTGCACCATTGAGGCATCCTGGACCATTTTGACCGCAATTTTAGCTACTTCGGCAATGGTTTGAAGAGTGCCGCCATGTTCCTGAATCGATACAGTTTCCACTGGTTTACCGCATTTAGCAATTTCATCTCCAATACGGTGCGCCTGATGTGTTTCACAGCCAAGGCCGAGTACTATGACACCATATACATTTGGATTCATCCCCATTCCCGCATAGGTTCTGGCCGTTTGATCAAAATCAGAGCCCACTTGCGCACAGCCATGCTGATGAATGAATGTGACGGTTCCGCTCACCAATTCTGTGACGCGCTGTGCAGTTTGGGTTGCGCATGTTATCGTTGGCAAAATCAGTACATGATTCCGGACTCCGACGCGACCATCCGGACGGCGGTAGCCCCAAAACTGCATTTTTTCATTCAGCAATTTTGTCACCCCTTCCTCTTTTACCTTCTAAATTGTGTACATGAACATGTGCACCAGCGGGAATAAAAGCTGAGGCTGCCCCTATGACTTCCCCATATTTAAATATGTCTGCTCCTTGTTCGATGGCTTTGACTGCGAACTTATGTCCAAAACGAATCGGTTCAAGAATGGGTACGACAAGTTCTTCAAGGTCTGTCTTCACAACGACCGATGTGTTTGCAGGGATTTCGGATAAAGCGACAGCTACACTATCTTTCGTACTTAAGTAAAGTGTTTTGTACTCGCCCATTTTGTCACCCCTTAAATTGTTTGAACTGCTTTACTTTGGATAACCGGGTTGTTTAATACTCCAATCCCTGGTATTTCGATTTCGATTCGGTCATCGCCTTTCAATGTAAATTCATTTGGCGGAACCACGCATGTACCTGTAAGTAACACTGATCCGTCAAAAACAGTGTTATCTAAGACTAAATAGTCGACAAGCTCTTCCAATTTTCGTTTCAGTTGGTTTACTTTCGCTTCACCTTCAAATACTTTTTCTTCATTTCGATAAATACGGCACATGATTTTAAGCTCATATGGATCCGGAACAGCCTCTTTTAACAAGATGGCCGGTCCAATGGAGCAAGAGTTTTTCCATACTTTTGCCTGTGGAAGATAAAGCGGATTTTCACCTTCAATATCACGGCAGCTCATGTCATTACCTGCGATATATCCGAGTACCGTTCCCTCTTTATCGATGACAAGACCAAGCTCCGGCTCCGGAATTTGCCATTTTGAATCAGAACGCAAGTATACCGGATCATTCGGGCCCACGGTTCTTGCTGCAGTCGATTTAAAGAAAATCTCAGGACGCACAGCATCATAAACTTTGTCATAGAAAGTTTGGCGGTCCAGCTTTCCTTGTGTTGCTTCGTAGTTACGTGCTTCCTTGCTTTTCTTATACGTAACGCCAGATGCCCATACTTCCGGTGCATCGATAGGCGTTGTTAATTGAAGACCTTCCAATGGCCGCTTTTTCCCTTCGGAGACAATTTGTTTTACAATGTCAAACGCCGTTCTGTTATCATGGCGTGCCGCTGTAATCAACGACATAAAATCCGTAAATGGAAGGTCCACCACATTGTTTTCGTTTGTCACGGCAGCAAGTTGTTTCTTATTTTCCTTTACATAGCGAATAATTCTCATTTTTTAGTTCCCTCCTAAATGGCAGGCCTCATTTATATTTTTTGATATTCATAACCGAGCTCCTGCGAAATTTTACTGCTGCATTCCTTTAAGAGACGTACATAATACTCATGTGTTTCTTCATTTACTTTCGAAGCAGGCATCGATACACTCATTGCAGCGATTACCTTTCCTGAATAATCTTTTATCGGTACAGCAAGACAGTAAATGCCCGGTTCGTTTTCTTCATTATCCATTGAATAGCCATTAATGCGTGCTTTTTCGATTTCCGCTAAAAACTGCTCCTTGGATCTAATCGATCTTTCGGTAGGACCCGTATAATCATAGCCGTCCAAGAGCAAATCCAGTTCACTGTCCGTTTTGGTTGCAACAAGAGATTTGCCAACAGCACTCGTATGAATCGGAACACGCCGGCCAATACGGGAATAGAGGACCGTTACCCCTGTGCCCTCCACTTTATCGACATAGACACCTTCCTGACCGTCTAATATGACAAGGTGCAGCGTTAAATTCGTTGTTGCTGAAAGCCATTCAAGATGTTTTCTTGCTACGTTGCGCAAATCGAGATGGGTCACAACAACGCTTCCCCTCTCCAAAAGCTTTAACCCTAGCGAGTATTTTCCATTTTCTTCGCCTTGTGAAATATAGTGATGCTCCTGTAAGGTTTTTAATAGTGAATGAACCGTACTTTTATGTAAATTCATTCGCTTGCTTATCTCTGTGATAGTTAGTGCGCGCTCACGCTCATCAAATAAATCCAATATTTTCAAGGCACGCTCCACCGATTGGATGATAGGCATCGTTCCTCACTCCTTTTATTCTGTCTACCTTTATATTATCGGATTTATGACGAGCATTCCTCACTTTATTTCTACTTTTTTTCCTTGAAGTAAAATATCCTGTTCATAATCGAGTACCGCATCCTCAATGACAGCTATTGGGACAACACCATTTGCTGCATCTGTATGTCCAAACATCCTGTTGCTGGCAGCAACCATTTTTTGTCTAACTTTCATCCGCTGCTTGCGTTCAGCTGCCAATGATTGTCTTTCTTCTTTAAAATGATCCGCAAATTCATGAACAACCTTTCCTGAATGAAGTTGAGTAGCATTCACAAAATCAATCCGTCGATCACGAAGCTGAAGGTGAATTACATCCCCTGATTTAAGTAAACCAATGCCGCCGCCTTCATACGATTCCGGTGTCATATGTCCTATAGCAGCACCATATGTGACTCCTGAATAGCGGCCGTCGCTAATGATTGTGGCGATTTTTTTCATAACACGATTTGCATTGATGTGTTGCATTGGTGTAAACATTTCCGGCATTCCGAATGCTACTGGCCCCTGCCCTGAGATAATGACCGCAATTTTCAATGTGCCCTCTTCAACCATCCTGTCAAATAACTCCCCATATGTAGCAGTTTTTAGAAGAGACCATTCCGGCTCATTGTTGTATTTAAGAGATTCAAGCAATAGATTATGTTCGAAAAGCTTTTGCTCTTTTATTTTTGAAAGCAGATTTGAATCGAGCAGGCTTTTATTTGCATCATCTTCATTTTCGTAATAAAGGATAAATGCAAGCTTATCATCGAATTGGTCAAGCTGTGGTGTCGGCATTCCGCTGATTTTTACAACGGCGCTTTCAAAGAAGTTTCCTTTTAAAACATCAACACCGCTGAATCCACGGCTTGGATTGGATAAAATGACCTGATTTTTCTTTACATTAACCGCTTTTAGGCTACTTGTAATCGCAAGACGTTCTTTCCAGGTTTTTGCTGCGACGGTCGGCGCATCCTGATCCATTGGTACACCATTCTCGATAAGTTCATAAAAAAGTGTTTCCATTCCTCTGCTTGTCCCGCTGCAACACTGCATCGCAAGTGAATAAATGTCCCTTCCTTCTGTCAAACTGTAATCAAATAAGTCAGGAATTGGATGTGAATGATGAATTCGGTCAAGGTCCCATAAGCTGAATTTGAATCCTGCATAAAGCATGCCTGCGACAATATGCATCATTAAGTTAGTAGAACCGCCCGAAGCGCTGTGAATACGGATTGCATTTTTTATGTTCGCAGCGACAATGTTGGCCACGCCGTAGCGCTCTTCATTTATCATGCCGGCGAAGCTATCAATCACCGAGTTAATCTGGCGTTGTGTTGGTGGATCGGTTAACAGCTCCACGGCTGGATGAACGAGACCCATGCCTGCCACTAAATGACGTGAACTATTCCCCGTACCATTGAAGGCACATACACCGCCCTGCCCGTCACATGTTGCGACAGCAAGTCTCATTTCAAAATATTTATGCTGTTCCTTCGTCAATATTCCTCTTTCATACGCCCTTTCAAACACGCCCTGAAATGCAGTATTCGATGAACATTGCAATATATATGCCATCGTATCTCGTAAATCATCGGCTACATCATTAGCTCCTTTACTTTCCGCTTTTTTCGCAAGAGTTTCCAATTCCTCGATCACGTCAGCTGGAATCGAACCGCCTTCTAATACGTGAGCAGGTGCGAATGTTGCGAAAAAGGGGGCTTCACCACGGTTTCGGCGAACACGATCAACATGTGCGAGTGCACTTACAACACCAAGAGGCTGCTTATCACACCCTTGAATGACGAATGCACCATGATAACTGTGAGCTTCTAGCTGGTTGACAACCATTTGTGCAACCGCGTTTCGGCTCTGGAGAGAGTAACTCATTCCTTGATTGTTTTGCGCAGTTCCATCACACATTACCGGTGTCGAGAAATGAAACGGCACGCCGCCGTTTTGCCAGATGCGTATTGCTGCCCGTGCCGACGTTTGGTAATCCATTATGTGGGCCGGATGATCGGACGAACCACCGATAATTGCGATACGCGGGGCATTCCTCTCGAGCCGCAAATAAATTTCTTCAAGCGTCCAATCAGGCTTCCCCCCTTCATATGTGGAGCCAAGCGTCAGCTTCGAACGATCCAACAAACCCGCAACCGTAATGGGTTCATTTGCTTTTCCCTGTACATTATCGCGGTAAGGGTTTATCTCGTTATCAATAAGTGGATATAGGTGTGTCATTTCAGCACTCCTTTTCTGATTTCAAATGAATTCTTACATTCTCTTAAAATATTAACGAGGGTTTTTAGTCTAGTGCCAATTCTTCTGGTTCTGAAAGGAGCTCTATATTTTTATTTTTTAAAGCTTCTTCCATCATGCTTTCAGAAATCCAAATTTCACTGATTTCAAGCGTATTTTTTATTCTTACCACTCTCACTTTATTCAAATCGAAGGCATTGCACGTTTTGATAGCAGCTTTAACAGCTAATTCCTGCGTATCTAAAAACATCGGGAGCTTTACTACATCTGTCACTGTGCTTGTGAGTGCATTGGCATAGCCTTTTTCCCACTCAATTTCATTCATGACGGCCTTCGTCGTCATATCAGCCATGCCGATGCCGTTTGCATTACCGTGAGTTTTTTCAGTAAGTCCAAGTACAACGGTCCGTTTAACCTCTGGCCCCCCGGTAGCATATGGAGTGGCGAAGTTACCCGTGATATTCGGATCCATTCCATCTCCCGAAATATCCTTTCCGAGTTCATTTACAATAAGTACGTCGATCGAATCGAAATGGATTTTTGGCATCAATGATTTTGCTTCAAGCAATAGTCCCGGTTCCACTTCCTCCAGTTCCTCTGCTGGGACTGCGACGATTTTCGCTGGTTTATCATAGGCATTTTCAATAGTCGCAAGACCAAATATGATAGGAGCTTTCGCTAAGGAAATTTTCGCCATTTCAGGGACATGTTCCGCCATATACTTAAAGCTGTATGCATGTGCAGCTTCGGCTCCCTTTTGCTTGCCTAAACCGATTGTAATCATTTTCATTAGTCCGCTTTCAACCGGTCCACGAAATGCCGTATGTGGTTTTATCCGATTAATGACTATGATTTTATCTGATTCATATGCAAGCTTATCAATATAGACAGGGAGCCCATTTGGCAATTCATCCAGTTGAATAACTTCCATCGATGACATTATTGGCGCTCCAACCGATTCTTCTGAAATACCCAGCTGAAGCAACACATCGATTTGTCCTTCCGCTGTAGCACCCCCATGGCTTCCCATTGCAGGGACTATAAAAGGATTGCCACCAGCCTCCTTAACGGCAGCCACCGTTTCTCTTACTAGAGTAGGAAGGTCCGCTACCCCTCTGCTTCCTACTGCAATTGCCACCCTGTCATCTTCATTTATTCTTGATAAGACACCTGCTTCTTTTATCGCCTTCTTCACCTCACCAGCTACATCAGCGATTTGAGGTGTACGAAATTTCTGCCTCACTTTGACCATTTTCGGTAATTGGATTTCACGTAAAAGTTCAGAGATAATATCCATTTTCAATCCTCCAAACAGTCTGGATTATTTACCGCGTACTTTTTCAACTTCGCTCATCATTTCCTCTACAAGATCCGGCCCGAATTTTCGAGCATATTCGTCCGTCACTGGTTGGATGATTTTCTTCATTTTTTCCTTTTCTTCCGGCTCTACTTCATTGATTTTCATTCCTTCTTCTTTTAGATACTTAAGGGCTTTTTCATTTTCTTTTTGGTTAACTTCCCGTTGATACTTTCCAGCCTCTTGTGCGGCCTCACTCATGATTTCTTGCTCTTGTTCTGATAGGTCATCCCAGAACTTTTTACTTACAAGGAATACAAATGGTGTATAAACATGATTTGTAAGACTTAAGTATTCTTGCACTTCATTATATTTTTGCGTTTGAATTGTTGCGAGTGGATTCTCCTGACCATCAACAGTGCCTGTTTCTAATGCAGTAAATACTTCTGAGAAGGCCATCGGCGATGGATTCGCCCCTAACTTTGAAAATGCATCTAAATGCACTTCATTTTGCATGGTACGAAGTTTAAGCCCTTTGAAATCTTCAGCCGTTTTAACAGGGTGTTTGCTGTTGGTTAAGTTTCGGAAACCATTTTCCCAGTATCCCAAACCTACTAAATCATGTTCCGGTAATTTATCCAAAAGTTTTTTTCCTACTGCACCATCAAGTACTTTATAAGCTTCCTCTTCATTATTAAAGACAAATGGGAAGTCATAAATTCCAAATTCCTTAATCATACCAACAAGTGGTGAGGTTGAAGGAACAGTTACTTCCTGTAAGCCACCTTGAAGAGCTTCTGTCATTTTCTGATCATCTCCGAGGGTGGCATCAAAAAAGTTTTGGACTTTCATTTTCCCCCCGCTTTTTTCTTCAACCAGTTCTTTAAATTTCTCCATTCCTTTTCCTTGTGGATGCATTTTACTATTTCCGATCCCTGCTTTGATTGTTCTTTTCTGAATACCATCAGCTGAGGCGCTTTCATTTTGTCCGCTTCCGCAAGCACTTAATAGTAGTAATGAAGGCAGTAAAACTCCAACCGCCAAACGTTTGAACAAATTATTCATTTTCTTTTTCCTCCTATTAAATAAGATGAATATCAGCATACAGACCAATTACTTGATAAATTCCTTTAGGAGGTAAACCATTCTAGAGGAACCAGCACTAAGGAAGGAAACAAAATCAACAAGATCAATACAATCACTTCAACGAGCAAGAATGGCCAAATCCCCTTCATGATATCTTCCATACTGATCTTACTTATGCCGCACATGACATTTAAAACGGTTCCGACAGGTGGTGTAAGTAAACCGATGGCGTTATTCAGGATAAACAGGACACCAAAGTAAACTGGATCAATACCTGCAGCGACCACCAATGGCATCAAGACAGGTGTTAGAATAAGGATTGTCGGTGTCATATCCATAGCAGTTCCAACTACGATAACCAATAGGTTTATCATTATTAATAGAAGGAATGGATGATCCATAAATGGTTCCAGCAATCCAATTACCTGACGAGGTAAATCGGCTACAGTTATCAACCAGGATGACACGAGTGCTGCAGCGACCAGAAACATGACAACACTCGTCATTTTTCCTGCATGAACAAAGACCTCATACAAATCTTTCACTTTCATTTCGCGATAGATTACAAGACCGACAAATATTGCATAGACAGCAGCCACCACTGCCGCTTCAGTAGGTGTAAATAAACCGAATTTCAATCCGCCAATGATAATGACGGGCAGGAATAGAGCCCAAATGCCTTGACGAAGAGAAGTAAGTATTTCTTTTGTTGAAGCTCGGGGGTTAACGGCGACATTATCTTTTCGTGCAACAATGGCCCAGGTAACCGTAAGTCCAACCGCTAGTAAAATACCTGGAACGATTCCTGCCATGAACAGCTTTGTAATGGACACACCACTCGCGACACCGAAAATGATAAAGCCAATACTTGGCGGAATGATCGGGGCAATGATACCACCTGATGCAATCAACCCACTTGAACGGTTCACATCATAACCGGACTTCACCATCATTGGAATTAATATAGCCCCAAGCGCTGCCGTATCGGCAACAGCAGATCCTGATAAACTCGCAAACAACACACTCGCAATGATCGCAACATAGCCAAGGCCTCCCTTGATATGGCCAACCAAATTCATTGCCATCTCAACGATACGCCGTGATAAACCGCCCCGATTCATCGCCTCTCCTGCCAGCATAAAGAACGGTATGGCCATTAGAGGAAAGTTATCCGCGCCACTGATTAGGTTTTGTGCGATAATTTGACTATCAAAAATACCAAGAAAGTACATAAGGACTACGCTACTAACAAGTAAGGCAAATGCAATAGGTATTCCAAGTCCCATGGCTCCCAGTAAAGATCCGACAAATACACCTATCATCCCTGCTTCTCCTCCTTAACTATCCTTATATCTGACTCAAAATCATCAGCATGGAGGGAAATTAGCTCTTCTGACTCACTTATCATCACCAATTCTTCATCTTTAATTTTATTGAAGAAAATCCGATACAAATTGAAAATGATCATACTGCCCATTGAAATACTTACAAGAATACCTGTACCATATACAAAAGCCAGTGGCATTCCAGTGGCCGGTGCAGCACTATCAATGTTTATCATAGTCATTTTCCAACTTCCATCCAGGATTAAGATAAGAACGAATAACATCATCAAATCACTAATAACAAGTACCACTTTTTTCATTTTATTCGGGAGCCGTTTAATGACCATGTCGACACCTAAGTGTTCTTTGTTTTTGAAAGCTCCGATGGCGCCGAGGAACGTCAACCAAATAAAGAGATACCTTGACATTTCTTCTGACCAAGTAATTCCTGAATTAAAGAAATAACGAAGAACTACATTACCAAACACGAGTACGACCATTATTGCTAAAGCAGCTGCCATAATAATGTTCAATGAATTTTCCAAGATTCTGGATATTTTATTCACCTATACATCTCCCCCTTCCTATCTAGAGCGCCTGCTTCATTCTGCTTTTATTTTTCCGACGAGCTCCTCCGCCCAGTCATTTTCCTTAAAGACGTCATCATAAACAGGTTGAGATGCTTTTAACATTTTTTCTAAAAAGTCTTCGTCAGGCGTAGTGAATTTGATTCCATTATCCTTAAGATATGCTTTGTCATCTTCATAACTTTTTTCCATCAATTCAAACTCATATGCTGCCGACTCTTTTGCTGCTTTTTGTATGATTTTTTGTTGCTCCTTTGTTAGCCCTTTATAGAATTTGCTATTAATAATGTAAATATTGGGGCTGAACATATGCTTGGATTCTAATACATCACTTTGAACTTCATTCCACCCCGAGGATCTCAGCGTGGCAATGGGATTATCTTGAGCATCAACCACCTTTTGTTCAAGTGCGGTAAAAACTTCTGAAATAGGTAATGGGCTAACGTTCGCCCCCAATGATTCACCTAATTTTATGTAATTCGGAATGTTCGGCATTCTGAGTCGAAGTCCATCAAAATCTTTCATACTCTTAATTGGACGATTACTCGAAAACATCCTAAATCCATTTGCACTCCATGCGAGCGGAGTCACTCCATGTTTTGGATCAAGCTCTTCTGTCAATTCTTCTCCAATAGGTCCATTCAATACCTTCTTTACATGATCGTAATCTCTAAATAGGAAGGGCCATTCCGGAACACCCATTTTCGGAATGTCCGACTGCATAATTAGTCCTGGAACACCCATTTCAATCGTTCCGTTTCTGACGCCGTCATAAAATTCTTTTTCTGCACCTAATGTACTGTTCGCATAAATCCGAACCTCTAGTTCACCGTTACTCTCTTTTTCTACCATTTTTTTAAATTTTTCTCTCAAGGCAATGTTTTGAGGGTGGTTTTCAGCAAAATAATTTGCCACTTTAATTGTTTTCTTTTCAACTCCAGATCCACTGGTCTTTTCTCCCTCACCTCCACCACATCCTGATAAAAGTAATGCCGTTGCAAGAGTTAAGCTTGTCGAGAATACAAAAAACTTTCTTTTTTTCAATAAAAACCCTCCCTAAAGTTTTTTTGTAAGCGTTATCATTTATGACTGATCTTAATAATTTCTCCTCACCCTTGTATAAGCCAAAATTAATTTGTTTTATAATATAAAACTCCGTTTTTGTTTTATTCGGAGTAAGGAAAACACTTCACCTCTAATTACATTTTTCAAGTTGATTCATGACTTTTTAAACGATTACTTTTAATAAAATGAAGGGTTAATTTGTTCTATAATATAAAACTCGGTTTTTGAATTTGAAATCTTACGTTGATTATAAGCTTCCATTTTTACTAATGTCAAACCATTTTTTGAATTTTATAACAATTTAACAAATCCTCTATTTCACTAATTAATATTTAGAGGTATAACATGTAATAATTTCATCCTTCCAGTCAAGATTTATAGAATGAGAACGGAAAAGAAAATTTTTTTTTTTCTATACTAGGATATTTATAGGATTGAAAATCATACAAAACCAGGTTTTCTTAAAAATACATTCCCTTACTCTTTTTAATTGAACTTTTAGTCGGGAATTTTGTATTTCCTGATGAAAAATCTGTCTTTAAGAATTTATTTTTTTTATTTGAACTTGAGCTTTATCAAAGTGGTATTGACTGTTTAATTTTTTTTCCTTGTTAGTAAGTTTATTAACCCGTCCACTACCTTCAAAAGATATATTCCATTTTTATAGGTTTATATCTTATTTTCTCTTTTGAAAAATTACAATTCACTATTAATATTGAGATCTTTTCATTATGAACCTCTCTTACCAATAGTTTAAAGACTAAAGGAATAAAAACTCCACCCGAAGATTTGATTTGTTAAAATATTGATTTTCATCCTCCCTTTATAATAATTGAATGGTTTATAAATTATCCAAGAGTTAAAAAAAGCCGCACTTCAATGATTTATAAATTAATAACTATACCTTCATTTTGATGTATTATCTTAACAAAGATACGAAATAAATGAGTGATAAACCATTATAAATAAAGAAAAAGCGAACTTATCCCTTAAGGAAAGTCCGCTTTTTACTAATACAAATTTTAAGAAAAGTTCACCTGTTCTTCTCATTCAGATGGTGAAACGATCATTTGGTCATCCAATCTAATATCGTCTATCGACCAAAACCAATTATTTTTCGCATTATACATTCTCCAATGTACTGTCATCGAAGAAGCATCTTCAGGAACCTTAATCGATTTAACTTCATACTTATTCAAAACATGTCCATTTTTATTATCGGAAGCAGCTTTATTGTCATAAACGAGAACTTGTTGTTTTTCCCCATTATCAAAGACAGCAGTTACTTCAGCTGTTTGTGTTCCTTCTTGTTTATAATGGGATGCAAATCCTAAGTACAGATCTTTTGCACCATCAACTTTTACAGAAGGTGAAGTTAATGTACTATCAAAAAAACCTTTTGATGATGGTGAACCGTTATCATCCCATTCATCAGGATCCGCTACAGCTATAACACCTTGACCAAGCTCAAATTTGTTACGATCTTGGTCTTCTGCTTTTGTCCAAAAATCCTTTGTTGTAAAGCTCCAACCTTGCCACTCCATTGTACCTGCTGGCATATTTGAGCTATTTGTAACCGACCAGCCGTTAGGGGCTGCATGGCTCCAACCGAGAATAGAACTTGGAATGTTTTCATTCACTGCTGGCTTTAATGCAGACTCTAATTGGTCAAAACTTTCTCCAAGCAACATGTTTACGAATACATTTATATTCTTGGAGCCAATTATTTGGCCGCCCTCGTAAGCAGTAAACGTGAATTTTGATGAACCGGAACTTTCCTTACTAGGTGTAGCTTTAATTGGCAACATTTTTTCTTCAGTTCCCGAAAGCTCATAATCAAGTTCATTATGCTCCACACTCCACCCTTCAGGTGCATCAACTTCAATTTTCCCCTTCACACTATCATTTCCATAATTTTTCACCTTCACTTGGAGTGTAGTCGATTCACCTGCCGTTACTAAATAAGGAGAAGCATGTGCTGCGACCATTTCCAGGGCTTTTGTCTGGCCTTCAGCCAGTAACACCTTTTTACTGCTATTGTTAAATGAATCTAGTGCTTGTACCATAATTTCATAATCCGTACCTGGCTTAAGACCAGCTACAGGGAACTCTAAATTCTTTGGAACAGGATCAATATAGAATTCAGAAAATGCGGTGAAGTCTGCGTCTAACTCCCCTGTTTCCTTGTTTTTGGCTGTAATGTGATAAGAATGTACGAGCATGTTATCTTTTGCCTGTGGAAATGTAATATTTAAACTTTTTAGTGTCGATTTTTCTTTTACAATCGATGCCTTGTCTTTACCTGCAAAAACCGGTGGTAACTGATCTCGATCGTCTGTATATTTAAAGTTCCTTTTTTTAGAAGGATTTTTGATTACCCATGGTTTTCCTGTCCAATCGTCTTTATGAAAGTCCCGTTTTTTAAGGACAACTTCATTATTATAAACTTCTACAATCATACCTTGACTAATATCCTGATATCCTTCTGGATGAAACCCTTGAAGTTTGCCCGGCTCTAATTCCAAGTAACTTACAGAAGACGTGCCAACAGACGTAAAGTCTTTTTGATGAATCGTTCTAGGGTCTTCAAGTGGATAATGAGAATGGCCTGAAAATGTAATAACCTGTGGATGTTTCTTTAATGTATCATATAAAAGTTCTTTATTTTCCTGAGTTCCCCATAAGTCACTTCCATACACAGTGTCTTTAATGTGTTGATGAAGAAAAACAAAGATTGGTTGATCCGGATTCTCTTTTTCTGCTGCAGCTAACTTTTCGCCTAACCAGTTAATTTGATTAACAGAATATAAACCATGCGTATTGCCATTTTCCGGACTTAACGTAATAAAATCATATCCATTTACTTTTTTATGATAGTAAAGAGAATCCATTCCTGTTTTCTCGAGAAAACGATCTTGTGCTTTTTCTACTGAAAGTCCATTCCAATAATCATGGTTTCCCATTGTAAACATGGATTGGACATCGCCTTGTTTCTTCTCATTATAAATGGAGAAGAACTTATCATATTCAGTAGCGTATCCATAGTCCGTTAAATCCCCAACGACAACAAAAGCATCCTGTTTAGGCGCAGCTTTGTTTAATTGATCCATGGCTTTTCTAAACTTGTTCATATCATCACTTGATCCATCATCTATATGTACATCACTGATTACAGGAAAAACGAGCTCGGGTTTACGTTTATTATCTGAATTTGAAGATTCCGAGAATGCTTGTACATTTGATAAAGAAGTTGTTAATCCTACCGTTACAACTGTCAGCATTGCAGCAAATTTATTTTTCGCTTTCAAAATCAATTCCCCCTATTTATCGTTTAGCCGCTTTAATAATGTAAGTATTTTGCAAAAAGACAAATATCCTCCTCGTTTTTAAATTTTTATGTGGTTTACCAATTAAAATAGTAACTTTACATTATTAATAAAATATTGGCTCAGTGTAATTTAAATATTAAAAAATCAAAAAATACCTATGGCCAATAGTCCTTCCGTTCACTTAAATTGATTCTGAAGGAAAACTTAAGATAATTTTTCGCTTGTGGTAATGATTTGCCTTTGCTTGCTGGGAATGGGGAACTATCCCTTAACTACGTAGTTACTCGTAAAATGGTAATATTTATACAAATGGTAAATTATTCCACAGTACATAAAAAAACCAATTTTCATATGGTAAAGTCTAGAAGAAGGAAAGGAGAGAGGTTATTATAAAAAAATTATTAAATATTGTGATGGTAATAACGCTTGTCTTTGGACTGTTTTTTGCGATTGCACCAATGAATAAAGCATTTGCCTTGTCTTACGATAATACAAACCCTTATTCGACAGGTTGTGTTTCTAAATCCCAATCACTTATGAAACGGAATATATTTATAAAAACGGTGTGAAAATTGGATATGTTCAGCTAAAAGGAAGTGCTTATTGTCATACGGCGTGGGGTTACTTAAAGTATTATTCGTCTGCTCCTTACGATTATTATGCAAATGTTTGGGTTGACAAGTTATAATGGCACGACCAAGAGAGCATTTACAAGTTGTGCTAGTTCCGGTGGAAACGGATGGATAATGAAAGGTCAGACGTCCTGCTATACGGCACAATTATGGAATTTAGATCCGTATAATGCTTTGGCCAAAGCAGGTATTTATTCTTCAAGCGGGGCTCTCATTATTTCTGCGAACACTGGTCGTTATTAATGCAAACTTCCTGTTAACGACTTTTCTCGGTGGAATTGCGTTTTTTGACATCTTTTCTCCTTTTGCCTGCTATGGACGGTACATTTCGCCGTTCAATGCCTGATCAATTTTCTTTGTTAACAATCCCTCGAATCTTAATGGCTTTTATCATTCCATCTCATGGATTTGGAACGACGTATGCTGTTTATAAGTATCTCGTTCCAATCCTGAAAGGAATGAAAGCAATCAGTTTGATCTTGTTTGGCTACGGATTTACTTCCAATTTCAACAACATACTCGCTGGTAAAATTGCCAGCTACAATGCTATCGAAAGCCTCCGGTTTGTTTTCCTCGTGCAAGCAATTGTTTCGGATCAGTTTTTATTGGACGACAGATAATTTTATCTTTGGATAGGTTGTTAACATTAGCTTGATGTAAGCAATGGCCATCCTTTTCAATTTTGATAGAATAAATGAATCAATGGAGTCCTCCTTACATTGAAGCGATCCGTTTTCTTGCTTCCCAAACGTCACGGATTTTCATATCTTTTCTTTCCTTTGTTAATTTTATATTTATCATGTTGTCCTCCCCACCTTGATCATTATTCTAAGTATTCATAAGATAAATACTAATTTTCTATAAGATATATCAATTGTAAAACTGACTATAAAAGAGTGAAACTTTTCATACAGTTTGTTTTATAAACTATTAATGCTGAGATTACATAATACTAAAAAAGAAGAATCCGCCCCTATACCGTATTCATCCCCATGGTTATCCATGTATTCTAAAAAAATATTTTAAATTGGCCTTGCAATAAAAAGGATTCCTTGTTATATTACAGTCAATTAAATATTTTCTTACTTCATACTTTTTGAAGTGAGGATAGAGGAGCAAAGACCATTAGTACACATTTTGAGGAGAATGAGATCCTATGACTATTGTGGAAAGGGGAATTTGCCGAAGCGGAAAGAATCTCATGTTCTTGAAGCTGGTTCTGCTATTGAATAAATGCAGGACTGTCATATAGGAAACTATATGGAGGGCTATCTAATGCGCTGAAACATTTTTTTGATAAATATTGTTTCTACTGCAGCAGCGAATCCTCGTTGTTGCTTTTTTGCGTTTACTCCTGAATGGCCCTATCCACCTCTGAATTTTTAAAAAATTATACAAAAGGGTGTGAAGTTATGAATTTTGGCCAAGTTTTAACCGCAATGGTTACCCCGTTTAATCATAATGATGAGGTTGATTTTAATGCTACGAGAACTTTAGTAGATTATTTAATTGCTAATGGTTCTGATGGATTAGTAATAGCTGGTACAACTGGAGAGTCTCCTACATTAACTGCAGAAGAGAAAGTCGATTTATTCAAAATTGTTGTAGAAGTTGTTGATGGAAGAGTTCCAGTCATAGCTGGAACTGGCTCAAATAACACGAAGGCTTCCATCAGCTTAACAAAACAAGCAGAGGCAGCAGGAGTCGACGGAATCATGCTCGTTACCCCATACTATAACAAGCCTTCTCAAGAAGGATTATTTCAGCACTTTAGTGCTATTGCCCATTCAACATCATTGCCGGTAATGCTTTATAATATCCCAGGACGAAGTGCTGTGAACATGTCAGTAGAGACGATTGTTAGCCTCTCAAAAATCAACAATATCGTGGCAGTAAAAGAAGCAAGTGGTGACTTAGATGCCATGGCACAAATCATCAGCAAAACAACTAGCGATTTTACATTGTACAGCGGCGATGATGGGTTAACATTACCGGTTTTAGCCATCGGTGGAACAGGCATTGTTTCGGTAGCTTCACACATAATTGGTAATGAAATGCAAGAAATGATCAATAGCTTTAAAAATGGTGATGCCCAAGGTGCTGCCACTGCACATCGTAACCTTCTTCCAATTATGAAAGCATTATTTGCTGCTCCAAACCCAACACCGGTAAAATCAGCATTAAATATGCGGGGGTTAAATGTTGGAGGTGTCCGCTTACCATTGGTCCCTTTAAACCATGAAGAAAAAAGAGCACTACAAATAGCTCTTCAACCGAGTAACGCAGAAGCAATTTTGTTAAGTAAATAAACTTTATGATTCATTAAGCGAGTCTTCAATACCGATTTTCTGATTAAAAAATCATAATAAACGGGAGAAATTTAAAAAAGCAGTGCCCTCCGAAAGAAGTGTACTGCTTTTTAATCGATGCACGGCTCAGTGCTTAAACTAGTTGAGCATATAATGATTTTATAAGAGCAATGATTTTATCGGGGATTGATCATAAGCTTAGTATTTCTAGTGATGTTGATATGTAATTATTGAAAGACAGAGTCGTTCCTTAGTATCCAATCTATAATCGCTCCTTAACAAAATCAAAAGACGTTCAAAATTTAGAGAGAACATTATAGTTCAACTTAGAAATGGATTTATATCTACTCATATAACTTGACCATGAATAAATAACCTATGTTCTCTTTTTGCAAAGGCTATTTTTTTTGACAAGTTTTTTTATCCAACCCCTTTTATCTCATGGCCTGAAGTTGCGGTCCTTCCTTTTGATCCATGCTGCAGACTTGTATGTTTCCAAATTTAAGGACTTCATTTTTTTACTCCTTCTTCTACTTTTCTCTCTCTAGTTCTATCAAAAAACGTTCGTAAAAGTGTACTTTTACGAACGGGACTTTTTTTCTATATGGGTAAAACTGTTGAATATTTAATTTCTCTGAGAGCTAGGCTAGTTTGAATTCTTGTTATGCCTAGTTTATTTAGCTTTCTAATAAATATTTCTAATTCCTTCCGATCTTTGTTAGCCACTTTTAAAAGATAATCATACTCACCTGTTAAACAATGGCACTCTAATACTTCTGACATAGAAGCTAATGCCTTCTCCAAAACTTCCAGTTTTTCAGCTTGATGTATATTCGTACTCATAAAAATAAAACATAATAAATCAAAACCTAGCTTCTCCTGGTTTAAAATTGCTACTTGTCCATTAATAAATCCTTCATTTTCCAAACGTTTTATCCTTGAATGTATAGCTGGTGGAGATAACTTGACACGCTTCGCAAGCTCAGTGTTGCTTAACTGTGCATCCTTTTGTAGTAAATCTAAAATTTGAATATCAACATTATCTAGAACCTTGCTTACGATAGATTCCACTTATAGTCACTCCTTTTACAATTGTTCCAAAAACAGTATCATCCCAATAGCAAAACTTAATTTAATTCTGTATATCAGTAATATTTTTTAATATTATTTTAAGTTTCTTCTATTATACAAAATAATATATAAAGTAACGAACTATAATGTTAAAATTAGCAGTAATTAATTATGAAAATTGAAATGTCATTGTGCACAATGGCTTCGATCTTTTTTCACTTAAACTGTGAAAGATGAAAAGGAGCAAAAAGATATGCAGTATTATTATTTTTCGTTATTACTTTTAACAAGTTTATTATGGGGCGGGAACTTTGTCGTAGGAAAATCGCTTGTCGGTCATGCTTCTCCGATAACTTTGACGAGTTTAAGGTGGATCATTGCTATTAGTTGTCTTTTACCAATTGTATGGTGGAAAGAAAGAAAGATATTTCCCCCTCGAACTGCAATCCTTCCTTTAATTTTGATGGGAATTACTGGTGTGGTTCTATTTAACCTTTTACAATTTGCAGCATTAGAGAAAACATCCGCCACGAATGTTGGATTAATATCAACATTAAACATGATTTCAATCGCTGTTTTTTCATTTTTCTTTTTAAAAGAAAGAATTAATATTCTACAAATGTTTTCTATGTTTTTTTCGCTTATTGGCGTAATACTTGTCCTTTCAAAAGGCAATATTGATCTATTTCTTTCATTACGATTTAATACAGGTGATTTATATATGATGGCTGCTGTATGTGTTTGGGGAATATATTCCGTTTGTAGCAAATGGGCCATGATAACAACTACACCCATGATGTCTACATTATATTCTGGTATATTTGGACTTATAGTCCTTCTTCCGTTTAATTTTTCTAATTTTACAGTGACTAATATAAATACTTCTTTCATCCAATCTATTTTATATACAGGCGTTATCTCAACTGTAGCATGTATGGTACTTTGGAACATTGGTGTACAAAAATTAGGTACAACAACTTCAGGTATTTTCTTGAATTTTAATCCTATTTTCACTGCAATTTTAGCCTTTCTATTATTAGGTGAAAAAATGACGTGGGTACAAGGAATTGGCAGTGGTATTGTGATTATAGGCTGTTATTTGTTCTCACATTTTAAAACGAAGGTGATTTTCAAAAAGAATTCTAGACAATCGCAGATTCAAGCATGATTTTTATTCAAAGTCTATAAACGTAATATCTCTCGTGATTAATTTTCTATATATACATAAAAGCCTGATCCAAGGTAGATACAGGCTTGTTTGTTCAAAAACTTTAAATTTTCAGGAGAACGGCCAACACATGTGATCAGTCATTCCGTCCAACGAAAAGAATTTCAATTCCTAAATGGATATGCTGTGAGTGATGGCGAATATTTTGCAAACTGATTTGCTAAGAATCTTCTATTACTGGTTCAGACATGAACATTCACCTTTTTTACTGGGATTTTACCACTGCCCATCAAGCTTTAGCAAATCATTATCAAACGCTATTTTCCATGTAATATGATGGTAAGTAAGGTTTTTAATTCTATTAGTAAGAAAAGCCACAGCTCCCCGCTTATTGAAGTAAAGTAGTCATTACAATAAGCGGGGAGCTATAAAACAGTCACATATACAGTATATGAAATAGGTTTTTCATAACCAGTGTTTTGGATACTGTCTAGTTTGAAATAAGTTATTATAAATCATCGATATAAAAACTAATAATAAGGTACCTATTACAATCGGAATCAGGAATCCCCAACCAACTTGAGAATTGATCGAAACGAGTGCACTAGCCGCTGCGGGTGGGTGAACGGTTTTGGTAAAAGTCATTATAATTAATACAATAGCCAGTACCAGACCGATAATGAATAGGCTTTTACCAAAGATGCTCCAAATGATAAGGGCTGAAGTTGTAGAGATTATATGTCCTCCAATAACATTACGGGGTTGTGACAAGAGACTTTTATGCGCACCAAAAACAATAACACAGCTCGCCCCAAGAGGAGCTAATGCCATAGGATATCCTAAATAGACAGCTATAAAACTAATAATGATAATAGCAATGAGTCCACCTATAGCTGAAACAAAGGAATCCATATAATCAATTCTGTCTTTTTCTCTAGCTTCGCCCTTCATTTTCTTTAAATATGCTGTTAAACCAGCGTTTTGTTGATTACTCCAACTTTTTTCAAGACTTTTTTCGAATTCCATAATTTATGTTTTCCTCACGTTTTCTAAGTAAGTCGACAAGTCGACAGGTTTTTTATATATTGTTATCTTACAGGAAAACAATGAATTTTTAAATATATATCTGAATTTTCATTTTTGATTCCCATAAAACAGTTAACAATTACCCCTTAGTCTGTGAAGCTTTCATTATAGTTTGTTATTTTATTGAGGATATGCCGTTATTAAAGAGTATAGATTGGTATCAAATGAAACATCATTCTGGTACATATAATTTCTCAATATCCCTTCTTTTTTGAAACCTAAATTTGTCAACAACTTATTGGATGCTTTATTTTCAATAAAAACAATAGCTCCAATACGCGTTAGGTCAAGCTCTTTAAAACCATAAGAAATCACCTTACTGACAGATTCTGTTGCATAACCGTTACCCCATTCATTTGGGAAAAGTGCATAGCTTAGTTCTGCTCTTTTATGTTCATGAGACCATTCTTGAAATCCAATTGTCCCAATGATTCCATCCTTCCCTTTCAATTCAATTCCCCATTTAATACCTCGTTTTTCATCGAAATACTTTGAAAAATTCCTAATGATTTGCTTCACCTGATCTGTATTTGTTAATGGAGTTTGCCCATAATATCGTAATACCTCTGGATTAGAAAAGCATTTTAATATTTCTAATGCATCACCTTCCACCAATTCTCTCAAGATCAACCGTTCAGTTTCTAATATAGGAAACATTTTTCCACTCCCTTTGCTTAAAATTAGATTCCTCTTAATAAATCATCGCCTTTCCAATCAGGGCCTCTCCTCAATAAATTTGTGGCGCAACACCCGTAAGTAATACCCTGACTACTGATATATCAGACTTCCATTTTTAAAAAAGGTCAACCCAGTATAAACCGGCTAACCTTATAATTAGAACGCACCCTTTAGCTTTATAAGAGCTTGTTTATTATCTTGTATCATTTATTAGGATTCGCTGTAATGCTCCATAGTTATTACGACATTTCCCTTCTTGTGTCCTTTCTCTACATATGTATGGGCTTGAACTATTTCTTCAAACGCATAATATCTGTCAATGACCACTTTTAACTTCCCAGCTTCAACAAGTTCATTGAGGAAGTTTAGAGCTTCGGGGGTTTACAGTGAATTTTGACTCAATATCAGCTTCTTGATGGTTGTCAATTTAGTCCATAGCATTCGAACACCGGGTACCGGTACGGTGGGTTCCGTCCTTCTTTAGCGATTTCATACAAGCTGAAAACGGACACTTGTTTACCGCTTCAAAAATAACATCATAGGTCTCACCAAATCTGGAAGTGAAATCGATGACCTTATCGGCTCCAAGAGATTCTACATTCGCGGTACTGCAAACCTCTGTAACAACTTCCAACACTTCCTGAAGCACCATAAACAAGAACCTTTTGACCACTATGAATGTTAGCTTTTCTAAGATAAAACAATGCTGTACGTGCCCCAATTGCAATGGCTGCAGATTCCTCAAAAGATAAATTCATAGGTTTAATGGAAACTGGCCCGTCTTCAGGCAAGCACTTATACTCGGCATAAGCACCATATCCCACTTGGGAAGCTGCAAAAACCTGGTCACCTGCTTTATACAACTTGACATTTTTTCCCTACTGACTCAACTTCCCCAGATAACTCCAAGCCCGATATGGATTTCTTGGGACGCATTAATCCCATTATTATCCTAGCAGTCAGCCAAACAGAGAGGGGGGACTGTAAAGCTCCGTGACCGAATAACCCCCATTGTTACCATTGCTGCTTCCGATTTTACCAGTATTTCATTTTCCTTAGGAGCAGGCTTTTCTACCTCTTTCATTTGAAGAACAGCGGGAGAACCGTACGTGTACACGATCGCTTTCATTAATCCTCCTCCAATTCGTTATATTCCCTTAATATCTACGAATCTTCAATAACTGTACTTTAACTATCCTGCTCAGTCCGTTTAATAAAGAATAACCAAAATACCAAATAATCACAATCCAAACTAAAAATGATGTTAACTGGAATTCTTGAACTGGCGGATAAGTCCCTTCCGGAGCATTTCCTGGACTTTGGTTCGAATTAAACCAATCTTTATATTTATGGGGACATGTTTTCAGGGAAGCCATATTCAAACATGTTTTGCAGAAAATCTGTGTTCTAAGAACAGGGGTTTTATGCCTATTTTCAGCGGGTCAAACTGGCTAAAGATTTCTTCGGCATCATAGGACATAATAATTGCCTCACCCGAATGATCTCGGCCGACAAGTATTTTTAATGAAGTTTTCCTCCACTTTATATTCCCCTTCAATTCCTATTATTTTAAAAAAATCCATTCGTATCGAATGGATTTTAATCAATCGTATGCTTCCCTGATGCTTTACAATAGAACTTAATGCCCCTTGTACTTGCTATCAATATACAACACTGCACCAAGCTGACTAAACTTTAACCTAAGAATATAAGCCTCTCTGTCTATAAAGCACTTTTATGATGATCAGCATACAATATTAGTCTGAATAACTATATCCGCTAATCAAATTACATAATTGTTCATTATGCTTTCATTGTCTACCTCTACACGATTAGGGAAACTGCACTTTCATACTTTAGATTCAATAAAAGCAGCACCTCCCGCCACAGCTAAGACCAGTAAGATTGGAAAAGCAGCAGGAAAATAATAATAAGTAAGTACAGTAATAAGGGAACACCAGAACCCTACACACCAATAACAACTTAAAAGCGAACCCATGAAATAACGAAGTCCTGATCCTTTTATTTCAATGATTTCCTCCAGTTGTCCAGAGGCATTTTCTTGGATGGTGGCAGTCAAGAAAGGTTTTCTGATGAATGAAGTGATTTCGTCAAAGACAATTAAATGAGTTAACCGGAAGGTAGCCAATATTAATATAATAAAATCAAGCCATTCAATAGCCAACACCTATTCACCTCCTAATCTTTCTTTTAATATTTTATGATTTGAATTTTGATTATATAAATATACATTTATAAATCCCGAAATTTTATTAGCCCATTTTCCAAGAAAAATGTACCCATAAAAAGATATCCCCATAGTATGTTAATGTGTTCAAAACCTGATACTGAAGGGAAAGATGTTTGATGAAAAAAAGGAACGTCAAATCTATTCAGGGCCGACAAGTGGTACCGAACCCCATCGGACCTGAATGTATTCGTGTTACTAAAGTATATGACTGGGTTGTTCTAACAAATCGTGATCGCAATAAAGTTCAAATACCTGAGGCATGTTTTGCAGCAATTGAAGATGCACGTCATGATGGTAATACGATAACAGCTACTTGTTCGGAAGTAGCTGGTACACGAAGCTGTGATTTTATCGGAGCCATTCCAGCTAACATTCCTACTGTTCCAGGTGCCCAAATTGTTTCCCTTGCCTTCCATGTCCATATCCGCGTTCAATTCTTTTGCAATGGAGAACCACTACCAGGGTGTAATTTCGTAGTACCTGTTAGTTTCATGGATGAAGTAATCCTATGCTTCCCAGAGGGAACAGAAATCAACTGTAATATTTTCGATGTTCAATGTACAGTTGTTTTAAATCAAATGCTTGGTGACATGGTTGTACTTGATGTGACCATGTGTAAAGATGTTCAAGTCGAGGCTGAGGTTAAGCTAGAGGTCGAGGCTAAGTTCTGTGGACCACGTCCTGTCATTCCAATTCAAGAAGAAGGGTTCGTGTGCCCAACACCACGATTCCCTCAACAATGCCCGACCTTCTTCCCAACATTGAACTGTGACTGCCAAGGTGCAGCAGAATTCGATGGCGAAGCAACCATCCTTGTATTTGAGGACGGTCTAGGTGGTTCAACATCAGGAAACTTAGATTTGACTGCCCTGGTTTGTGACCAATGTACCCTTTCTGGTAGTAGGATTCAAGTTACCTACATCGATACATTAGGACCTACTCCTACTCCTACTGGAACCCCAGGAGAAGCTGATATTGACCAAAGCTTCACGTTTACAGCCAATGACTTTAACCAGCCTACATGTGCTACAGATGCTGCTGGAGTAGTAACTGGGCTTACTGTAACTGGTACTGGTGTTATAACACCAGCCGGAGGTGTACCAGAAAACGCGACATTCACACTTATTCTAGCTGATGCTGATCCTTTAGGAGATACTGCTACACTTTTAATAACTGGCGCAACTTCAACTGTCACTATTGCTCTGACAGAAGTGGCTAATCCTGGATTAGAGGTTGAAGCAGGAGATTGCGATCGTTTTCCTGTATAAAAATAAAAACCCGAGGGATGATACTCTCTCGGTTTTTTTTTGTAAAGAAACTTGGAAAATCTGAAATTATTATTTACTTCAACACTTAGTACATGTATCCCGGATTTTAGGCGACCCATTTATTAATTATTAGGTTACATAAGGATTCATGTTTTCATATTTATAGAACATACCTATAAAAGGAGAGAAAAAAATGGCATCTGATAAGCTAAGACGTAAAGTAAGAAGAAAATTAGGAATTTCCAACCAGCAGCCCGCTCAACAACAACAACCAAGCACTCCCTCTACCCTTCAGGTTCGGCCAGTACGAGCAAAAGGTTGCTGTGGAAAAAACAAATGATCTAAGTTTAACATCCGGTGCTTTTTACATCACCAATCAAGTTAGGCAAAAATTGATTTCTCATTGCAAACGAGAACTTCCTTATGAAGCCTGTGGGCTGCTTTCGGGGGAAAATGGGGTCGCAGAAACCATTTGGCCAATGGAAAATGTCAATAGGAGCTCCTTTTCCTACTCGATGGATTTAAATCAAATTCGTCATGTATTTGAACTTATCGATAGGAGGAATGAAGATTTGATTGGCATCTACCATTCCCATCCAACAGATTGTGCTTATCCGTCAGAAGGAGATATTTCCTTAAATAACTACCCAGAGGTAGCTCACCTTATTATTTCGTTTGCAAATTCGACCCCTGAATTAAAGTGTTTCCAACTAACAGGAAAAAACGTCTTTCCGATACAATTAAAATTCGTAAACTGAATTTAGTGCAAATAGATACTCGCACCTCATCCTTATGAATTCAAGGTTGAATCTGCGAGTATTATTTTATATTTATTTCCCTACAAGGATTATATTTAGTTTTTGTTTCCTATTTAGGAAAACTGATCATTCCACTTTTTTACTAGGTCAGAATGTTTGTATTCTTTTCCATCAAGAATCATATCAAGGGCATGCCCGAAATCAATGGCAACCTTCTGGGTCAATTTTGCAATTCTTGGAGCTAAAATGGTTGCCGGAATCCCGGCAGAAATTAACGCCATTTCCCATTCCTGATTAGACTGTAGCTCATTTTGCACTCCACTTAATTCTGCATATCCATTTAAATCTATACTGCCAGTAATTTGCACCCCTTGTTCTTTAAAAACGATTTCTGCTTCTTTTGAACGACGTCCAACAAGAAATACCTTCTTATTACTCAGCCATGGCCATAATTCCCCCTCGCCTAAGAGACTTTGCATGATCCAAGCACAACAAGCTTTCGAAGGCATGAACTTCAGTTGTTTAAGTACATTTCGAGTTTGTTTTGCCCAAGGATCCAGTCTCCAAGGAGCTATCAAACCAGCAATGTCTGTATCCCGCAATGACCTGACCAATTCCCTCCTAATTATTTCTGGTGAATTGGATACGCCCGCATAAGATTCATACCGTTTAAACTCTTGAACTAATAATCCATTGGCTGGCCAGCTTAAATAGCTTATTTCACCTATTCCAAATCGGGCAAGAGAAAAGCCTTTATTCTGTTTTATCGCTTGGTCCAATAATTTTATCACTTTCATATTATCCAATAAGTATTTCTCAAAGTGATAATTCCCTTCAACCACCCCACTTCCACCCCTCATATGCTCTGCCATTTACCCTTTTACATTATTGTTTCTTTGTTAATAATAAGGAAATTTGATTACTTGAACTGATTTCAAGATCTTGTTCTTTAAAAAACACAAAAGCTTCTACACGAATATTGCTGTTTTCTACAGGTTGAAGGACGCTTATTTGTAAGTTAGTTAAAGATTCTGTTTGCCTAGGGTTAATATTTTTAGATTGAATGGGACATATCCAGGTTTCACCCTTTTCCATTTCTTCAAACCATTCATCATTCATATATTTCCACCCTTTTGTTTCTTCATTTTTCTTTACCCCCAAAGTATCGGCAACATTCGGCGGCAATATTTGCCCGGATATTTTTATACTTTCTGAAGGGGTGGAACGCAGACAGATAACTGGATTCCGCAAAACTTCCGTACCTATATTTTTAATATGAAGATTTCCGATAAGCTTGATTTTGTTACGTTCTTCAAGTTCTTCAATAAAAATATGATAATCTAAAAACACTTCGGCTTCTTTTCTTTTATTAATAGTTGGTTTCTTTAATAAAAACCTTTTCTTTTCTGGTAACCTTTTTTCTTTTTGCAGGGCTGGCTCCAAATTTAACCGAGTATTTTGGGAAGGAACAAACATGTTTGAGAAAATTTCAATTGGAACTAATGACAAAGCAGATAAAGGCGAACTTTCTTGAAATCTGGCTAATATTCCTATTGTTATGGACATCGCATATTTTTCACCGAATTTTTTCCAAAAATCTTCTTCCGCCATAACAGGATACATTATCTGTATATTAATAAACGGGTTATTTGCGCCTCTAACTACTTCATTAGATTTAAATTTTGTTCCAGTTCTTGTACATTCATAATGAAAAATATCCAATAACCTTTTATTAGTTGATTTCGAATTATGAATTAATTCAAGAATGGGCTCTTTTATTACTGGAATTTCAAAGAGTGATAAGTATACATGAAAATCTGCCCTTTCTGATTCCATCTTTTCATCTATAAGAATCACCTTTGCCCCACATGCAGAAAGGAATGTTTGAATATACTCCAGTACCTTCCTTTCTAGAAGGTGCTTTCTAAAGGTGTTATGTTTAACATCATAATCGGAAGAAAGTACAATTCTTTTACCATGCAATGCAGAACATAATTGTACTTTCTGATTTTCAGTATCTGGCTGCACATCAAAACCCATTTCCCTAAAAAGATAAGTAAATGCCGGGAGAGACTCATAAGGTATGGTTCCTGCCTCCTTATCTCCAACTTCTACTCTAAAATCCATTTATGTATCCCCCTTTATGTTAATCCTGTTACAGATTTGGTTTTCGAAAGGATAAAATAATACCTTGCTGCTTGTTCATCACACCCCTTATATCACTCAATATTAATGATATGTAAGAGTAATGAAGAAATGATAAAGAATAAACATAGCAGTCTTAAATTGTTTGTGAAATTGTGAGGGAATTAAAAAGATAATAAATATAATCACCAATTTGAAATACGGGACATATAACTATTATGGAATCATTTTAAAGGGATCGGTGTTTGATTTAAAACCCGTCAAATGAATATTGAAAAATAGAAATTCAAGATTTTCTTTCAAGATGATAATTTTATGAGGAGGAATTTACTTTTGTCTACCATGCCCCTGGTGTCGCTGTGTTCCTTATCACGAAGCAACACCTATACTCTCACGAACTAGTGCTCCATATAAAGTTACCACACCCATAAAAATCTTGATAAACATCTCCGCATAGGAACTTCTTGGTCATTTACAGTAGCTGAATCTCATCCTGTCTAATTGATTCCTTATTGGTAATGGCGGGAGATTGCAGTCTGTTCACACGTGATCAAAAATAAGGAGTGGTTATTTTTGTATACAGATGATGAAAAAGCCAATGAAATACAAAAAAGTAAATTGAATAAAATAACTCCAGTACAACTTCAGCAAATGATCATTCACCTTAGATCTGAACTTTCCCTATACAAATCAAAAGTTAATGAATACGAAGTGGATTATAGTAAAAAGAAAATAAGAAAATTAATAAAACACAATGAAGAAATGATAAATGAACAAAGAACATATCAAGAACTAATCAATCGGAAGGAACATGAAAGGAAGAGTGCAGAAACCAAGGTTCAGAAATTAGAAGAAGAAATAAAGAAATATAAGACCGAACTACAGTACGTTAAAGGAACCAAAACAAACGACGAAAAGAACAAAAATGACATAAAAACACTTGCAGATAAGAATAAAATATTACAAGGGGAAATTGCTTCTCTTCAAAAGAAAATTCAAGATTATGAGTCCGCCCAAAAGCAAAATGTAAAAGATGAGGAATTCAAAAAGATCGGCGATGAAGGTTTTAAAAAAATGGCGGATGGGCTTTCAGAGGTGAAATCACTTCTTGCTCCAGTAAATAAAAAAATAACTAATTTAGATGTACAAAGCATTAATTTAGAAATTGAGAAATTAATTGAAAAAGTCATGTTTTATTTTCAAGAGCAAAATACTTTCAAAAACGAAATTCAAGAATTAAAAGGAACCATTAATTCTCTTAATGAAAAAGAAATGAATTATAAAAATGAAATGAATCAACTTATAAAAACCATTGATCTTTTAAACGATCAAGAAAAGCAATATCAAGTGGAGATTAATAATTTAGAAAAAACTCTTTTAGATACGGAAGAGCATCATAAACAAGATATTAAAAAATATAAACATGAAATTGAAAATTACATTTCAAGGATCGGCCACCTATCCGAACAGGAAAGTCAATATAAAGTGGACATTGAAAATTTAGAGAAAGCTATGATCGAACTTTCTGAAAAGGAAAATCATCATAAACAAGTTATCGAAAACTTTAAACATGAAATTGAAAATTACATTTCAAGGATCGACCACCTATCCGAACAGGAAAGTCAATATAAGGTGGACATTGAAAATTTAGAGAAAGCTATGATCGAACTTTCTGAAAAGGAAAATCATCATAAACAAGTTATCGAAAACTTTAAACATGAAATTGAAAATTACACTCAAATGATCGGCCACCTATCCGAACAGGAAAGTCAATATAAGGTGGACATTGAAAATTTAGAGCAGATGATAACCGATCTAAAGGAAAAAGAGAAATACAATCAACATGAAATCGATCAGTTAAATCAAACGATTTGCGTTGTATCCGATGAACAAGAAAATAAATATATAGTGAAGATTGAAAATTTAGAAAAAGCCATGATCGAACTTTCCGAAAAGGAAGAGCAGCAGAAACAAGTTAACGAAAACTATAAACATGAAATTGAAAATTATGTTCAGACAATCGACCACCTATCGGAACTGCAAAGTCAATATAAGGCCGACATTGCAAATTTAAAACAGATGATTATGGATCAAAAGGAAAATGAAAACTTTCATCAACAAGAAATCGATCAGTTAAATCAAACGATTAGCATTGTATCTGAACAAGAAAATAAATATATACTGGAGATCGAAAATTTAGAAAAAGCCATGATTGAACTTTCCGAAAAGGAAAATCACCATAAACAAATGATCGAAAGTTTTAAACAAAAAATTGAAAATTATACTCAAATAATCGGCCACCTATCCGAACAGGAAAGTCAATATAAGTTGGAAATTAGTAACTTAGAAAAAGCTATTAACCAACTTACCGAAAAAGAAGACCACTATAAGCTAGAAATTGATCATTTACATCAATCCATCGTTCTTGTTTCGGAGCAAGAAAATAAATATAAAGTGGAGATTGAAAGTTTAGAAAAAGTCATGATCGAACTTTCCGAAAAGGAAGAGCAGCAAAAACAAGTTATCGAAAACTTTAAACATGAAATTGAAAATTATGTTCAGACAATCGACCACCTATCGAAACGGGAAGGTCAATATAAGGCGGACATTGCAAATTTAGAACAGACAATTAACAATTTAAAGGAAGATGAAAACTACCATCAGCAAGAAATCGATCAGTTAAATCAATCGATTAGCGTTGTATCTGAACAAGAAAATAAATATAAAGCCGAGATTGTAAGTTTAGAAAAAGCCATGATCGAGCTTTCCGAAAAGGAAAATTATCATAAACAAGTTATCGAAAACTTTAAACATGAAACTGAAAATTATACTCAAACGATCGACCACCTATCGAAACAGGAAAGTCAATATAAAGTGAACATTGCAAATTTGGAACAGATGATTACCGATTTAAAGGAAAAAGAGAACTTCCATCAGCAAGAAATCGATCAATTAAATCAAACGATTACCGTTGTATCTGAACAAGAAAATAAATATAAAGCCGAGATTGTAAGTTTAGAAAAAGCCATGATCGAACTTTCCGAAAAGGAAGAGCATCATAAACAAGTTATCGAAAACTTTGAACATGAAATTAAAAATTATTCTCAAATGATCGGACACCTATCGGAACAGGAAAGTCAATATAAGGTGGACATTGCAAATTTAGAACAGAGGATTATAGATTTAAAGGAAAAAGAAAACTACCATCAGCAAGAAATCGATCAATTAAATCAATCGATTAGCGTTGTATCTGAACAAGAAAATAAATATAAAGTGGAGATTGATAATTTAGAAAAAGCCATGATTGAACTTTCCGAAAAGGAAAATCATCATAAACAAATGATCGAAAACTTTAAACATGAAATTGAAAATTATACTCAAACGATCGACCAACTATCTAAACAGGAAAGTCAATATAAAGTGAACATTGAGAATTTGGAACAGATGATTACCGATCTAAAGGAAAAAGAGAACTACCATCAACAAGAAATCGATCAGTTAAATCACACGATTACCGCTGTATCTGAACAAGAAAATAAATATAAAGTGGAGATTGATAATTTAGAAAAAGCCATGACAGAACTTTCCGAAAAGGAAGAGCAGCAGAAACAAGTTACCGAAAACTTTAAACATGAAATTGAAAATTTTAATGAAATGATCGGCCACCTATCGGAACGGGAAAGTCAATATAAGGTGGACATTGCAAATTTAGAACAGATGATTATAGATTTAAAGGAAAAAGAGAACTACCATCAGCAAGAAATCGATCAGTTAAATCAAACGATTAGCGTTGTATCTAAACAAGAAAATAAATATAAAGTGGAGATTGAAAGTCTAGAAAAAGCCATGATTGAACTTTCCGAAAAGGAAAATCATCATATACAAGTTATCGAAAACTTTAAACATGAAATTGAAAATTATGTTCAGACAATCGACCATCTATCGGAAAAGGAAAGTCAATATAAGGTGGACATTGGTAACTTAGAAAAAGCTAACAACCGACTTACCGAAAAAGAAGACCACTACAAGCAAGAAATTGATCATTTACATCAATCCATCGGTCTTGTTTCGGAGCAAGAAAATAAATATAAAGCCAAGATTGAGAATCTGGAGCAAATGATTATTAATTTTAAGGAAAATGAAAATCACCATCAACAAGAAATCGATCAGATAAATCACACGATTGCTCTTGTTTCGGAGCAAGAATATAAATATAAAGCCGAGATTGAAAACCTAGAGCAAATGATTATTAATTTTAAGGAAAATGAAAATCAACATCAACAAGAAATCGATCAGTTAAATCACACGATTGCTCTTGTTTCAGAGCAAGAAAATCACTATAAAGTGGAGATTGATAATTTAGAGAAAACGATTAACAATCTAAAGGAAAGTGAAAATCAACGTCAACAAGAAATCGATCAGTTAAATCACACGATTGCTCTTGTTTCAGAGCAAGAAAATAAATATAAAATGGAGATTGAAAGTTTAGAACAGACGATTAACTACCTAAAGGAAAATGAAAAGCAACATCAACAAGAAATCGATCAGTTAAATCACACGATTGCTCTTGTTTCAGAGCAAGAAAATCACTATAAAGTGGAGATTGAAAGTTTAGAACAGACGATTATCAATTTAAAGGAAAATGAAAATCAACATCAACAAGAAGTTGATCATTTAAAGCAAATGATTGCTCTTGTTTCAGAGCAAGAAAATCACTATAAAGTGGAAATTAATAATTTAGTACAGACAATTAACAATCTAAAGGAAAATGAAAAGCAACACCAACAGGAAATTAAGAACTTAACCGAATCCATAACAGATTTTACAGAAAAAGAATTTAATTATATTCAAAAAATAGAAACCATAAATAAAATGGTAGAGGATCAAAAAGAAAAAGAAATCCGTTATAAAGATGAACTGGCAAAATATATTCAAGAACAAGAAAAAAATTATTTGCAACCAAAAAGAAAAATGGAAAAACCTTTTAATAATAATGGAATTCAACAGCAAGTTGGAAATACTCGTGTAAATATGGGGAATTTCAATTCGCCAAATAACAAAGAAGTAATTAATCAACCAAATGCGTTTCGATTCACGAATGATACAATCCAACAAAAAACTACAAGCCAAAATTTTAAAATGCAAACATCACATTGTCAAACAATCTTTCCCCAAAATAAACCGAGTTACACAGAAAATGATAGAACTCAACAAAATTACAATTCAGGGATAATGTCATCGTATCAGAAAAAAGATTACCCAGATTCTAAATTTAAAAACACTAATACAGATTCATTTTCATTAGATATGTTTTATAAAAATCATCCTTTATATAATTTACATTCTGGAGCGCAAAAAACAGCGATAGATCCCTTTAAGAATTTTAGAAAACATCAATAATAACCTTTATTTATAGTATATGTACTACCACTTTAACTAAACAACAAACAAAAACTTAACGACTACTTGCAACCGCAGATCAAGGATTGTGATAATCCCCCTCTTAATATCTATTTCACTGTCCTTGATCTATTTTAATAATGAAAAATTCGTTACAAAAGGAGAGATAAACGAAGTGAAAACTCATCCTTTAATTTCAATAATTTTCCCTGCCAAAAATGAAGGGGAAAACGTGAAAAACACTCTTGATTCATTATTTTCTGTTGATACACATTATTCCTTCGAAGTGATTATTATAAACGATGGATCTTCAGATGATTGCTGTGATTTCCTTAATACCTATATTCACGCAAACCAGGTTAAACTTTTTGAAACTGAAGGAATTGGGGCTGCAAACGCACGAAATTTAGGGGCAACAAAAGCTTCTGGTGAATTCCTGATTTTTTGCGATGCTCATTTACAGTTTGAAGATTTGTGGATCGATCATATTGTAGAACCCCTCCTTACTGGAAAATCAGATGCAGTAACCCCAGCAATCGCTTCGTTTGGCAATTCCGTTTTCATCGGCTATGGTCAGACCTTAAAGTCAAACCTTAGAATTAAATGGAACTCTAAACAAAATGGCCTCTTTGAAACTGCCGTATTACCCGGAGGATGTTTTATTATCTCAAAAAAAGTGTTTGAAGATGTGGGCGGATTTGAAACGGGATTTAAAACTTGGGGACATGAAGATGTAGAGCTTTCTATTAAGCTATGGCTGTTTGGATTTCGCTGCCACGTTCTGCCTAATTTAAAAATAATCCATTTATTCAGAAAAACTCACCCCTACGAAGTTAGCTATGATGAAGTTTATTATAATTTATTAAGGATGGCCTACTCTCACTTTAATACTCATCGCATACAAAAGTGCAAAAAACTCATGATCCATGTAAAAGCAAACCCTATTGAATCCCAAGTTCTCCTAGATGGAGTTAAAAAGCAGCGACGGGCCTACTTTCAAAAACGAAAATATGATGATGATTGGTACTTTGCCAAATTTAATATAGATTTCTAGGTTTTAAGAAGCGCCCTATCTCCCTAAGAGAGTCATGTCGTTTTTATAATCCCTTTCTAAATAATTCAAAATGATGAAAGGTGAGAATGTAAATGAAAGAGTTATTTACAAATATTTATAAGAAAAACATGTGGGGAAACTATGAGTCTGTATCTGGTACGGGTTCATCACTTACTCAAACCAAAACACTCATTCAGGAATTACCAAGCATAATAAAACAACTTCAGATAAAAAAAATGATAGATGCACCATGTGGTGATTTTAATTGGATGAAGGAAATATACAAAAATACAGAATTATATATTGGGATTGATATCGTCGATGAGATAATAAAAAGAAATAAAAAAGAATATCCATTAAACAATGTACAGTTTTTTCGTATGGACATTACAAAAGATCGTCTGCCTACAGGTGATTTAATCCTCTGTCGAGATTGCCTCGTACATTTTAGTTTTTCTGATATTCATTTAGCTTTAAACAATTTTAAAGCAAGCCAGTCGAGATATTTATTAACGACTACATTTACTAACCTTTCGCTTAATCATGAAATAAGGACAGGAAGCTGGCGCCCTCTTAATCTAGAGATTGAGCCATTCAACTTTCCAAAACCTATCTTGGTTATTAATGAGAATTGTACGGAAGGAGAAATGAACTATACGGATAAATCACTAGCTTTATGGGATTTGAATATCATCAATTTTTAAAATATATTTCTCTACTTCCGCTTCCGCATGACATTATTATCCCCTTAGTTAGACAGTGTAAAACGAACATGGATGTTAGACTACTACTTGGATGGATCTTATTATGCCTAAAAAAGGGGATACATTTTTAAACTTATTCAGAGAAATTAAATATACAGGTTGTACAAAGTTATTTGAATAATGAGGGTAGCCAATTAACCACCGCGAAGAAATATGAGCTTATAAGTATATGATTTGGTGCGGTAATATTAAAATACAGACGGCTTTTCAGATTGAAGGGGGATACAGCACGTTAACAAGGACTAAATAAACCCTTTGTAAGGACTTCCTCGGATGAGATTCGATAGGATAGTAGTTGTGTCCCTTTTGGTTATCCTACCCTTTTTGGTTCATGCCCCTAATAAGTACTTCTGCCACCTCAGGGCGAGTAAATTCAGGTGGTGGAGTAAGACCATCATGAAGCATTTCCCTGACTTTCGTTCCACTTAAAATGAACCTATCATCAGCAGAATGAGGACATGTCTTCAACGAAGCCATATTCATACACTTTTCACAGTAAAAGCTATGTTCAAAAAACAATGGTTTAATACCTATTTTCATAGGGTCAAACTGGCTAAAAATTTCTTGTGCATCGTACGTTCCATAATAGTTTCCTACCCCAGCATGATCACGGCCGACAATAAAGTGTGTACAACCATAATTCTTTCGAACAAGCGCATGAAAGACGGCTTCCCTGGGACCTGCATAACGCATGGCCGCTGTATAAATTGCAAGTCGGACTCGGTCCAATGGATAGTAATATTTTAATAAAATTTGATAGCTTTCCATCCGTACATCTGCAGGTATATCATCCTTTTTCGTTTCACCTACAAGAGGATTCAACAAAAGCCCATCAACCGTTTCTAATGCCGTTTTTTGCAAGTATTCATGGGCTCGATGCACTGGATTTCTAGTTTGAAACCCGACCACAGTACTCCAACCTAAGTCGGTGAACATTTTTCTAGTTTCGTTTGGGCTCATATAAAATTCTTCAAACGGTTTATGTGAAGGCCTATTTACCAGGAAAATAGGACCAGCAATATACACATTCCCTTGCTCAAATAGCTTTTTGACCCCAGGGTGGTTAGATTCTTTTGTTTTATAAACGAGTGTAGCTTCCTCCTGTTTATCGTATTCAAACATTTCTTCTACCTGAATGATCCCGGACAGTTCTCCCTCAACACTATATAGAGCAACTTCATCCCCCACATTTATACTCTTCGCATCTTCCTTTGTTACAGGAAGCGTAACGGGAAGCGTCCATGGTAATCCGTTTGCCAGATGCATATATTTTAAGACGCTCTGGTAATCTTTTTCCCCCATAAATCCAATAAGTGGACTAAATCCACCATTTGAAATCATCTCAATATCCGAAATAATCCATTTTGAGATGTTCAGGGACGAAAGCGATTTACACTTTTCCAAATATTCTTTACGGGCAATTCCTGTTAATTCACGATTAATAAGCTTGCCGCCATGTGGTTCAATGATGGTTCTTTGGTCATCCATATATAACACCTCTATCATTTGTACGATCCATTGTCTCTTTTTCAGACCTAAATATTTACATCTCCTAAATGCCCATTATCTTTTAAGAAGTTCATAATCTGCCGAACACATTCTTCAATAGAATATTGACTGGTTTCAATCATGATTTCAGGGTTTACCGGTTCTTCATAAGGGGCTGAAATCCCTGTGAATAGAGTGATCTCTCCTATTCTCGCTTTCTTATACAACCCTTTGGGATCTCGTTTCTCACAGGCTTCTAAAGGACATTTGACATAAATCTCAAGAAATTCACCCTTTTGTACCTTTTTTCGGACATCTTCTCGGTCACTAATATAAGGCGAAATAAACGTGGCTAATACCACTATCCCGCTATCGATAAAAATTTTGGCAACTTCCCCTATTCGGCGTATATTTTCCTTGCGATCTTCAGAACTAAAACCAAGGTCTTCATTTAATCCATTCCGTAAATTATCTCCATCTAAAATATATGTCGAGATCCCCTTCTCATGAAGTTTTCCTTCGACCATATTCGCTATGGTTGATTTACCTGAACCTGATAAACCTGTAAACCAAAGAATAAAGCTTTTATGTCCATGTAAAGCTTGTCTATGTTCTTTTGTAATGGAAAATGAATGATGATGGATATACTCATCTTGACCCATATTATCTCCCCTTTGTTTTTTCATTATGGAACAGGATTTTTATTATTTCGGATGACATACACTAATGATACTGTCCAGCCAATTAATATGAGCATATAAATAACGGAAGACCAATGATCAAGAAACGTCCAAGTGTTAATCAACGTTCGTGCATTCGTCAGAATAATGAATCCCCCTACAAGGACTCCCAATAAATAAGATGGCAATTTAGTAACGATCCAGGCAGCGATGGGTGCGGCGATGATTCCCCCTGCCATAAGTGCAATTACCCAAAACCAGTTCACTTCCTGCCAACCTAATGCAATAAGAAACCCCAACGTTGCAGAAACAGCAACAGCAAACTCACTCGTATCCACCGTACCAACTACTTTTCTAGCAGGAACACCATTTTGAGATAATAGGACTGGAGTTGTAATCGGGCCCCACCCTCCCCCACCGGTGGCATCTGCAAATCCAGCTATTAACCCCAAAACGATTGATTTTTTTCTTGATATATTAATTGATTTTCTTTCATTTCTTGTTTTAGAAATATTTAAAAAACGAAAAAGTACATATACGCCAAGAATAAACAAAAAGATTGAAATATAAGGTCTTACTATATTTCCTGGTAAATTACTCAAAAAACACGCCCCTGCAAATGCCCCATTTGAACCAGGAATGATTAATTTTAAAAGCGCTTGACGATCAACGTTCCCGAATTTCATATGAGATATACCAGAAGCAGCAGTAGTCACTACCTCGGACAAATGTACGGATGCAGAAGCCACTGCAGGTGCAATTCCAAATGTCAACAACAGCGATGTTGAAGTAACCCCATATGCCATACCTAAGGATCCATCAATTAACTGAGCCAAAAAACCGATAAATGCGAATATGATGAGCTTTCTCATGTTATCCTCCTACAAAACGATTTCCTTTTTTATTAAATACGTAATTCTTATATCTTAAAGGTGCTTTGTCGCATTGTAGACAATCCTATACGCATTGCAATAATACATTTTTTGGAGGTATCTTTAAAAAGCATCAACATAATACGGATGCTCGTCTTATATTTGATTTAAGTAATACCTAACAAAAAATATTGATTTTTCTAGATTAAAAGAACATGTTCAAAAAACAATAACCACATATTGGAAATGCGAGGGATTGATTTCTATATGCTATGCAAAAAAACACTTACTTGCTATAGACTTATATATTAAGTCAAAAAATTCACTTAAACGCTTCCCCTCGAATGGCTATGGCCAACCATTCCTGAATTCATCAGCTTAAACAGACTTAATTTCCTAACCTGATAGTAAAAAAAATAATTTAATTTCTTCGATTAAAATAGAAAAAAAGCCCTTGTTTAAACACAAGGACTTCCGACTATAGCGAATCAAGGCTAGTGGCATATTAAATCTATATAATTATTGTTTTCTAAGTTGTTTTAACATTAATTGTCTCATTTTAGCTCGGTGTCGATTAACAACGAGAAAAGTTTCTTTTTTGATACTAACTGCATGTTTGTTCGAGCCCATTTGTGGATGAACCCTATAAAGTAATAAAGGTTGAGACAAAAACTGTATGTCAAATTTTTGTACTATCCTTAACCATAAATCATAATCGTGGGTATATGGAAGTGTTTCATCAAATACTCCAATTAGATCAAATATCTTCCTATTTATCATTACAGTGCAGCCATTAATAACATTTCCCTTGCTCATTGCTTTAATTAATTCTAATTTATTTGGCAGATGTATACCTAAACTAGGGGTGATAACTTTCCCATTTTCATTTATACAATAATAGGAAGTATAACTAAATAACGCTCGATTTTTATTCATAAAGTCTAATTGAACTTCTGTTTTCTCAGGGTAAAAGATGTCATCTGAACTGAGCCAGCAAAAATAGTCACCTGTCGCATTTTTGATGCCCATATTTAATGCGCTCGCTGTTCCACCGTTTCCCTTTTCGATGTATATAATTCTATCAAGATACGGAGTGATTTTATCTGAATATTTTGTAGAGCCATCATTCACAACGATAATTTCAATATTTTTATATGTTTGGTTCATCAAACTTTCCAATGCTTCATCAATGTAGGGGCAATTATAAAACGGAACAACAATAGATACTTTTGACATATGTGAACCGCCTTCCTAATAATCAGCTTTATATTTTCTATACAAACACTTTCTCATTGTGTATTTTCATTCTTATGTTTATTTCTATCTTATTAAGATATGTAATATTCCTTCATATGACATGAACCAGAATTAAAATGGGAAGTATAATCTGAATAACTTAGATATAATCGCCCCGTCGAATCATATATATAATTCATGTGTTTAAATTTCTTTAAAAAGGATGAATCAATAGAACCTTGTTGCCTTAATATGATTCAACCTTATCCCATAGTCCTGATGCTTCATTTTGTTTGAGGAGGAGGAAGAATGAATATACTGTTTGTTTTTTACGTTCCAAGCGGTGGGGTGGAAACCTTAAACCGACAACGATTTGCCGCTCTAAAAAAATTCAATATAAATGCTCATTTTCTTTATTATGAAAACAAAAGAAAACAAAAACTTTTAAATGTTCACATTGGACCAACATTTATATCGAACAATGATAGCGAAATCAAAAAAATTTTAGAGGATGGAAAATATAGCGCTGTCGTTGTCGTTTCAGATTTCCAAGCTTTAGCAAGATTTAGAGCCTTGGGTTATAATGGAAAGATGATATTAGAAATTCAAGGATACGGTCCCAAACATGTAGCAAGAGGAGCGCTTTCAAATGCCATTCCACAGGTCAATGCCTATGCTGATGGATTTCTTAATCCAAAAACTCCACACATCATGCAATTATTAGATGAACTTTACCCTTCAGTTCCCAAATTCAGTTTCAATAATTGTTTTGATACAAGTCAGTTCTCATACCGATCATTACCTTTAGATGGCGTTAGGAAAATTGCATGGATCGGCAGAATTGAAGATAACAAAAATTGGAGGGAATTTCTTCAAATAGGGTATCAACTAGTTCACAATTATTATCCAAATTTACAGTTACTTATGTTTGAAGATCCCACTTTAAGTGTCCCTAATGAAAGAGTGAAATTTAAAAGATTAATTACACAATTAAATTTGAGCAAAAATCTTACTGTACACTCAAATGTCCCTAATTCCAAAATGGCCAATTATTATTCCCTAATCGGAGATTCAGGAGGCTTTTTATGCTCTACCTCAAAAGTGGAAGGAGCCCCATACGCACTGCTTGAAGCGATGAGTTGTAAATGCCCTGTTCTGACGACGGATTCCGATGGGGTAAGGAGCTCAATCATTCATAATCGAACGGGAAAGTTTTACACTTTAGGAAATATCGATAATGCAGTCAGAGAGGCAAAAGAATTAATGAATAACAAGGCAATAAGGGAAAGTATCCGGTCAAATGCCCTTGAACACGTCAAAACTCATTTTAGTCCAGATTTGTATGCTCAAAATTTCATCAATATGCTGAAATCCTTGGGAGTAGACTGCAAGTGAAAAGAAACCGCCGGAATTTTTTCATTTCGGCGGTTTCTTATTTGATTGTCCAATCAGGAACTAGTTTAAGGCACTCTGCTCCAATTTAAACTTTTCCAATTGCTTTTGTTCGTCTACTGTAAGTGATTTAAGTTTTCGATTAAGAAGTTTTTTTGCATAATCATATAATTCCAAATCCATTGCGTTATATTTTCTGATCAAGTTTATTAGCCCTGATGGCACTTCTTCTTTGGCCAAGCGATTTTTAGTAATATTTTTTCTTGTATAATGAATATCACCCCAGTCATATTCCTTTTTTAAGCAAAAAAGTGTTTCATTGAACAACTCAGTGACTCCCACCACAGTAAATGTCTTTAAGTTTTCTTTGGCTTTTGTAATGTCAGGATTTTCAGGATCACCACATGCCAATATTGTTTGATGATTTTGGGCTTCAGGATCTTTTAATACAAATTCCTCTAGAGTCATGTCTCTTACTCTCTCATATCCTGGATGATAGTTTTGTAAAAAGTAATATAAGGATATGACACGGTCAACTGGATCACGTAACATCGTAAAGTAATTAGAGGGTTTTGAAAAATGCTGATGTATTCCATAATTGTAATGACCCGCTACAGCTTTTATTTTTCTCTTTTCCTCTACCCCTAATTGATCAACTTTTTTAATCTTGAATTCGTAAGAGTCATGATCGAATATTTCATTAGCTTTATATTGTTTTCTAAAGATTGCACTTAAGGTCGTTCCTCCTGTTTTGGGGACATGCATAAAAATATCCAGATACTCTTCAGACATAAATGATTTCCTCCATTCTTCATATCAAAATAAAAGCCTGCTCTTATAATTTTTCCATATTTTTTATAAGAAGTGGTCGATAATAGCTCTCAATAGTAACTATATCTTCCTGCATTTCCGATTGGAATTTACATGTACCCGATTCTTCATGTATCCTGAATTTCGTTAAGGCTTCATCCAAATAATACATTTTATGACCATTTACCAATAAACGCAGCCACATTTCATAATCATGTGTATAGCGATGATAAGGATTAAAGTAACCAACTTTCTCAAAAACGGTTTTCTTTATAATAACAGTACAACCATTTATTGCATTATAAAGTAAAAAAGTACGATACACTTCATTGATGTCTGTAAAGCGTTTTCCATACCAAGAAAATAACAATTGGTCTTCGTTATCAATGCAATCATAATTTGTAAAACTTGCTTCTGCTTGATGGCTAATCATAAAAGACACTTGTTTAGAAATTTTTTCAGGCAGGAAATAATCATCCGAGCTTAACCAAGCGATATATTCTCCCGTAGCTGCATGTATCCCATGATTCAATGCTGTAGCTGTTCCTCCGTTCTCTTTTTTTAAGTAACGGATTTTTTCCAAGAACGGCTGGATTTTTTCTGTGAAAATTGTCGAACCGTCATCTACAACTATGACCTCTACATTCTTATATGTTTGATCAAGCGCACTTTGAATGGCCTTATCTATATAGGAACAATTATAAAATGGAATAATTATTGATACTTTCGGCTCCATTGCCTACCCCCCTTAAAAACATTTTAGATAAAGTATTTTACCAACGCCTTCATTTGATTTTCAGCACTTTTACTTTAAACCGCGCTGAAAGGTAAGGGTGTCCATTAATGATGATTCAAGTGGGATACTTGGCTTCCACCCTAAATTCACTAGCTTTATAGGGTCCTTGGCCACTTTATGTTCGGTTAGATCATTTCGTTGTGAATTCACCTTAATATCACCTGTTGTTAACGACCTGAAGCCTTCAATGATTTCTCCTAAAGAACGATTATTACCTGAAGCAACATCATACGTTTCCCCAGGCTGTCCCCTTTTCAAAAGAAGATCATAAGCCCTCACTGCATCTCTTACATCCAGAAAATCACGTTGGACTTTTGGATTTTCGACCTCAAGCACCTTTTCCATCCCCTTCTTTTCCATCTCTGCAATTTTTTTTGCGAAAATGGAACAAACACCATTGGATAATCCAGGTCCAATTAGATTGGATGGTTTTGCAATGATGATGTCCATGTTATATAAAACTGCCCATGATTGTGCAATAAGTACTTGAAGGGTTTTACTTAAACTATAAGGATGGGGAATTGATGAGATGGAGCTAGGATCAATTTGAAGAGCTGAGCCAACTATCACGATTTTACAAGTCGGACTTTCTTTACGGATGGCATCAATTAAGTATGCAGTGGACATGGTATTTGCCTCCAGGGTTGAAACGGGTTCCGACCATGATTCCCCAACGTGGTTCTGTCCAGCTAAATGAAGAAGGTATTGAGGTTTGGTCCTTTTGATAAGGTTATATACATCGTTTCCATTTGTCAGATCACAACATTCTGCATGTATCCTACCTTCGATATTCATCTTTTTTCTTGAAACTGCCGTAATATCAAATCCTGATTTCAGGAAGTGTGTGCATGCATGTCGACCTGTGAACCCACTAGCCCCTGTGATTATTAATTTTCCTTGTTGATTCATAGATTTCTCATCCAATCGTTAATGATGTTAATATTCGTCTTAAATCATCTCATGGTTAAAAGGCCCTCAACTCATATAACTCACTTAATACTCATAATTCATCATTCGACCGTTTCAATCTCTTCCAATACATAACAATTTTTATTAATCGTTGGTGCATCACAATGCTGCCTCTATATTACAATATGCCCCCCCCCACCAGTTGATATGGGCTGCTCTCTCCTTCTAATAAGAAAAGGGCAAATTCTGCTGTGACTTATTAATTATTAAAATATCTTTAAAGGATAATATTCCACTAAAGCGTACTCACAGTAGTCCAAATGTAAAGGCACCGCAAATGAATGTTTAGTCCATATCGATATATAGTTGATACATACAATAATAACGAAAACATTTCTTACTACCTCTTCTGTATAATAATCATTCTTTAACATTTAGTAGCTATCATAAAAACAGGTATGTTATGAACTTTTTTACAATCAGATTATTTTCACCATATTTAATGAAAAGGCCACAATATTTTAAGCATTTCATTTAAATGTTGGTGCACTTAACGAGGAATTACAAATCTTATACTAAGGAGAGATAAAATAATGGCGAATGGATGTAATCAAAATCCAATTGGAATTTGTTCAGAAGCTGAAGGGATTAATACAATAGCAAATGGGGTGGCTTCACATGCCGAAGGAAGTAATACAATTGCAGGTGGGGACGCTTCTCATGCAGAAGGGTTTCAGACCGAAACGACAGCTGGTGTGGCTCACGCGGAGGGGGCTAACACGTCAGCCACGGGGCTGGCTTCCCACGCAGAAGGATTTTTGACCAATGCTAATGGAAGTTCTTCCCACGCGGAAGGTTCCACTACGTTGGCGGAAGGTGTGGCTTCCCACGCTGAGGGATATTTTTCGAGAGCAAGTGCAAATACGGCCCATGCGGAAGGTAGCTCAACCTTAGCCTCCGGTTATGCCTCCCACGCCGAGGGATCGAACACACGGGCCTTGAACCTACATGCCCATGCAGAGGGAAATCTAACGACTGCATCGGGAATAGCATCTCATGCTGAGGGGGAAAATACGGTCGCCAGTGGGCTTGTCTCACATGCGGAGGGACAAGGTACAAGGGCTCAAGGAGAATCCTCGCATGCAGAAGGTGACCAAACGGCCGCTAATGGTAGGGCGTCTCATGCCGAAGGAAACTTGACATTGGCCAGTGGAATTTTTGCGCATGCGGAGGGGCAGCGTACTACCGCTTCAGGCGACCTTTCTCATGCCGAAGGAAACCAGACTCAAGCACTCGGCCAAAATTCCCACGCTGAAGGTGCTCTTAACATTGCGAGCGGTTTTACCTCTCATGCTGAAGGTGTTAACACGGTTGCGTCTGGTTTTTTCTCCCACACGGAGGGACAATCAACTAATGCGAACCTTTTGGAAGGCGTCCATGTCATGGGACAATTCGGTGCAGCAAACGAGCTGCCGTATTCTTGGTACCTGGCAAATGGCATTAATGCCTCAACGCCTGGTTTGGCTGCCAAAATTTTAAGCAACGGAAATGTAAAAATTGACGGAACCTTCACCACTCCGGCAGCAGATTATGCGGAAATGTTCGAAACGACAGATGGAAACCCCATCGAATTCGGGTACTTCGTTTCATTGGAAAAGGATAAAGTGCGTATAGCAAATGGTCAAGATGATTTTATACTGGGAATATCAAGCGCAAACCCCGCCTACTTAGCTGATAGTGGAGAGCTTCGATGGAAACACAAGTACTTGACTACAGAATGGGGTGAAATTTTGTACGAAGAAACCATACTTCCTTCTGTATTAGACGCTGGAGGCAATGTAGTCGTGCCGAAACGTACAGAACTTAAGCCTGTATTAAACCCTGATTGGGATGCTGCCGTTGAATACAAACCTCGCAGTAGCAGACCTGAATGGATAGCCATAGGTCTGTTAGGAAAACTGTTAGTTAGAGATGATGGCAGTTGCGAAGTTAATGGGTACTGCATGCCAAATGGTGAAGGAATAGCGACAAAAGCAAAGCAAGGGTATCGAGTGCTTGATCGCACAGGTACAAATCAAATATTGGTGTTGTTTAATTATATCCCAATAAATAGTTCCAATCATATTGAGGATCTTAAGAGGTTAGCAGAATTGAAAGAACAAGGTTATCTTACTGAAGAAGAATTTCAAAATGAAAAACAAAAGCTATTAAGCTCATGAGAAGCTTGGTTCTTATGTTAGCATAACTAATTAGAAACAAATCGGATAAGGGATTCTGGCGGGCAGTTTTCGCCTTTTGGTGAGCTCGCCCTCTTTTTAGTATTGATTGCATTATTCTAAGAAAGTATAAATGAGACTATTACCAGACCAAAGATCAATCAATCAATCAATCAATTAAATAAAATTATTACTATCTTTTAAATAAAAGGAAAACTTGTCCATACAAAAACAGAATCCTATTAATATATTAGAATATACTATTAGAAAAGAGGTGTACATTATGGGAACATTTTTAGACGCTCAAATATCGCAGAACATAAGTATCAGTGGCGGGATCGCAATACCACTTTCCTCAACGCCCGCGCTTTTTGCAACACTAGGCCTAACCACAGGAGGTGCTGGACCTAACCTTCGAGTTCAATTCACCGCCACCATTGCTATTAGCTCTTTAGTTACTGCTGCCGTACCTATTACCATTGAAATTTATAGAGGCCTAGGACCAGAACGTGTCCTTGTCTATTCAGCAACAGAAACATCACCAGTTATCGGTGCATTAGGAGTTGCTTCTAGAAGAATAATAACTGTAACTGGTGCTGACTATAGACCACCTAACCCCGGAAGTTTAGTGTATCAAGCGTTCATCAGTATACCAGGAGGAATAGTTCTGGTACCAACTCGTACAGGCCCTGAAAGCCTTAACGCCGCAAACAATATATAGCGAGCCCGTAACATTATTTTACAGGAGCTCGCTGTTTTTTTGTCTTTTTTAGTTTAATAAATACATATTCTTTTCAATCACTTACAAAGCGAGAATAAAAGCTTTTCCAGGTTTTTATAATTATGATACTTGCAGAACAAACATGAATGTCTTAGCAGTCACTCTTTTTTAGTTCTTTTCTTCATTTGAAAATATTCTGTATCAAGTATATTATGCTAAGAAGACATCCGTCTATATCACAAGTATATTTCCTGAATACTTATATAAAAAAGTACATGAATTTGATGAACTTCTAAGTACTAACAGATGGGAGATATATTCATGAAAATATTGCTTGCCACGTTTTGGATAACTCCACATGTGGGTGGGGTATGGAACTATATGCAGCAATTAAAAGAAAAGCTTGAGTCTTTTGGACATGAGGTCGACTTACTAGGTTATGGTGAAGGCCATAACTATGTACACATTATTAATGAAAATCGAAGGATAGAAAAAGATAAACTGATTCCTCTACGTACAGCAAAATTATTAGAACAAAACTACTCATCTAAACATGTAGATCCTGTGGTCAAATATTATGAGCTTCTTCGTTATTTTTATGAGTTAGGTGTCCGTAATTTAGGATTGGAAAAATACGATTTAATTCATACTCAAGATGTTTTTTCGACAGTTTGCATAAATCGGATAAAATCCAACACGACAGCTTTAGTCGCTACCCTTCATGGCTGCGTTGCTCATGAGATGAAGCATTATGTCACCCACATTCATAAAACCCCAACATCCAACCTAGCTTGCGTATATTTTGATAAACTCGAATTTGAAGGGGCTACTTATGCTGAAATTACAATCGTGGCAAATGAATGGCTAAAAAATACTTTAACGAGCGAGTTTCATGTACCTGCAGAACAACTTAAAGTGTACCACTATGGTTACGATACTGAATCCTTCCTTAAAAGAATGGATGAAAAAACTGCAATCCAACGCCCAACCGACAAGAAAGTGATTATTTATACTGGTCGGCTTTCTGAGTTTAAAGGAGTGCATCATTTATTAGGCGCACTCTCTCAATTAAAAAAAAGTCGAAATGATTGGGTTTGTTGGATAGTTGGGGACGGCCCTATGCTAGAAGAATTAATAAATCAAAGCAAAGCAGCGGGCTTGAAAAGTGATGTGATCTTTATGGGAAGACGGGATGATGTTCCTTATTTGTTATCCATATCGGATATCTTAGTTCTCCCAACTTTGATGGAAAATCAACCGTTGTCTGTAATAGAAGCGCAAATTTCCGGAAAAGCTGTCATTGCCAGTGATGTGGGTGGAGTACCAGAAATCATCGAACATGGAATTACAGGTGTATTATCACCTGCCGGGGATGAACAGATGTTAACCATGCATATCAATTATTTATTGGAGAATGAGTCCTATATGAAAACCCTTGGATTTAATGCCCAAAAATGGGGGCTGAAACATTGGTCACCCGATAAAGCTGTCCAAAAGGTGTTAGGTGTATATGAAAATGCACTTCGCAAAAAAAGAAATAAATAATTCTGCAGAAAAGATGCTGACACCTTGATTGCGTCAGCATCTTTTCTTTTTCCTTTCTTTTTTAGAAAGGGCTAGGTAACTGTTTAGGCCATTATTGACCGTAAAACATACAATACTAAAAACATATAAAAGGAGTATGATGTATGAAGGCTATCGTGACAGGTGGGGCTGGGTTCATTGGTTCCCATCTAGTTGAAGAACTTATCTTAAATGGTGCCGAGGTACATGTATTGGATAACATGATATCCGGACACATGGAATATGTACATCCCAATGCCATCATCCATACTGAAGATATATGCAGCGAGGTCGCTGGTCAGATCATTGTTAAAGAAAAGCCAGATATCGTCTTCCACTTGGCTGCACAGGCGGATGTGAGCCGGTCCATACTCGAACCGCAATATGATGCTGATGTGAATATAAATGGAACGATTAATATTCTTCGGGCATGTCATGAATCGGCTGTAAGTAAACTGATCTTTTCCTCTACCTCAGGGGTATATGGAAATTTACAGAAAGACTTGATTTCCGAAGATGACCTGACAGGACCCATTTCTTATTATGGATTATCAAAACTGACTGCTGAATCATATATCCGCTTGTTTAATCAACTTTATGGGCTCCCCTATACGATTCTCCGTTATGGAAACGTTTATGGGCCAAGACAAACGGCAAAAGGGGAAGGCGGAGTGGTCGCGGTTTTTTTAGAAAAGCTCAAAAAGGGAATGCCTTTAAGCATTCACGGTGATGGTGAACAAACTCGTGATTTTATATATGTGAAAGATATAGTACATGCTAACATCGCTTCAGTGAATCGAGGAAATCAAGAAACGATCCAGGTCAGCACTGCACAGAAAACGTCAGTAAATCAACTTTTGGAAATGCTAACACAAATTCATGGTTCAAAAGTGAATACAGTCCATTCAGCTGGAAGAACAGGAGATATTAAAAACAGCTGCCTTGCTAACAGAAAAGCAAGGCAATTACTGAATTGGTATCCAAAGACTGATATTTTCCAAGGGTTATCCGAAACCTATTCCTTCTCGAGTAAGATGTAGTTACAATAAGACGATCCTTTCCTTATCGTAATTCTCTAAATAAGTCTCCATTTAATAAATGTTATCTAGTCTTAGAATGTTGTTATTTCATTTCCTAGTTTATGGTGATGCATTTTTACTGTAACTATGTGAATGAATTAATCGATGCACAAGTTAGCTGGAACAAATAAACTTTCATACACAGGTCAGAACAGCTTATGAGCGTAAGGAAATGGTGAACGGGCAGATTAGGCTTTTACATCCATCACTTCATAAAAGCTGGAGATGGGTTAATATAGCCTGTTATCCTTTCCTTACTCATTAGCATGTTTTATATGCTAACAATCGTTCAGTTTCTAAATTATATAGATTTTTGCCGTTTCACATGTGCCACTACTACTCCTGCATAAGGTCTTAAATTGTTTTTTCAAAGCTGAATGGAGGCCAGTTGGACGAGCATTACAATATAGGCTTCACTTTAAAACAGATAAGAATTCGCTTACCTATTAAGGCGGTTATCCTTCGTTATCAAACATGCCAATGTAAACGGCATTGTTGAAAACAATTGGCCCCTAAGTAAAGTCTGTGTTATTGAACTTCCTAACGATGATATTTGGAATTCGAATAATCATCATTGGAAAACGATACTAAGCGGCATTAGCTTCAACGCTTAGTTTATGACACCACAACTAAAATATTGAACTAGTATTTCAATATATAAATTTGATGAAACCTTTTCCTTTATGGACAATTTAATCATTCAAACTAAGATCCCCTTAAAACATTGAAAAATTGCAAAAAAATATGTTATTATTGCCGTTTCTAATTACTAGGAAGCGGTTTTTTCTCCTATTCCATCCGGAGAACCTGAAAATTTGTCATGAATTTATTTTATGGAATGAAACTAATCGAATATTTTAAAATCCTAAGGGGTGGACGAACCGCTAATTTTGGTGTATAAAAAGTCTAGATATTAAACTTGGTAGACTTCTTCCTACTTTAATAAAGACGAAGTACATTCACTTCCTGTATATTGTGAGCCACCATCAGCATAAAGAATGTATTTCTAAGTTCCCGGGGAACGTTGAATACACCTTTAATCTATTTCATCCAAAGTAATTTATCGATGCATTTGATAATTAACATATGTAATATACTAATGGTCATTAGCATATTTCAACCTATCCTGACCATTAATATTGGTTTTTTTCAGATTTCCACCCTAAAGAAAGCCACTATAGACAAATAAATAATAAGATTCTCTACATTATTTATTTTGTGAGGTTCTTCCACTTAAGCCTATCAGGCCTATATAAGTTGGTTAATACTTAAGTTAACCAATCGGTCCGTATGTTTTTTGATATCTCATCCACTCTCTTAATTCTACTAACATCTTTTCATAAGTTGGAACTTGGTATTTAAAATCAGATCTACTATTCTTTATGGTTCGATCCAGAACTTTATTTGAATTCGGAATGATTTCCACATCATTTTTTTCAAAGATTTCAGAAATCAATTTTAATAAGGCCGCTTTAGAAATCTTTTCGTCTGAACCCAGATGATACAACCCAGTAATGTTCTTTTGAATCATCGTGTCCAGTGCCTTAGCCAGTTCAAGAGTCGTTACACCATTCCATAGCACTTTTTCGTATCCTTTTATTTCTCCCTTTTGCTTCATGAACCAAAGAAATAAACCAATTCCATTTTCTTTTAGTTCCGGGCCTATTATGGAGGTCCGTATAGTCAAATGTTTTTCACTAATGATTTCTCCCAAATGTTTTGATTGGCCATAAATTGTGGAACTGTCGGGGACATCATCCTCAGTATAATCACCTTTTATACCAGAAAATACACAATCTGTACTGATATGAATCAATTTTCCATTATTGCGTTCGGTCAATTTAACAAGCTGATGGGGAAAAACACTGTTAACCTGAAAAGCGAGTTTCGTATTATCACTAGCATGCTCATTTAAAATGCCGATACAATTAATCGTAATTTCAGGTTTAACTTTATCGATGATTTCCTCTAGACTCGTTAAATCGGTTACATCCAGATATAGACCATTTTTATCATTCGGATCCCTTGACGTATATGTCACCTGATAATTCGGGCCTTGTGTGAAATACTCTTTTATTACATGGCCTGCCATCCCCTGTCCACCAAGGACTAGTACCTTCATGTTAAATAAAGCCCCCTTGCTTTAACATTTCCTTAATCTGGGCTTTATCCATTAGTCCTGTTCCAGAGTTATAGTCTTCTAAACTAACCGGCTGGTATTTAGAGTAATGTTCTTTTATCCCATCTATATGAATGGATGGAAGTATTACATAATATTCATCGTCATAGGCAATCGCCGTTGTGCTCTCATATTCTGAAAGCAGGATCTCATGGATTTTTTCTCCTGGTCTTATTCCTAGAATTTCAACCTCTACATTTTCTTTATTAGAAGCATCCATTAATACTTGGGCAAGATCAATAATTTTACAGGACGGCATTTTCATTACGAAAATTTCTCCGCCAATGCTTTCAAAGGTTGCCTTAAATACCAATTTAATCGCTTCTTCAATGGTTAAAAAGAATCTCGTCATGTTTAAGTCGGTTATCCCGATTTTTCCCTTTTCTTCAATTTGCTTTTTAAAAACGTGAATGACACTTCCATTTGTGCCCAGCACGTTTCCGCCCCTGATACAAACAAATCTTGTTTTGGTGTTTAATGTATTAGCGTGTATGATCAGTCTTTCGGCCATTGCCTTTGATAGACCATAAAAATTGGATGGATTCGATGCCTTGTCTGTAGAAATGTTTACAACCGAATGTACATTACAGCTTATAGCGGCTTCTATAACATTCTGTGTTCCAATTACGTTCGTCTTTAAAGCTTCAATGGGTTGATCTTCACATACAGGAACATGCTTTAACGCTGCCAAGTGGAAAATATAATCAACACCTTGGCAAGCTTCCAATAAAGCTTCCTTCTCTTTTACATCCCCGATTATGAAATGTAATTTCGGATTATTATCAAACTCTTGCTTCATTGTAAATTGATTGGACTCATTTCTTGAAAAAATCCGTATTTCACTCGGTTCAAAATCTAATAACTGCTTAACCAATTCATATCCCCATGAGCCTGTACCGCCTGTTACCAAGATTGTTCGATCTTTAATCAATTTCATGGCCTCCCAGTATTATTTTAAGTACTTTATCTGAAACGTTTTTATGGTCGTAACCTTCTGGAAAAGTCCAGTCTTTTTGCTGGCTAACCATAACCTTCACACAATTGACGATTTGTTTAGCGTCAATTCCTGATAACATATTGCTGCCCGACTCAATGGTTTCTGGCCTTTCCGTTGTTTTTCGTATCGTAACTGTCGGTACATGGAACAAACAACATTCCTCTTGAACGGTTCCACTATCGGTCAGCACACAAAAAGCGTTTTTTTCAAGTTTTACGAAATCAAAGAAACCAAATGGCTCATGAAATTCAATTAATGGATGCACTTCTAATTTGGGACTGAGTTCAATGCGGGATTTTGTCCGGGGATGTAAACTGCATATGATTCTTTTTTGATAGGTTTCGGCAACTAAATTAATGCCCTTCATTATCTCCAGCAAACGGTCTTCATGGTCAACATTTTCGGCACGATGAATGGTAACGAGGAAATAATCTTCCTTATCCAAATTCCTTTTGTCCAAGATTAAACTTTGCTCGATTTCATTATCGTAATGGTTCAAGACCTCGTAAATGGGGTTTCCCGATAAATATATTTTGTTACTCGGGATACCTTCCTTCAAGAGATTTTCTTTACTTTGAGGAGTATATGGTAAATTAAAGCTTGAAACAGCATCAATAATACGACGATTTTTTTCCTCAGGCACCTCCAAGTCAAAACAACGGTTCCCTGCTTCCATATGAATAACCGGTATGCCCATTCTTTCTGCTAAGATAGAGCTGAGTCCGGAGTTTGTATCCCCCAACACTAATATTTTGTCGGGCTTTTCAGTTAATAGGATGACCTCTAATTTTTTAAATATGGCCGCTAACTGTTCACCAAGAGTTTGCTGTTGATTCAACAAGACATAATCAGGGGTTCGTACCTTTAGCTGTTGGAAGAATATTTCACTTAAGGATGCGGTGAAATTTTGTCCAGTGTGCACTAGAATATGTGAATCGGCATATTGATCCAGTTTCTTTATAATTAGACTTAATCTGATGATTTCAGGTCGAGTCCCTAAAATAGTCATTACTTTCACGATTTACACTCCTTAATCTTTTCTGGTTTATGGCCTCACCGTCTACCCTTATTGTATGCACAGCCAATCCTATTGTTATAGGCTATCCTATTAGATTTCGCCTCAATTTGTTCATAGAAATATTAATTGAAAATTATGTTTTTATAGAGATCATTATTGATTGAACTCCACCCTATTCTATTTAAAAAGCTATATGTCCTTGTGAGGACATATAGCTTTTTATCATTTTTGAAATTGTAATTGATGCAGATTGGCAAAAATGCCCCCCTGTTTAAGTAAGTCATCGTGACCGCCCTCTTCAGCAATTCCTTCTTCCGTTACTACCACGATCTTGTCAGCGTTTCGAATGGTTGCCAAACGGTGTGCGATGATTAACGTAGTTCTGTTTTCAGCTAGTTCAGTAAGAGCCTGCTGAATTATTCTTTCCGTTTCAGTATCGAGTGCAGAGGTTGCCTCATCGAGAATTAATATTGGCGGATTTTTCAAAAACATCCTTGCTATTGCAATCCTTTGTTTTTGTCCTCCCGATAATTTTAAGCCGCGTTCACCTATTTGAGTCTCATAGCCTTCCGGAAGGCCTTCAATGAAAGTCTCCAAATGGGCTTTCCTTGCGGCTTTTTGAATTTGTTCATCCGATGCGTCAAGCATTCCATACGCAATGTTCTCTTTTACAGTTCCTGTAAAAAGAAACACGTCTTGCTGGACAATGCCAATTTGTGATCGCAATGACTTTTTCGTCATCTCACGAATATCAATTCCATCAATGGAAATCGAGCCGGCATTAACATCATAAAATCGTGGGATCAATGAACATATAGTCGTTTTCCCGGCTCCTGAAGGCCCGACAAAAGCGATGGTTTCACCCGCTTTAACTGTTAGATCAATACCTTTTAAAACCGGCTTTTTATCTTCATAGTTAAAAGAAACGTCTTTAAAGGAAATATCGCCCAAAAGGGTGGTTACTTCTATTGCATCCTTTTTATCCACGACATCAGGCGCGACATCCAGAAGTTCCGTAAAACGCTTAAAGCCAGCCATCCCTTTTGGATAGAGTTCCATCAACGCACTGATTTTGTCGATCGGTTTAAATAATACGTTAACGTATAAGACGAAAGCAACCAGTTCACCATAAGAGAGCTGCCCATGAAATGTTAGCCAAGCTCCTATCACCAACACGGCAAGGGTCATAAACCTCGTCATCATGTAAATGCCTGATAAGCTAAAGGACATTACCTTATATCCAAGAAGTTTCGCTTTACGGAATCTGCGATTATTAGTAGAAAATCTTTTCATTTCATATGTTTCATTAGTAAAGGATTGGACAACCCTCACCCCTGAGACGCTATCTTCCACACGGGCATTTACATCTGCAACTTCTGTATACATTTTCTTCCAGGCTTTATTCATCTTTAAGTTACTTATGACAATTAACAAAACGAGGAACGGTAAAATACAAACCGATATGAGTGCCAATTTCACATTGATCGTCAACATAATCCAAAATGCACCTATAAAAGTCATGAAGGCAATGAATAAATCTTCGGGACCATGGTGAGCAAGTTCACCAATATCGAACAGATCATTGGTTATGCGGCTCATGATATGGCCGGTTTTCGTGTTATCAAAAAAACGAAAAGATTGTTTTTGCACATGCTCAAATAATTCCTCACGCATATCAGTCTCAATATTGATACCCAATTTGTGACCCCAATACCCTACGATGAACTGTAAAAAGGTACTAATGATATATATGAGGAACAAACCGGCACTTACCGAAACAATTGCAGACCAATCGTCGCCAGGCAGCAGTGTATCTATAAACCACTGAACGGCTAGCGGAAATGCAAGTTCAAGTACAGCCACGACCACTGCACTGAAGAAATCAATAATGAATAACCGCTTATGCGGCAGGTAATATGAAGCAAAACGTCGAATCATCAAATTTTTCTCCTTTTTTACATATATTAAGGAGTATAATTCCATATTCAATATTCAGCAAGCATTTCAGAACCCCCATTTTCATATTATGGTAAAATTATCTATATAAAACAGCCCAACCCGGCTCATGCAATCTATTAAATTAAGGAGTGAATCCAGTGTAAAAAAATAACCATTCTAAATATCCATGAACTTTATTTTCTTAAAAGGATGGTATTCATGAAAACCACATCGTTTCGATGCCTTTGGATAGGTCAGGCGTTTGCAAATCTAGGGGATATATTTTATGTAGTCGGGTTGATTTCACTATTATATACCTTGACGGGATCTGCCTTTTATTTGAGTTTGCTTCCGTTCACTACAACGATTTTTCGGTTTTTCAGCAGTTTACTTGCCCCCCTTGTCATCGACAGGTTTCCTTTAAAAAGAATCCTTGTACAATCTCAATGGTGGAAAACTATCTTACTCGTTTGCCTAGGAATCTATATAACAAATTTCAATCATGATTTTTCTGTTGCCGTCATTCTCTTCATTGCCTTGATATCATTATTGGATGGAGTCGCAGCCCCGGTCAGTGCAGCTTTGGTTCCTCAATTAGTTCCAAAAGATAAACGGATGAAAGCGAATGGTTTCTTAAATGTGATCACCCAGACCATCTTTGTTGCAGGATGGCCACTAGGTTCCGTCTTATTGATAAGCACCAACAGCAGCTTCATCATTTGGCTTACTGTCATGCTTTTTGCCGTTTCTACGATCTATACAGTGAGAATCGAAATCGCAGAACAAACGACGGACTCTGTTGCTCCGACAAACTGGGGTTCCATTAAATCCGGATGGGTTGCGATTCGCCAAATCCCAACTATCCGTACACTCATTTCCATTGATTTTATAACTACTTTAGCTTCAAGCGTGTGGGTGGCTGCCGTTTCTATTTATATGTAGAACAGAATCTACAACTTGGTGAGGAGTGGTGGGGATACATTAACACAAGCTACTTTGTCGGCATGATTTTCAGTGGATTGATCGTCATCCGTTTTGCCAAGTTACTAGAAAAATATATTGGATTCTTCATCACTTTCGGGCTATTTTTAAGTTCACTGCTGATCTTGCTTTTTGGAACTACCAGTATTCCAGCTTTGGCTTTGCTGCTGGCATGCCTGTACGGCCTCCCAGAACAAATCCGGGAAATAATCTACACCAAGCTATTCCAAGACCATGCAACGGAAAAGACTCTTGCAAAAATTTATGCCGTTTGGGGAGCGGTCATCAATCTTACATTTGCCGGATCTGTCTTACTATTAGGCTATATATCGGAAACATACAGTGTCAAAACAACGTTCCAATTTTCTTCCACCCTGATATTCCTTGCCTTTCTTTATGCAACGTTTAAAAGGAAGGACCTACAAGGGGGAAAATGTGATCAATCATCGTCAAGTCAGTCATCTAATATTCCAAGATGATGCATTTCTTTTGATTCAACATAAAAAAGGAACCTTGGTTTTTGAAGTGAACCCAAAAAGT
>NZ_JAGGQN010000021.1:0-59293 GCF_018613275.1 Bacillus sp. ISL-4
TGTCCAAGACGGAAATACCAATGAAATGTCTCTAAGCATTCCGTTTCTAATCAGCTGGCTTTCACAGGTAATGACACTGGAGCCAGGTGACATTTTGGCTACGGGTTCACCATCTGGCAGCTGCCCGATCAAGTCGGGGGATGAGGTCGTTGTTGAAGTCGAGAACATCGGTCGATTAAGTAATGATGTTCAGTAAGATTTGCCAGCATTTGAAAGTGACGGATGCCTACAAAGCTCAAACGATCGCAACCTTAATACAAGGAGTAGTTCAATTATCACGACGATGATATTATGGGTCATTCTTGTGTGATATTAATAAAGGAAAAACGGAGAGGCGTGAAACGCTTCTCTTTTTTATGCTTTTAAAAAAATATATTTTCATTTTTATGGTGTTGTAAGAACTAAAATAGTGTATGATGCATAGTATAAGATATGGTGTACGTCACATAGTATAGAGAAGAGGTGATTGGATGAGCACTTTACTGAATTCATTAACCACTGAGCTGCGCAGAGGCACTTTGACGTTAGCTGTTCTAAGTCAGCTCAAAACCCCTCAGTATGGTTACTCGCTTGTCCAGCGTTTAGAGAAGTCGGGAATTACCATTGATCAAAGTACTTTATATCCTTTGCTTCGTCGCCTGGAAAAACAAGAATTGGTCACCAGCAGCTGGGATACTTCTGAAAGTAGGCCGCGCAAGTACTATTCTTTAAGTGATTATGGGGGAGAAATATTCACTCAGTTAAAGGAAGAATGGGAAAAAACTTCTCAAGAGCTTTATATATTATTAAAAGGAGAGGGAGAAGATGGAGCTGATTGAACTTTATATTCAGGAAGTGACCCGCAGGCTGCCAGAAAAAAACCGGGAGGATATTGCGCTTGAGCTTCAATCTACAATCGGAGATATGCTTCCGGTGGATCATACGGAGCAAGACGTGAAATCCGTTCTTTTAAAATTAGGAGATCCAGTTACACTGGCAAGTCGTTATCGCGATCGGCCGATGCATCTGATTGGACCGCGTTATTTTGATGTTTATATCTGTCTGTTGAAAATGATTTTACCAATCGCTGCAGTCATTTCACTGATTGGATTAATAGGGGATAATCCTTTTCGGGATATGGGGAATACGGTTGTGGACGCAATTTTAATAATAATCGGGAAAGGGATTGCGGGTATCATCAGTACAGGTATACAAGTGTTTTTCTGGTTAACGATTTCATTTGCCATTTTAGAACGCGTGGATACTTCAAAAGACCAGTCGCCTTTAACAAAAGACTTGAAACCATGGACACCGGAAAACCTAAAAGATATTCCGAACATTTCAAAGAAAAAAGCGGTTCCTATGATTGAAATTTTTGCGAGTTTGTTAGGTCTTTCTGTCTTCGCGGCCCTTTATTTCAATGCAGCAAACCTCTTAGGAGTCTATGAAAAAAGAAATGGCAGTCTCATTTTCGTGACACCTTCTTTCAATCAAGACGTCTTGAATTCCTATTGGCTGCTGGTATCATGCGTCGTCATCATTGGGGTGCTCTTGGCGATTTATAAATTATTTTTAAGGCGATGGACCCTGAAACTAGCTTTATTTCATGCCATATACCAGCTGTTATCCACTCTGACTTTCATCATCATCATCAGTAATCCTGATTTATTGAACCCGGAATTCATTGCGTACCAAAAAACACTATTTTCAAACGATGAATGGAAAACCTCGATTTACTGGGGGCTTATACTCATCTCCATCTTTTTTGCCGTCTACGATTCCTATCAAGGCTTCCGTAAGGCAAAAATCCGTTAAGGCACAGCATCTAGCTGTGTTTTTTTGTTTGAAAGTTCCCTGAAGTGAAAAGTGAGCTGTTACAAGTCTGTAAGATTATTTCTCAAATTACAATGGAAAACAGAAAAACACCTCATATGAAATATAGTTTTTAACTAACTATACAGCATATGAGGCGATACATTTAAACCATTTTTTTATTGAACTGCATCGAACTGATTAACCTTCCAAGTGGATCCGGACTTATAAAAGGTAACTGTTCTTTTTACTGAGTCACCGTCGACTGTAGGTACAGTTAAATTGTAGGATCTAACGTTAGTTTTTTGGTAAACCAATTTAATTTTTGCTTTTCTCCACTCTAACATGCTGTCGCCGTCTCCGATTGGACGGGCTAATTTCCCTTTATGGGTAATGTAACTATATTTGTTCAGCCCTTTTTCAACTGCATTATTAGTAAATGTCTCTGCTAAGTAGGTAGTCAATTTATCTTTTGTATTAAACTCTTGGCAAAGGTATGAATACTCTGTCCCTTTATAATTGAAGGTTTTTTGTGAACATGAACGGGTTTTGTACCCATGTAATGCATTCCAAAAATGTTTGCTGGCATTATCGGCTATCTTTAATGCATTTGCGTCAGACAAATTCTGTGATGTCGTTTTTGCGGTAACCTGACCACTTAATGTGAAAAATAGAATGATAATGGATAAAAGCACACCTGAAAATTTTTTCATATTTTATCTCCCCAATCCCTATTAGGATACTTATGTAACGAAAGTTTAATTAATATTACAATTGTTACATTTATATTACAACATGATCGGCATAAGTAAAAGAGAAATCTTGTTAATTTTTTAAAAAAAATTTGATATATACATAGTTTGTTCACTTTATTCTTTTTGAATGGAGCGTTCACCCATTTGTAAGGACTTGGCTGTTACATACTTATTCCACCAACTGGCCTATTTAAAACCCAGCAGTTAATTCTTTTGCAATAACGGGACAAGTTAATTCATTATATTTTCATTAATATCAAGATATGTACAAAGAACCCGAATTTCCCGGGCAGAGCCGGAAAATAATAAGATATAAAGGTTTGACAAACTTTCTAATCCTACCGTATTATAAATTATATACTTGAATACATTCTCCAAAGGGGAGTAGCTTTTACAACAATGTCGTCATTACGGAGCTCTTTGCTCTCGGTGTTGTTGGCAGCATATTGTTGTTAGCCAGACCTTACCTATTGGTAAAGGTCTATTTATTTTTAGTAAACCTTTACCAAAATGGTAAAGGTTTTTTTGTGCAGGATAATGCAGCCCTTAGGGAAATGTATAAATATATTGGGAATAGTAGAATTACAAATAAATAAATAATTGGAGTGTATTCTTTGATACTTAGAAAATCTTTGTTACTTTTAGGGATAGGTTCTGCACAAATAGATTTAATCCTTCCGAAAAACACGTATAAATCTGGTGAATGCATAAATGGATATTTCTTGATTAAGGGTGGTACCCTTGCGCAAAGAATAAGAAGGATCGAATGTGATTTAATTATGGATACTCATTCTACCGGAATCGACGAAATCCTTAAAACGAGCACCATTTTGTCTTCAAGAGAGATAAATTCAGGGGAAAGCAATGAAATTCCTTTTAACTTTTGTCTGCCTATATTGAAGGAACCTTATAAGCGAGGGGTTTCCTATCGCCTTAAAACGAGACTAATACTGGATAAAGGGATAATAGGGAAGGATGATGACTGGATTTTAATCGATTCTGAATAAAGTGGTAATGGAGGTGGAAACATGAATATCTTGAAATTTACTGAGCTTGCTATGGATTATTTAGAAGAATTTTTATTATTGAGGCTTTTTATATTAGCTTTACTGTTATTGGCGGTTTATTATATTTTGAATAAAATGGTTGAATGGTTCTTTAAAAGGTCCAATTTTTTTGAGGAAGAAGTCGAAAAAACGATACAGGGGGTTACTCGTTCTTCTCTTAGGTACGGCATTTCCGCGCTTTTCCTTATTTATTTGATTGGACAGTTTATAGACCTAAAAGGAATTTTAGCTGGAGCTGGGATTTTAGGGGTCGTTATCGGATTTGCCGCTCAGCAAATGCTTAAGGATATCCTATTGGGATTCGTAAGGCTATCAGATAATGAATTCCGAGTGGGGAATTTTGTGACATTCAATGGGACAAGTTCTGGGACGATTGAGGAAATTGGTATCCGGTTCATGCAGATCAGGGAATGGTCAGGAAAATTACTGACAATCCCACACAGTGAAATCAGGACGATTCAAAATTTTAATAAAGGGAGAATGCGAATCATTGAACGCATTACAGTAAGTTACCAAGAAAATCCTGAAAAGGTAAAACGGCTGTTGGAAGATATATGCCTTATCTGCAATGAAAAGTATGGTGAAACACTTCTAAGGCTAGAGGATGGTACACCTGAAGAGGATTTTAGATATATTGGCATCACTGATTTAAATCCGAATCTTAAATATGTTGGTTATGAACTATGCTTAGTAGGACTTGTTAATCCTGAACATTACTTTGAAACAGCGAGAAGTGTGAGGTTTGAAATGATGACAGCTTTACATGAGCATCAAATTATAATGCCATCTGCTCATTTGCTTGTTCAGGGCAATCCTAATCATGAACGTATATTGGAGAATTGAAAAGAAAAAACACAATTGCTTGAGGTGATTCCGGGATAGGTCATGAAAAAATGATGGAGAAGATAACAGAGAGCAGAGAGCGTAACTAGCGATTAATGGTAAATAACGGATATTCAAATACTTTTTTAAAGAAAGTATTTGAACGTTGATTGGAACGTAGGGCACTCGCTTTCCGCGGGCAGTCCGCCCTCGAGGCGTTAACGGGTAGGAGGCTTGGCAGACAGTCGGCGGAAAGGGAGCGGATTTCTAAAATCAAATGGAACATTTTTTAATAAAAAACCGCAGGCAAACTCGCTTTTCTTTGAGTTTGTCTACAGTCTGGGGCTTCTTTTAAAGGAAGTCCGTTTTTTATACAATACGTCGAACAAGCCTGCCCAAAAAAATGGGTTATTTTTATGGATTTCACCTTGATTTATCAGATTAAATAGATTATTATGAAATTAACATAAAATGGAAGGGTGACCTTTAAACAATGATCATTTAATCCTATTCTTTAAGAAAAAAATGCGTGCTAAATACGAACTTTTTTCTGGATAGGATTAGTCTGTACATTAAAATACAAACAAAGAGCATTGTGTTCCGTCCATTAGGGATATTTTGCTCTGTTAATTTTGTATTGTACTGCCTCCTGTCCAGATATCTCACAGGAGGTTTTTATATTGGGGAAAAACACATCCGTAACATTGAGTAATAAGGAACCTAACATATTTAAAAATCGGGTATTCCGGGCCATTATCTTTTCAGGCTTGTTTTTACAAATAGGGATATGGGTACGGAACTTTGCAGTTTTGCTATTCGTCATGGAAAAGACAAACGGGGATGCCTTTGCCATTTCCATGATATCAGTAGCGGAATTCGCGCCCATTTTTATTTTTTCATTTATTGGAGGGACGTTTGCTGACCGCTGGAGTCCAAAAAAAACGATGGTTTGGTGTGATATATTAAGTGCAATATCCGTATTTGCTGTGCTTATCTCGCTTATCTTCGGCAGTTGGAAAATGGTATTCTTCGCTACTTTGATTTCGGCGATACTTTCTCAGTTTTCTCAGCCATCAGGCATGAAGCTATTTAAGATGCATTTGCCAGAAAGTCAAATTCAGACGGGGATGTCTGTTTATCAGACCGTCTTTGCAGTATTTATGGTTTTAGGTCCGATTCTCGGTACATTCGCCTTCCAATCATTCGGGATAAACATTTCGATTGCGATTACTGGCCTGGCGTTTTTACTTTCAGCTGGTGCACTCGCCTTTCTTCCAAAAGATCGTAAACTGAATGAAGAGACCGGAAAAACAACGATATGGCAGGAAATGAAAAGCGGAGTGAGGTATGTGTTGCGAAAAAAGGAACTAAGTTTGCTTGGTTTATGTTTTCTGGCAGCCGGGCTCGGACTTGGTTTCATTCAGCCGCTCTCTATATTCCTTGTTACAGAACAACTGGAACTGCCTAAGGAAAATCTGCAATGGTTATTTATGGTGAATGGGTTTGGCATGATTTTAGGTGGAGCCGGTGTGATGATTTTTGCCAAAAAGGTGGCACCTCAAAGATTATTAGCTTTAGGAATGCTTGTGAATGCCATAGGATTAGCGGTAATGGGGCTTTCAACAAATCTTTGGATTACACTTACAGCCGAGTTCTTTAATGGGCTAATGCTGCCTTGTATTCAGATCGGGATCAATACATTGATATTACAAAGGACCGAAGGTGAGTTCATCGGAAGGGTCAATGGAATCTTAAGCCCGTTATTCACTGGATCGATGGTGTTGACCATGAGTGCAGCAGGCGTACTGAAAGAGCAATTTTCACTCGTGGCCATATTTGAAACAGCCGCTTTCTTTTTTATTCTAGGGATGTTTTTCATTTTGCCATTGTACAATCAAAAGGCCGAAACAAAACCCCTGGAAATTCAATCGTAATTATCTTGCAGTGTGCCAACACGTAAATACAGCTATAGCCATAAGAAAAGCAGCCAATTTTGGCTGCTTTTCTTTCTTTTTTCCTTCTGACTGTTATTACAACTAACAAAATCTAGATTGACAATTATTTTTAGAGTACTGGTAAATACTAAAAATGGGCTTATTGGTACTTATGCATTTAATTTTCAAAAGTTGGTGAATAGCTTACATGAAAAAGGAGAAAAGTTAATGATCCTTAAAGACATAATGAAAGAAATAATAAACGGGGATATCCCGAAGGACGTTGAACATATATCCATCACAGGTGTAACCGATAACTCTAAAGAAATTAAAAAGGGATACCTTTTTGTTGCCGTAACCGGATATAAGTCCGATGGCCATTATTACATTAAAGATGCAATTCGTTTAGGGGCATCGGCTGTGATTGGCAATCGCGATATTAAGGGATTGGAAGTTCCTTTTTTACGAGTGGAGAACAGCCGAAAAGCATTAGGGCCCATCGCCAAAAGGTTTTATGGAGATCCCAGCAATCAAAAAAAAATGATAGGAATTACGGGCACAAATGGAAAAACCACAACTAGCTATATGCTTCAGCAAATATTAGAAGAGAAAGGGGTAACCTGTTCCGTCATTGGTACGATACATCATATTATCAATGGAAACAAAGTCGATTCCCATAATACGACTCCAGGTACCATGGAACTGAATTCCTTGCTGGCAGCCAGTCAGGACATGGTTGTCATAATGGAAGTGTCTTCACGAATTTGTATCATGACCATCTCGACTTCCACGGTACGATAAAGGATTATTTCCTGGCAAAAATTACTCCTTTTTGAAAAAATGAAACCAAATGGTCTTGCGATTATCAATGGGGATGATTTCTACTCTGCTGGAAATGGGAAGGGTATTCCAGATTGGACACTTGCTATTCAGGAGGCGTTGCAAGCAGGAAAGGAAGGGGATTGGATTATCATTACATGAAAAGGAATTGAGAGGTATGAACAAAATTTCGGACTGCCTACTATTTCTGACAAAGAAACGGTACTATATCTGCAAAATAAAGACCATGGGGATTTTATCGGTTATTTTGATCAATGGTTTTAGTCATAGGCGATTTATATGGTGATTATTAACATTGTAACTTATGAGGAATTCAGGTATTATAACAATACAAGCTGCACTGTTCGTAATGATAATAAAGTTTTAACCTTTAAGCTGTAATAGGGAGTTTTATATTGAAATAGGAATGTTATGCCTCGTCACTGACTTGGACAACAGGATTTTTTCTGCAAACACCCACTTTGAGGAGTGGTGGTTTAAAACTTTCTTACTGAATACGGCAATGGCGGCTTATATCTTTAATGTTAAAGCCGGTCTCGTTCTGAGGCCGGTTTTTTGCTGTTTTCGATAGGGATTGCATGTACCAATTATCCATATTTTTAAAATTTTCATTTTGAGCAGCCTAAAGAAATCCAATGTTGAGAACTCTCGCTTATTAAATGTTTTGGAGACATTACTCTTGCTTTGTATACCGGTTGGCATAACTTGAAGCGACGAAAGCATTGGGTTTGATTTTCGGTTCCACGCCCATGGATTCCATCCTGGCTACCATTTCTTTTACAAACTCACTGGTTTTGTTCCGCTTCCCAATCCCGATATCAATGTGCCCTTCCATTGTGAACGTTGCCCCTTGATATACGGCAGGCAGTACAATATCGATTAACTGATTTTTTCTTTCTTCCGTAAACAGTGATACGATCTCCTCTGTTAACGACAATTCTTGGGAAATTCGTTCATGTAAATGCAGCATCCTTCTAGGAATCATCACTTTTCTTATACAACCCCATACACCATTTCCGACCTGCCGTATCACGATGCCTGTAATGAAAACCGTATGTTTTTTATGTACTTGCGAATCGGTACCGACCATTAATCGAAAGTCACCGGAAGGATTTAATTTCATGAACTCAACAATATGAACAAATACCTCTTCAAATGACATGTCTTTTTTCTGAAGGTTTTGAAATGGAATGTTGTGAAATGGATATTGCCTCATATTATCGCACCCAACCTTTCCCCGGATATAATCAAATTATTAAATATCTCATGCCGCTCATAACACATCATATGAAGGAGGTCCTTGTTTCGTGCGGTGGGAAGAACCCGCAACCAATAGAAAATGCAGTCATTATTTAAAGTTGATCTCGCTGAATAGATATCACCTCCAGTTTTAATTCTTCTATTTTAAACAAAAAAGACTTTAAATAAGGAGTTCTAGCATAATGTTAAATCAAAGTTGATTGGAGCGGGTGTTCGAGACTCCTGCTTAGGAAAGCGCGTCAAAGGGAGACCTCGCAGGCGCAATGGCGCCGAGGGCGGACCGCCCGCGGAAAGCGAGTGCCTGGAGTGGAAATTAACGGACAAATTAAACTGTAAACAAACTCAATCATAGTCGGGTTTATCTACAGTCTGGAAGAGAAGCTAAAGCATTAGGTTTCTCTTTTTTTGTAAGGAGAATATTACGAAAAAGCTTATTGGCTTTTGTATATCCCCTTCCATAACTGAAAAGTTAAACTTTACATCACCTAAGTAAACCACAATATCATTCAATTTATATAAGAAAAAGGAAATGAAATTATTAAATTTTGAGCAATAACTCCTTTAAAGTATACACATTTAATAACTTACAAAAAAAGTGTGTGATGTTTTCTTACATAAACAAAGAAATCTTGCTTTTATAAGAGTAAAATAAACAAATATTCAATTAATAAAGTATTGGAGAGATGAAAAATGAAAATATCTGAATTGAAAAAAAGCGGTCATGCTCCGTCATTATTAGCTTCATTCCTTTATTTTGATATCAGTTTTATGATTTGGGTATTATTAGGTGCACTCGGTGTCTATATTACAAAGGATTTCGGACTTTCCCCAGCTGAAAAAGGCTTGATTGTAGCTATTCCGATTTTGGGAGGCTCGTTTTTTCGAATCGTCCTTGGTTTTTTGACTGACCGCATCGGCCCGCGGAAAACAGCGATCGGCGGGATGCTTGTTACGATGATTCCGCTTTTTTGGGGATGGTTATTCGGAGAAAGTTTAGCCGAGCTCTATTTAATTGGGATTTTGCTCGGAGTGGCAGGTGCAAGTTTTGCTGCAGCACTTCCTATGGCTAGTCGCTGGTATCCCCCCCATTTGCAGGGTCTAGCGATGGGCATTGCGGGAGCCGGTAACAGCGGAACTCTTTTTGCGACATTGTTTGGACCGCGTATTGCAGAGTCTCTTGGCTGGCATAATGTTATGGGATTAGCTTTGATTCCTTTAACCGTCGTGTTCGTCATTTATATTTTAATCGCAAAAGACGCACCATCTCAACCGCCTGCAAAACCGCTCAAGGAATATTTCAACGTATTTAAAATAACGGACACTTGGTATTTCTGTATTCTTTACAGTGTAACATTTGGGGGCTTTGTCGGGTTTACTAGCTTTTTAAGCATCTTTTTTGTTGATGAGTATGGGTTAACACGAATAAGGGCAGGGGAATTTGTTACATTATGTGTCATCGCCGGAAGTTTCTTTCGTCCTGTCGGAGGATTTATTGCCGATAAAATAGGTGGAGTTAAACTGCTTATGTTTTTATTCGTTGGACTCACAATATGTATGTTTGGGATTAGTTTTCTTTATTCTCTTACTGTCGTTACGATTCTACTGTTCATCGGAATGCTATTTCTCGGTATGGGCAACGGGGCTGTTTTTCAATTAGTTCCACAGCGATTCTCTAAAGAAATTGGTTTTATCACAGGAATTGTAGGAGCTGCCGGAGGTGTTGGCGGATTCTTGGTTCCAAACATACTAGGTACGTTGAAACAGATTACTGGGACATATGCTACTGGATTTTTAGTATTTTCCGCAGTTGGAATCTTGGCTTTGCTTATCCTGGGCCTAGCTCAGCTTTCATGGAAAAAAACGTGGGTACTCGGAAAAAATTCAGTTAAGATCTAGATCTTTGTTTACTGGCTATATTGGCTTGTTACAGTACTTGTTCGGGGGGATAAAATGTATAAACAAAAACTGGTTTTAGTAGGGAACGGTATGGCGGGATTACGCTGCGTTGAGTCAATTATAAGTAAGGATCCGACTGCATTTGAGATTACTATTTTCGGTAGCGAACCACACGTTAACTATAACCGAATCTTATTGTCGACTGTGCTTCAAGGCAACACTTCATTTGAAGATATTGCGATAAATGATAGGAGCTGGTATACGAAGAATAGTATCCAATTGTTTACAGGGGAAACGGTTGTGAAAATTGATAAAGAGTCTCGGAAGATAAAAACAGACAAAGAACGGGAAGTTTACTACGATAAGCTGATAATTGCCACGGGTTCTATCCCATTTATTCTTCCTGTTACCGGTGTTGATAAAGAAGGAGTCATTGCATTTCGGACGATTGAAGATTGCCAAAAGATGATTGAAACTTCGCGCAAACATAAAAAAGCAGTCGTCATCGGAGGCGGTTTATTAGGATTAGAAGCAGCGAGAGGGCTGTTAAACCTTGGTATGGAAGTGAATGTCGTTCATATTGCTGACCATTTAATGGAAAGACAGCTTGATTCAACGGCATCACTTTTGCTGCAAAGAGAGTTGGAAAACCAGGGAATGAACTTTCTTTTAAAAAAGGAAACACAGGAGATAATCGGTAACGAGCGTGTAGAGCGCGTCCGTTTTAAAGATGGAACGGAGGTGGAAGCAGATTTAGTCGTTATGGCTGCGGGAGTCAGACCGAATATTCAGTTGGCTAAAGACAGCGGAATTGATACAAATCGTGCCATTATTGTAAACGACTATTTAGAAACCAGCATCCCAAATATTTATGCGGTTGGTGAATGTGTTGAACATCACGGAATTGTTTATGGACTGGTGAAACCCCTATATGAACAAGGTGAAGTGCTGGCAAAGCATATTTGTGAGATGAAATGCAACGGATACCAAGGTTCGGTCCTTTCCACCCAGTTGAAAATATCAGGAGTTGAATTATTCTCTGTTGGGGATTTCCTTGGTGATGAAACAACGAAATCAATCACAACTTTTGATGAATTAGATGGTGTGTATAAAAAGGTGGTTTTTCAAGGAAGAAAAATCATAGGTGCTGTTCTGTATGGAGATACAAACGTCAGTTCACGATTACTCGATATGATTTTAAAGCGGCAAGAAGTATCGTCAGAAGAAAAGCATGTACTGTTCCAATCACCTAGTACGGCTGAGGGATTAATCGCTTCTATGGCAAATCATGAAATCATTTGCAATTGTAATGCTGTTTCAAAGGGGGCAATCATTGGAGCGGTTCAAAATAAGGGATTAACAACCGTGGAACAAGTTAAACAATGCACAAAGGCTTCAGGTTCTTGCGGTGGATGTAAGCCAGCAGTGACCGAGCTTTTGGCATATATTCAAGGTAATCTTTCCGATCAGGCTAATGAACAAACTGCAATGTGTTCATGTACGACATTAACGGAAGATGAAGTCGTGTATAAAATGCAGCTCCAAGATTTAACATCCGTCCAAGAAACGATGGATGTTCTTGGATGGGAAAATACAGGAGGTTGTTCAACATGCCAGCCAGCCCTGAGCTATTATTTAGGGATGATTCATCCAGAGTACGAGATCAGACAGCAAACTCTTTTCATAAACGAACAAAAGAATGCAACAGTTCAAAGTGATAACCGATACTCTGTTATCCCGCAAATGTACGGCGGGATGACGAATGCGAAAGACTTGCGAAAAATTGCAAATGTTGCAGATAAATATGATATATCCCAGGTGGCTGTAACAAGTGAACAAAGGATTCATTTAATGGGTGTGAAAAAAGAAGATCTCCCAGGTGTGTGGGCTGATTTAGACATGCCGTTAAGTTCGAAATATGGTAACACCGTTCAAAACGTCAAAACATGTATCGGTGAACATGTTTGTTCTTGTGATAAAAAGCAATCCCTTTTACTTGCTGTAGATTTGGAAAAAAGATTGGAGCATGTAACAACACCTTACCGGATAAAGATGGGCATATCTGCTTGTATGCATAACGGTGCAGGATCAACAACGAAAGATATAGGTGTTATGGGCATTGACAGGGGCTGGGAAATATATGTGGGCGGAAGCAGCGGGCGTACTGTACGTGCCGGTGAACTGTTATGTGTAGCTGGGACAAATGAAGAAGCAATTGAAATCATCATCGGCTTTATTCAATATTATCGGGAAACAGCCAATTATTTAGAACGGACTTGGCAATGGATTGAACGAGTGGGTTTAATTCATGTTAGAGAAGTATTGTTTGATAATGAACTTAGTCAGCAACTATCTCAACGATTGGAAATGGCTTAGGTCAGAGAACGAAGTGGAAAGTACCTTTTGATGCACGTCTAAAACTAACGGGTAATTGTTATCTATAGAAATCCATGAGTAAAGGGTGAGGAGCCTTGACCGAATTATTATTAAAGTATTTTCGAACGAAGCAACAAGAGGTCCAATCAGAGAAACGCTATGATACACAATGTCCATTTTGCAGCATGCAATGTAAGATGCAGCTGTTGGAACAAAAAATAGTGACAAGAAAAAAGTATATGACGATTGGAAAAGATAATCCAACCTCAGAGGGGCGCTTATGTATTAAAGGAATGAATGCACACCAACATGCTCTGCATAAAGATCGAATTAAATACCCATTATTTAAAAAAAATGGTGAATTTGTTCGAATAACATGGGAGGAAGCATTAAACCACATTAAGGAGAATTTCACTAAGATTCAAGCAGAAGATGGTGTAAATGCATTATCTGTTTATGGGAGTGCATCCATTTCAAATGAAGAAGCATATTTGCTTGGGAAATTTGCCAGAGTAGCATTAAAAACAAAATATATAGATTATAATGGCCGTTTGTGCATGTCCGCAGCTGCTTCGGCAGCAAGCCAAACGTTTGGTATGGACAGAGGCCTAACCAACAGCTTATCAGAGGTTCCGTTCACAAAGTGCATTATCTTGGCAGGCACGAATATTGCGGAATGTCAGCCGACAATCATGCCGTACTTTGAGAAAGCGAAACAAAATGGTGCATATATCATTGCTGTAGATCCACGAGAAACAACAACAACGAAAATGGCCGACTTACATCTAAAAGTAAAACCAGGGATGGATGCCGCCTTGGCAAACGGATTATTGAAAGTGATTATTGAAAAGGATTTTATTGATGAAGCATTTATCCGGGAACGTGCAAATGGCTATAACGAAGTTAAAGAGTATGTTACATCTTTACAGTTAGAGGAAATTGCCGAAATGACAGGGGTTCCTAGCGACCAAATTCAAAAAGCGGCTGTAATGTTCGGGAAAGAAGAATCAGGAATGATTTTTACAGCAAGGGGCGTTGAGCAGCAAACTGATGGTTCTGCCACTGTTCGTAATTTTCTTAATATTCTTATTGTTACAGGAAAAATCGGAAAAGTGAATTCGGGCTATGGAGCTATTACTGGACAGGGGAATGGGCAGGGAGCAAGAGAGCATGGCCAAAAAGCAGACCAGCTGCCGGGATATCGCATGATTGAAAATGAGGAACACAGATTACATATTGCAAGAATATGGGGAATCGATGAGGCTGATTTGCCACGTAAAGGCGTATCAGCATACGAAATGATAGAGAAGATAAATGAAGGTGAAATTACCGGCATGTTTTTAATGTGTTCCAATCCAATTGTTTCAAATCCCAATGCTAACTTTGTCAAAAAGGCATTGGAAAAATTAAAGTTTCTTGTCGCAGTGGATATGTTCGTATCTGAAACTGCTAGAATGGCTGATTTGATTTTACCTACTTCGTCTTATTTAGAGGATGAAGGAACGATGACAAATTTAGAAGGACGGGTAACGTTGCGGGAAGCAAGTTTTTTGTCGCCTGGGGAAGTGAAGCATGATTGGCAAATCATTTGTGATATAGCAAAAGCTCTGGGAAAAGGGGAGTATTTTCCCTTTCAATCTGCAAATGAGATTTTCGAAGAATTAAGAGTGGCAAGCCGTGGGGGAACCGCTGATTATTATGGTATAACGTATGATCGATTAAGAAAAGAAGGAGGCATTTTGTGGCCATGCCCAACCATTGACCATAAAGGGACAAAAAGGTTATTCGAATCGTCTTTTGCCCACTCGGATGGAAAGGCGGCAATGGTTGTGGTTAATAATGTGCCTCTTGTTCCAAAAGAACAGCCATGTACGGATTTCCCACTTTATTTAACAACTGGAAGAATCATGTCACATTATTTAACAGGAGTACAAACGAGAAAAAGCTCATCATTATCCGCCAGAAATTTTGAATCATATATGGAAATCCATCCAGAAACAGCCAAGAAATATCATATTCCAGACAATACTTTGGTGAAAATTGAATCAAGGCGCGGAAGTATTGTTGTAAGAAGCAAATGGTCAGCAACCATTCGCCATGATACTATATTCGTTCCTTTTCATTGGGCAGACTCACAAAATGTCAACCGCCTCGTTTCACAGGAATTAGATCCTGCATGTAAAATGCCTGGCTTTAAAGTCAGTGCTGTAAAAGTACATCCTATAGTAGAGTTAACGTCTAATTAAAGGGAGGTTTTCTTCCCTTTCATCATAACTTTTTTAGGTTCAATAAGGGTAAGCCTAACCACATAGCATTCCATATCAAATGGATTTTACATGACTAACAACAAAAGGGGAAAAAGGATGAAAAAAGGTAAGGTCTATATTGTTGGTGCTGGACCAGGTGATCCGGACTTAATTACTGTCAAGGCAACCAAATGCCTCGCGGAAGCGGATGTCATCTTGTATGATCGATTGGTTAATCGTGAATTGCTTTTATATGGTAAACCTGAAGCTGAATACATTTATTGCGGTAAAGCGCCTGGTAAACATTGTGTCTCTCAAGAGGACATTCATAAATTGTTAATTAGTAAATCAATAGAAGGAAAAACGATCGTTCGTCTAAAAGGGGGAGATCCTTTCATCTTTGGACGAGGGGGCGAGGAAGCAGAAGTGCTAGTTAAGCACGGAATTCAGTTTGATATTGTTCCTGGAATCACGTCCGGAATCGCTGCTCCAGCTTATGCTGGAATTCCCGTGACTCACAGGGAATGGGGGAGTTCCTTCGCAATTGTCACAGGACACGGCGTGACCGGCAAGCCTGATAACATCAACTGGCATCATTTGGCACATGGTGTTGATACCATTGCTATTTATATGGGTATTAAAAACCTGCCATATATCTGTAAACAACTACGTTCCTGCGGAAAGAAGGCTGAAACTGCTGTTGCTGTCATTGAACAAGGAACGACAGGTTTTCAACGAACTTTTACAGGAACAATCGATTCAATAGTGGCGATTGTTACAAGAGAGCAGGTTGCCAATCCCGCCATGATTATAATAGGAGAAGTGGTGAATTTATCTGAGAAATTATCATGGTTTTCAGAGAAGACAAAAGATAAGGAGTTCGCTTAGAAGAGGAATGACTAAGTTAGAAAACTTTTATTGTAATGAAAATGGAAAACTGGACATGAAAGTCATCATGTCCAGTTTAAAAATGTTAACAGTTATTTTAAAAGTGCAAGGTGAAAATATTATCGAAGACTGAAATATGGACATTGAATTAATAGTTCCGGATTCTTAGCGGAAATCAATTACGCAGGCCAAAGTGAGCATTTAATTGGCCCTGCAGCATTTTTTTTCGCATTTTTTCCTGTTCAATTTTTCTGTTCTCTTTTAATTTTTCCTGTCTAATTTCATTAGTTTGCACTCCATCCTCTATTTTATCGGCGATTTCCACTAGTGCCTTGACGTCGGAAAAAGAGTATTTACGGTTACCACCTTTAGACCTTTCGGGGAAAACGAGTTTTCTTTCTTCATAATACCGAATTTGTCTATCTGATAGTCCGGTTAATTCTCTGACCACTCCGATGGAAATTACTTTTCTGTCAATATAAGATTCTTTTTGCTGGACGATGAAAATCACCTCATTTTGGATTTATGCTAGATCAATAAGGATATTATATCCTAATTTTCTGAATATTTGTAATAAAAACTAACATTAATTATTGATTTTCAAAAATCATGTAAGATTATATAACATACTTGTTGTTATAAATAGTGACCTCACCTATAATCAAACACATAATCCTTTCAAAAAAATCTTATTGGAGGACAAAACATGACTAAGCAGAAATTGGCACTCATTGGGAATGGTATGGCAGGTGTAAGATGTGTAGAAGAAATTTTGAAAATTCAACCGGAAAGGTTTGAGGTGACTGTCTTCGGAAGTGAGCCACATCCGAATTATGATCGAATCCAACTATCGAATGTATTGCAAGGGGCTACGACGATAGATGATATTACAATAAATGATTGGAACTGGTACAAAGAGAATAATATTACACTTTTTTCAGGTGAAACGGTCACGAACATCGACACCGCAAAGCAAATCATATACTCAGACACAAATCGAGCAGTTGAATATGATCAATTAATTTTAGCAACCGGGTCAATCCCTTTCATTCTACCGATAAAGGGTGCTGATAAAAAAGGAGTGACAGCCTTTCGAAATATTGAAGATTGCGAAAAAATGATTGAATATTCAAAAAGTTATAAAAAGGCAGCAGTCATTGGCGGAGGATTACTGGGTCTTGAAGCGGCCAGGGGTCTTTTAAATCTAGGTATGCAGGTAGATGTTATTCACCTTTCGGAATATTTGATGGATAGGCAGTTAGATCCAACAGCAGGAAAAATGCTGCAAAGGGAACTAGAAAGCCAGGGAATGAATTTTTATCTCGGGAAACAAACGCAGGAGGTTTTAGGTGAGTTTGATGTTAAAGGATTACGCTTTAGTGATGGAGAGGAAATCAGCGCCGATTTAGTGGTCATGGCAGTTGGGATTAAGCCCAATGTTCAATTGGCCAATGATTGCGGCATCCCTGTCAATCGTGGAATTATCGTGGACGATTATATGAAGACAGGAATCCCAAATATTTATTCGGTCGGTGAATGTGCGGAACACCGTGAGATGGTGTATGGTTTGGTCGCTCCCCTTTATGAACAAGGCAAAGTATTAGCCAAAAAGATTTGCGGGCTGGAAGGCAAATCTTACGAGGGTTCAGTGCTGTCTACTAAGTTAAAAGTATCTGGTGTTGATGTATTTTCGGCTGGGGAAATTTTCGAGGATGAACAAGCTAAATCAATCAAAGAATTTAATGAATGGAATGGTACTTACAAAAAAGTAATGATTCGAAATGGGAAAATTTCTGGTGCGGTATTATTCGGGGATACAAAGGAAAGCAATAACCTATTGAGCATGATCAATAAAAATGCCGACGTTTCCGAATATCTAAAAGTTGGAACAAGTGAACCTAGTGTCAGTCTTGTCACTTCGATGTCACATGAAGAAATCGTCTGTGGTTGTAATGGTGTAACGAAGGGCGATATTGTGACGGCTATCGAATCTCAAGGGTTAACAAGTATTGAGGAAGTAAAAGGCTGCACAAGTGCTTCGAGATCATGCGGGGGGTGTAAGCCGTTAGTCGGTGATATTCTCGAGCTGACATTGGGCGCTGATTTCAGTAAGTCAAATCAGAAGGAATCCATATGCACATGCACTACTTTATCCAGAGATGAGGTTGTTGCTGAAATACGCGAAAAAAACCTGACCCATACTCGAGAAGTAATGAATGTTCTCGGCTGGAATACAAGTGATGGATGCTCGAAGTGTAAACCGGCACTGAACTATTACTTAGGCATGATTCATCCTGTTGAATATGAGGACGAAAAAGAATCCCGCTATGTCAATGAAAGACTACATGCAAATATTCAAAAGGATGGTACATTTTCCGTTGTGCCAAGAATGTATGGGGGCGTCACTAATCCCGATCAATTACGGAAAATAGCAAATGTTGCCGATAAGTATAATGTTAAGTTACTTAAGGTTACAGGCGGGCAAAGAATAGATATGTTCGGCGTTGAAAAAGAAGACCTTCCAAGTGTATGGGCCGACTTGGATATGCCTTCCGGATATGCTTATGGAAAAACCCTTCGAACTGTGAAAACATGCGTAGGGGAAAACTTTTGCCGCTTTGGCACCCAAGATTCAATTGGGCTTGGCATTGCCCTGGAGAAGAAATTTGAACGTGTAGGCACACCGCATAAGGTTAAGATGGCCGTGTCGGCTTGTCCTCGTAATTGTGCTGAATCCGGTATCAAAGATCTTGGTGTTGTCGGTGTGGACGGTGCATGGGAAATTTATATTGGCGGCAACGGCGGAACCCATTTAAGAGCTGCTGAATTATTGTGCAAAGTGAAAACAGGTGATGAGGTAATTGAAATCGCAGGTGCATACCTCCAACATTATCGGGAGACTGCCAATTATTTAGAAAGAACGTCTGTCTGGGTTGAGCGTGTAGGGTTCGATACCATTAAGACCATTATTGGTGATAAGCAAAAAAGGGTTGAGCTTAATCAACGTTTAGATGAGGCCATTTCGGTATTGCAAGAACCGTGGAAAGAAATCATTGAGAGCAATGCGATCCAAACCGGTTTATTTCAAAAAGTGAAAATTCCAGCTATATCAAATAAATGAATATGGGGGAAGCCTACATGGGGAAGACTCTTCAAAAAATAAAGGTTTCAACAGTAAATGAGATGCCAAAAAACCTAGGGAAAACAGTAACCATAGGCTCTCATGAAATTGCTCTTTTTCATTTAGCAAATGGTGAATTCCGAGCTATTGAAAATCGTTGCCCACATAAAGGTGGAGTTCTGGTGGAAGGCATTGTGAGTGGTGATCACGTCTTTTGCCCGATGCATGACTGGAAAATCAGTGTCAAGAATGGAGAAGTCCAAAAACCTGATAATGGTTGCGTAAAGACATTCAATGTTGAAATAGAAGATGGTAAAGTTTATATTGTTTTATAAAAATGTAGAAAACCCGCTGCTCTGGATAGTCTCTTATGGGACTATCCATTTTTTCTTTTAATAAACTAAATTACCATGACGAAATAATTGATAAATATTTCCAAAACAAATATAATTTCCAGTAAAGGAGTGCCTTAATAAAACGAAAAGAGACTTCAATGATAAACAAATGAATAAAGTTATTGGGGAAAGGTTGGCGTTCTTATGAACAAATTATCTGTTGGTGTTTTTACCTTTATGCTGTATTTTGTTCCTTTATCAAGTACTTCACCTGGATCAGCAGAAGTAAAACCAGATTACAAGCTTTATGTAATGGCCCCATTGGGTGAAATAACAGATTGGGAGGCATTTGAAGCAGAGCTGACCCAGTTGAAGGAAAATGGAGTTTATGCAATAACGACAGATATCTGGTGGGGATTAGTCGAGAGTAAAAAAGATAATCAGTTTGATTGGACTTATTATAAAAAATATGGGGAAACAGTGAAAGCTTCCGGTTTAAAATGGGTGCCCATTTTGTCTACACATCAATGCGGCGGTAATGTGGGGGATGATTGTAACTATCCCATCCCGAGTTGGCTCTGGAATAAAGACACTGCCGAAAACATGGCTTTCAAGAGTGAAAGTGGTTTCTGGAATAAGGAGGTACTTGCTCCTTGGTGGGAAGGTACAGCTGATCAATACAACGAATTGTACAAATCATTTGCAGAGAACTTTGCTGATCAGAAAGGTCTAATAGCTAAAATATATTTAAGTGCAGGACCAGCTGGGGAACTTAGATATCCCTCATACCAGAATGCTGATGGCTGGAATTATCCTGAAAGGGGACAGCTTCAAGTTTATACAGAAGGAGCGAAACGGGATTTCAGGCTTACCATGAGAGAAAAATATTCAACGATAAAAAAATTAAATGCTGCTTGGGGCAAAACGTATAAAAACTGGAATGAGATACAGCCGCCAGGAAACGGGGATGAATTTTTCACCAGGGGCGGAGCAATCGATACACAATTTGGATATGACTTTATGCAGTGGTATCAAGGAGCACTCGAAAAGCATCTAGCAAAAATCTCTAAATTCGCCCATAAACATTTTGATAAAGTCTTTGGCGTGCCAATTGGAGCTAAAATCTCAGGAGTCCATTGGAAAATGAATGATCCAGTACTGCCGCATTCAGCAGAGTATAGTGCCGGCTACTATAACTACTCCAAATTATTGGATCAATTTAAGAAATCGAATATGGCCCTCACGTTCACCTGTTTGGAAATGGGAGATCAAGAAGCACATACTGCTCCATCCTATAGCGCTCCAAAAACATTGGTGACCCATATTGCCTCTTTAACTAATGAAAAAGGAATTTCTTTAAACGGGGAAAACGCACTCCCGCTGATCAATAATGAAGGGGGCTATGACAATATAGCAGAAATGGTTTTTAACCATGGTTTTGAGGGATTTACCTTGCTAAGGATGTCCTATTTATTCGACGATGAAGGAAATCCAACAAATGAGTTCAGGATGATGGCTGATAAATTGGAAGGCATGTCGATTCCAGTTACATTCACAGTTGAAAATGTACCTCCCACACATGGAGTTTACTTAATTGGGGATAGAGGAGAAATTGGCAGGTGGAATCCTGTAGATTACGAATATAAACTCACTCAAAGCACAGATGGCAGCTGGAGTGGAACATTCCGTTTAGCCGCAAATCGATTTTATGAATTCAAGTTTGTCCTGAAAGATGAAAATGGCAATATTATTTGGCAAGATGGGGAAAATAATAGTTATAAAACTCCTTTGAATGGAAAAGGAAACTATAAAACTTCATGGTAGATGGATATATATGGCAATTAGGAAAGCGACGTTCAAAACCTCGCTTTCCGCCCTCGGTTTTTGCGCCTGTGGGTTCTCAATTGGACGCGCTTTTCCCGCGCGAGTATCGAACATTCGTTCTAATCAACTTTGTATTAAAATTTAGATGGAAACCCTTTTGTCGACAAAAGGAGGTTCGGAATGCTCTCACAACCATGATTCTAAAGGAAAACTTAATATCCTTCTGTTTTTTTACTTCTTTATATGCATGAATCCCTGAATAGATTTAAGAAATTTGCGACACTCCTGCCGAATAACTGGCTAGCTGAGACCCCACAGACGCTTTGCTTTGATGAGGCTTGGCAGACAGTCGGCGGAAAGGGAGCGGATTTCTGAAATCATCCGGAATATTTTTTTGAGGTTTTAAAACCCTGAAGAGTTAAAGTTCAAATTTTACAGCATGACTAACTAAGTAGGACTTGTGGGAAGAATATTAGGAATGGAAAGTCATCACAAGTTAGGGTCATAGTATAACTCCTGAAGTCAAGTATTCTGTAAATTTGCGATGGCCGCAATATTGGGGGCAATATTATTTTAAGACTTAAATGATCTGGACTTACATTAAATAAACATGTGGACTAATTTTTGAACTAAACGACAAGTAAGGAGGAATGGAAATAAATGAAGACAGTGATTACATGGACTGGGGAAATGGCCCTTTCTGGCACAACTCCGTCGGGACATGAAATAAAGATGGATGCTGCCGAAGATGTAGGAGGAAAAAATAGCGGAGCAAGACCTACTGAGTTACTTTTGCATTCTCTTGCCGGGTGCACAGGCATTGATATTGTAATGATTTTAGAAAAGATGCGATTTGAAACAAAAGCCTTTCAAATAGAAATAGAAGGGGCACGATCAGAGAATCACCCTAAGCGGTTTACCGATTTTCAAATCCACTATTTATTGGAGGGTGATCTTCCTGAAGATAAAGTGGTCCGTGCGATTCAATTATCCAAAAATACGTACTGTTCAGTATATCACTCATTAAATGCCAACATTAAAATCAGCTATTCGATAAATGGTGTTAAAGGAAAACAAGACTTATAATGTTTTAGTTAAGGGACTATCATTTAACAGAAAGTTGTATTACATCCATATAAGAAAAACAGCCTTCATTTTCTAAGCAAATGGAGGCTGTTTTGGACTGAAATGAACATCCTTGTTTTATGGATAATCATTTCTAAACCTAAGAAAAAAATCCCTCTTGATGTTAATCCAAGCCGTATTCTTAAGAAAAAATCATCCTATAATTTGTTTTTCAGGTAACAGAACTCCATTTTCCGGTAGGAAAGGGTTTATTTAGTCAGCAAGTAATCAAACTGTAATCGTTTGTCATTGGAATGCCCTTGATGTTAGGCGTTTATCCATATAAACTTTAGATACATTTGAGGAGTGGTTAAGTTGAAAGAGATAACAATTGACAAATTAAATTTTAAAGATCATTTATCGATGATTGAACAATATTCATTGAAAGATTTCATGTTTAAATGGCTCGGCAGCCCAGAAGAAGGATTGGATGATCTTCTTCCGCTTACATACACAGATCAAGTTTTTGCAAAAATGGAAACGACATTGGATACAAAAATAAAGATCAACGGAGAAGAAACCTTCAGATATGTCACCATTACTGAAGATAATCAAATTGTAATAGGGGGCTTGGACTCGAATCAAGAGTTAAAGTTTAGAATTGTGTCCCTGGAGGAGCGTTTGAAAAGCTACTAAAGCTTTAGGCTTTGCATTGTATACTTTTTAGATTGAATCATATTTTCAGATAAATAAATTAAGACCGTTCCTGTTTATTAAAGGAACGGTCTTTTTATTTTTTTCATCACGTTAAGAACAGTGTCAATACCATATAAGATTTTGATCTGTACCCGAAAGTAAAATGAAATTCATACCTTTTGCCAGTTGAGCGAGTAATTCTATAAACTTGTAATATTTTTTTGGATTAATTTAACAAAATATAAACGATTATTGATTTGTCTTAGTGTATTATAAAGTAATGAAGACAATTAAAACACTTGGGGGGAATTAAGATGAGCAAGTTTTTGGCTAGTTCAATAAAAACGCTTTTGAAAGAAACGTTTGAAGGACCGGGAAATGAAGGGAGCTATTATACTGAATCGAAACCGAATACCGGGGTTTTTGGTACACTTGATGGTTTAACCGCAGAAGATGCTTCACGTTCCATAAATGGATCAACCATTGCTGCTCATTCTGACCACATACGGTATTATTTGTGGGTGATCCGAACAATGATCAGTGGTGCAGACTTCGAGAAAGATTGGGACGCAAGCTGGACCATTCATCATGTTGATGAGGTGAAATGGGCGGAAATCAGGGAGGGATTACATAAAGAATATGTAACTCTTTTCGAAGAAATCGACACAATCGATTTAGGAAAATGGCTGACAAATGTAAATGCGACCATTGCCCACTCGGCTTATCATCTTGGAGCATTACGGCAAATGTTAAAAAGCATTGAAATAGAAAAATAATTTACAATATTAAGGGTTTGTAAAATGATTGGAGCGATTTGCACCTGTGGGGTCTCCTTTGGACGCCTTTTCCCGCGGGAGTCTCATACACCCGTTCCAATCAACTTTGTTAAGTAATTAGATTAAATGGTCCCATCCCGAAGCATGATTTTGAAACAAGCCCAGGAAGTCCTTAATGTTTTTTCCTGTAATCCTTATTGGGGTTGAAGAAATTTGCGACACTTCGGCCGAAGAACTGGCTATCCAAGACCCCAGAGAAGCTTACGGCGAGGAGGCTTGGCAGACAGTCTGCGGAAAGGAAGCGGATTTCTGGAAACAAGCTGGAACTTTTTTGAGGGTTTGTAAAATCTATTTTCATATACTTAATGAAGTCATTATTCATTCATACATATCACGCCGTTATTCTTTGCCACTTCAATTCCTGCAGCCTGTCGTTTGCTTATTTTTTTATGTTCTTGCTCAGCCACATATGAAAGCAGAGTTAAAAATTGGTCCTCCAATAACTTTTCAGTATCACCCCATACCTCTGGATTTCCTACTATCAAAAAGTGCCTCATTTTCAAGTATCACAATATCTGCGTTCAAATCTCAAGTAATGTACTTCCATACTCGAATGATTCCATCATAATCTATACCCTAAAATCTTTTCCACTTTGCTTATCAATTTAGATATTTCTTTCTTTAATTCCAAGATCACGAAATTTTTTAAGCTGCCGTTCTGGATTTTGATCTTTTGCCGAAACACGAGCATATCCAATTTCAAAATGGCAACTAACAATATTGGCTGTTTATGTAAAAACGTTAGTTTATGAAGAAAGGTTCTTTAACTAATGGGGAAGCTTAATTGTAAAAGGATCTAATAAGTTTGAAGCCTAATCTATTGAACAAATAATAAAGAAGGAATCTCTAAGCTTGATGATGGGAGAATAAAACAAATACTGTGATGTCAATAATAAAATTGACATGACACCAATTAGTGTCATATAATAAAAGACACTAATTAGTGTCCTATTAAAGGGGGGGTGATTTTGAACGAGAAAAATCAAGAGCGTGATATTTATATAGCCATCGCTGACCCAACAAGACGTAAATTGCTACGTTTGTTGGCGGACGTGGAAGAATTGCCACTCAATGGGATGACCGTTCATTTTGAAATGGGTCGTACTGCGGTTTCAAAGCATTTGGCAATCCTTAAGGAGGCTGGTCTCGTAATCAGCAGAAAGGTCGGCAGGGAAACGCGTTATCGGCTGAATGCTGCCCCGTTGAAAGAAATTGAGGATTGGGTATCGTTTTACAAGAGATTCTGGAGTGAAAGAATGTTACTTTTAAACCAAATATTACAGGAGGAACAAAAAATGACTTTAACAGTATCACAAGATTTTAATTTTAAGAGCCCGATCGAGAAGGTATGGCTCGCCTTAACAGATGCAAATACTCTTGCAAAATGGGTAATGGCTAATGATTTTAAACCTGTCATCGGGCATAAATTTCAGTTTCGGAATGAACAGTGGAATTTAATTATTGATTCCGAAGTTCTTGAAATGGAGGAGCCTTATAAGTTATCTTACACTTGGGTAGGTGGCGGGATAAACACTACAGTCACATGGACATTAAAGCACGAGGATGGAACAACCTACTTACATCTTGAACAAACAGGATTCGAAAAAGAAGATCAAGCGTTCAATGGTGCGAAATTTGGTTGGGCGAGAATGGGCGAAGATCTAAAAAACGTGTTAGAGGAAATGTAAGATCAAACTTCCGAACTTGTTTTTTAGTATTTAGCTAACATATAGGAAAAAGCAAACTGCTCGGAAAGAGGAGTGTTCCGTGATGACAAATAATAGAATGAATCCTAAAGTTGATGAATTTATAAGTAAAGCTAAAAAGTGGAAAGAAGAATATGAGACGTTGAGAAATATCGTTCTTGACTGTGAGCTGACCGAAGAATTTAAGTGGATGCATCCTTGTTACACGTTTGAGAATAAAAACATAGTTTTAATACATGGATTTAAAGAATATTGTGCGCTACTGTTTCACAAAGGTGCCTTGTTAAAGGATGCCCATGGGATTTTAATCCAACAAACGGAGAATGTACAGGGGGCGCGCCAGATTCGCTTCACCAATGTTCAAGAAATAGTTGCAACGGAAACCATTCTGAAAGCTTATATCCATGAAGCCATTGAAGTTGAAAAAGCCGGTTTGGAAGTGAATTATAAAAAAAATACAGAATTCATAATTCCTGAAGAACTTCAAAAAAAATTCAATGAAATTCCATCCTTGAAAACAGCTTTTGAGGCATTGACCCCGGGACGGCAAAGAGCGTATATTCTTCATTTTTCACAACCCAAACAATCCAAAACTCGAGAGTCAAGGGTTGAAAAATGTATGAAGAAAATCCTCGATGGAAAGGGATTAAATGATTAGTATATTCGATGAGAAAATAAATTAATCAAGTTTTAACATATTTCCTCTACCTGCGTTCATCCAAATATTCTACTGAAAAAAACAATAGTGATACGTAGAGTATATGCAAACTACCGTACAACAGGCTTACGCATTCCAGCTAAGAAAAGAAAACTACACAAAAAAGTGTACCCTTTGGCTTTTACTGAAAGGTACGCTTTTTTGAACTAAAAGGTGTTTATAATGAACTCCAACAAAACCACCTAATAAAAATAATGTGTCAATCCATTATAGGGCGCTTTTATGGAGTAACAAAAAAGCCTAATTTCTCAGTAAATTGGGCTCTTAATTCTGGAATTTCGATTTAAGAAAATGGCGTTTCTTTACATTTAGCAATGTCTGGAGGTTCCCGATGGTTTAATCCCGAACCATGTTTATAAAAGAAAACTTCGTTATCCTTCATGTTATTTTTTATATGGAAGAAACCCTTATTAAATTGAAGAAATTTGCGACCCTCCTGCCGAATAACTGGCTAGCCGATACCACACAGGCGCTTGCTATGATGAGGCTTGGCAGACAGTCGGCCGAAAGGGAGCGGATATCGGAAATCAACTGGCTCCTTTTTAGGTAAACTGAATCTTTTTCTAATTTCTTAAGAATCAGAAGTCTATTCCTAACCTAAAACCCGGCAAAGGTTGCGGGGTTTATATTTATTTCGTTTATAGAATTACATACCTTTTTGTAGGTTATTGTTAGATTGTGTCAGATTATACTAAGAATTTAAAGGGTTCAAGTCCTAATTGGAGAAGTATATTATCATGATGTTTTTAGCCGAGGAATACTGACTGCAGGATTTTGACATAGGAGGAGGGCTCTTAATTAAAAAGCAGCTGTTTATAATAAGTATATTTTGCTTGATAGTCTTTGTTCAAACGCTTTGGTCTCCCGCTGTTTTTGCTGAACAAAAAACCTTTATAATTGCTGGGGAAAGTGCTCTTCCTCCATTTTCATTTGAAAATGAAGCTGGTGAGCTGACAGGCATCAATATTGATTTAATGGAGGAAATAGCAAAATTTAATGGCGTGGATTTCAAATATATTCCGATGAGAATGGAAGAAGCCGAAAAAGCTTTAAGTAATGGAACAATTGATGCAATTGTTGGAAGTACCTATAATACCGAAAAAGATAACCAACTTGATTTCACTCAATCCTATTTTACAATGTCCCAATCAATTATCATTCCTAGTAAAAGGAAACAGGATATACATACGTTAACGGATCTACGTAATTCGCATGTTGTCCTTGACCAAAACACTCCAGTAATCAGTACATTTCTCAATATGAGGAATACAAATTTAACGACCGTTTCAAATCAATACTCGGGTATTTTAACATTATTGAACAACCGTGCAGATGTATTCATCGGAAACAAATGGACTGCAGATTTCTATTTGAAAAAGTTCCGCCAAGAAAAGAATTACATCATTCTCAATGAAGTCATTGAACCAGCGGATTATACGATTGCAGTGAAAAAAGGGAATCAATCGCTTCTGTTCATGATGGATAATACACTCACAGAACTTAAAGCCAACCGAAATATCAATGGGATAATCGATAAATGGGTCATGCCACAATCCAATCAAAAAATTGCCAGGCTGGAGCAATTCATATTCTGGTTGATCATAATTCTAACAGCCGTGGCCCTTATCCTTCTAATCATCTACATATGGAATCAAAAGCTAAAAAAATCCGTTCATAACCAGACGTTAAAATTACATTTATTAAATAAGGATTTAAAGAAACAACGGCAAAACATTGCTAATGCTGAAGCGTTCAAAGATCAAATCTTAAACAATATCAATCAAGGCATCATTACATTCGATCTCGATTTCATGATTACCAGCTGCAATGCAAAGGCATCAGACATTCTTAACATTTCCAAGGAAATGATTCTGAATTTTATGAATCATTCACAATTAATGAGGAATTTCGGAGCTTTGCATCAAGAACAAAATGAGAATAATCGTACGGGTTCTTTTCGAATCTTGGTATTTGAAGAGGAAAATGAACAGAAGGTGATTTCATATTCTATGCATAAGATGTTCAATTCTGAAGATATACAAACCGGATACTTACTTTCCATGAATGATGAGACGGAAAAGAAAACATTGGAGAAAAAATTGGTCACACAAGAAAAGCTCCACGCTCTTGGTCAACTAGTTGCAGGTGTCGCACATGAAATAAGGAATCCTTTGACATCGATTAAAACATTCATTGATTTACTTCCGAGTAAATATGATAATCCTCAATTCCGACAAGTTCTAATGGAGCACTTGCCTACTGAAGTTAACCGTTTGAATGCGATTGTTACCGATTTAATTGAATATGCACGTCCGCGTCCGCCAAATATTACAAATTGCCGCGCTCATGAACTTATATCATTACTTGCTTTTCATAAAGTGACAATGGGAAAAAAACAAATAAATTTCGAGCAGACGATTGAGGAGGACCTTATTTTTTATATAGACTTACAACAAATTCAACAAGTACTTCTTAACTTGGTGTTGAATTCGATTCATGCCGTTGAAGAAACAAAGGAAAAGACCATTGAAATCACCATTGATAAAGAGAACAAAAAGACAGGCCGGATTACTATATCCGATACGGGAAAAGGGATGAAACAGGAGGTACTGAACCATATTTTCGAGCCTTTTTTCACAAATAAAGAAAAGGGCGTCGGTTTGGGACTAACGTTATCATATAGGTTAATTAAAGAAAATAACGGAGATATCCATGTGAAAAGTTATCCTAATTCAGGTACGAAATTCACCATTTTACTACCTTTATATATCGAATAGAAGCCTGGAAAGAGGAGGAGTAATATGAAAATGCGTGTATTGGTGATTGATGATGAACCTGCTATTTGTACCGCTCTTAGCTTTGCATTGGAAGATTCTTATCAGGTCGTGACAACTACTGACCCGGATGAGGGGATTCGGAAGATCGACAATCAGCCTTTTGATATTGTGTTACTTGATTTGAGAATAGGAAACAAAAGTGGACTTGATGTCCTACAGAAAATCAAACAAATAGCACCTAACGTAACAGTCATCATGATGACTGCCTATTCATCCATTGAAACTTCCATCGAGGCCATAAAAAAGGGGGCCTACTACTATATTGAAAAGCCAATTAATATTGAAGAACTTTCTTTGCTCTTGATGAGGGCAGCCGAATTCAAACAGATGTCCAATCAATTGGAGACATTACATGAAGAATTGGAGATTACAAAGGGATTTGGCAACTTCCTTGGTAACAGCAAGGCGATGCAGCGTATTTTCTCAATGATCGAAAGAGTGAAAGATATTGATTCCAGTGTTCTTATCACGGGAGAAAGTGGTACTGGAAAGGAGCTTGTAGCCCGAAACATCCATACGCTAGGAAGAAGGAAAAACAATCCAATGCAGATTGTCAATTGTGCAGCAATTCCTGAGATGCTACTGGAATCTGAGTTGTTCGGTTATGAGAAGGGAGCATTTTCCGGTGCAACACAGAGGAAGGAAGGGAAATTCGTTGCTGCTAATGGAGGCATCCTTTTTCTCGATGAGATTAGTGAAATGCCCCTTCCTCTTCAAGCCAAATTATTACGAGTATTGCAGGAAAGGGAAGTGACGCCTCTGGGGTCCAATACAAAAATCTCATTGGATGTCCGTATTATAAGTGCAGCAAATAAAAACCTGGAACAAATGGTGATGGAAGGGGAATTTAGGGAGGATTTATATTTCAGGCTAAATGTCATTCCCTTCTCGATGCCGCCTCTCAGAGATAGAAAAGAAGATTTACCGATCCTTATGGATTATTTCATGAAAAAGCACGCTAAGGATATGAACCGAGAAGATAAGACGTTCTCGGCAGCTGCACGTCGGATTTTACTGGATTATCATTACCCTGGGAATGTCCGTGAGCTTGGGAACATTATAGAATATGCTGTCGCCCTATCAAACTCGAAAAAAATGGAGGATACCGACTTGCCGCAATATGTTCAAGAACAGAAGTTCATTCTCCAGCCGGTTGGCAATGACGACGATTTTAATAGTTTCAAAATCCCAATTGGCATATCCATGAAAGAGATAGAGGAAAAAGTCATAACGGCCACTCTTCAATACTGTAAAAACCATCGGCAAAAAACAGCTCAAATCCTAAAAATTTCTGAAAGAAGCCTGCGTGATAAAATCAAGCTCATTTCAAAAGGAGAATAAAAGGTTCATCGTGTTAATCGGCATTTTTTTCTGGATAACCGGCAAAAATTGCCGATTTATACTTGTATATCATGCAATAAATCGGCAGGATTTGCGTTTTAAAGCAGAAAATCGACTTGGCATGGAACTTGCATCTAAATACAATTAGAAAGGAGGGCCACTATGAAGAATGGAGCACTCTTTATAAAAGTCGCTTTGTTATTTTGTTTCATGACAGGATGTTCTTTTATGAATGAGCAGCAGGAAATATCTAAACCTGCTTCTACCTTGATTCAGAGTCAACTAACTTCTGAAGGACAGGACTTAAATAATAGAATGCTAATCATTGGAACTGGAGATATGACAGGAGTTTATTTTTCATTAGGACAAAGATTATCAAATATGTATGAAAAATATAATGGAACTGTGTCAGGTACCCAGGTAACCCATGCTTCCATCGAAAATACTGAATTGGTAAGCCGCCATCGTGCAGAAATTGGTTTTACCACAGTGGATGTACTGGATTTGCCTGAAACGGATAAATCCAAGTTAAGAGCTTTAACGGCCCTATATTCCAATTATGTACAAATTGTTACTACTAAACAAAATGATATTGATTCCCTAGAAGATTTAGTTGGTAAACGCATTAGTGTGGGAACGGCAGGCAGCGGTACAAGGCTTATTGCAGAGCGGATCCTGTTAGAATCTGATTTACCGACAGATCAATTGAATTTATCCTATCTTTCTTTTTCTCAATCTGCAGAAGCATTACGAAATGGTACCATTGATGCAGCTTTCTTTTCTTCAGGAATTCCGAATAATGAAATCGCTTTCATATCCAGGCAGACGGAACTATCTTTTATTCCAATCCCGGGAGACATCATTGAAGGTCTTCAAAAACAATATGGAGTTTATACTCATGATGAAATTCCCAGAGATACATACGGGGGAATGAAAAAAAATGTCCAAACGATTTCAATTAAAAATGTCCTGGTAACCTACAAGGAAATGTCTGACCCTCATGCATACAGTCTTGTGAAAACATTATATGAACATCTGCCTGAACTACAGCATACACATCCAGCTGCTTCTGATATTTCAATAAATGAAGCAACTAAACAAGTTCCACTTGATTTTCATCAAGGGGCCATGAATTATTTTAACGAACAAGGAATTATTGGAGATCAATGAAAAACGGGAGGTAATGACTATGAAAAAACTGCTAAGTCTTTTATCAATAATAGTATTGATCGCTCTTGCGGGATGTGGTAATCCTACTCCTCAAAAACCGGGGGAATCCGTCCAAACGGGTGCAAGTGAAAAAGGAGAGAAAAAAATAACGATCGCTGGTAATGGCGGTGTCATTGAAAGTGCCATCAGAGATGTGATCGCACCAAAGTTCAAAGAAGAAACGGGAATCACTGTTAATTATATTTCCGGTTTATCAGGTGAAATCCTATCCAAAGTAGAATTACAGAAGAACGCTCCGCAAATAGATGTTGCTCTTTTTGTACCGGTTGATGTAATTCGCGCTAAGGAGAAGGAACTGATCGTACCAATTGATGAGTCCAATGTTCCCAATATGAAATCGGTGGATTCACGTTTCATTCCGGTTGAAAATGCTGCCGCGCCAGCATTCGGTTTAGTCATTGCACCAGCTTATAATACGGAAACCTTTAAAAAGAAAGGGTTAAAATCAATTGAATCATGGAATGATCTTGTCTCACCGGATTACGAGGGCAAAACGGCATTTTCAGATATTACGAATGACTGGGGTTTCAATACCCTTAATGGTCTAGCGATTTCAAACGGCGGCAGTACGGAAGACATGGAACCAGGTCTTGAAAAAGCAAAAGATCTTGCAGCTTATTCCAATACCTTTTATAAAAACTCAACGCAAATGATGCCAGCTGTCCAACAAGGAGCTGCTGACGTAACGGTTATGGGAAGTTATTCCATAGGCGAACTAGCCGTTTCAGGTATTCCCATTAAGATGGCCGTACCTAAAGAAGGTGTACCGCTTCAAGCTTTTAGTGCTGGTCTCGTGAAAAATACGCCTAATAGCAAAGAAGCCCTTGAATTCATCAACTATGTAATCAGTGAAGAAGCGCAAGCGTTAATTTCCGAAAAAGGATTTTATCCGACGGTAGAAGGAATGAAAATTCCAGAGAAATATGAAGAGTCAATCGGCCTTAAAGCAAGTGATAAAACTTTCAAACCTGATTTCGCCAAGTTTGCCGAAATCCGCGCCGAGGTGTCAGACAGATGGGCGAAAGAGGTTACTCCTGAATTAGGGAAAAAACTCAAATAAAAAGGAGCGTGTTGATCACATGGAAGTATTAAAAAAAGATGTGGAAATGAATAGGCAACCCCTGGAGGCAGTTCAGGGGTTTGGATCAAACAAAAATGATGTAGAGATAAAAGGCGCGTTTAAACAATTTGGAGCGAATGTTGTCCTGAATGGCATTGATCTGGAGGTGAAACAAGGAGAGTTACTTACTCTTCTTGGGCCTTCAGGGTGCGGAAAGTCCACAACCTTGAACCTAATTGCAGGGTTCCTCGATGCAGATCGGGGTGAGGTCCATATTAAAGGCAACAATGTTACGAAGGTTCCGCCTTATAAGCGAGATTTAGGAATGGTTTTTCAAACTTATTCGCTTTTTCCTCATATGACAGTCTATGAAAATCTCAGTTTTGGCTTGAAACTGCGCAAAGTTAGTAAAGCTGAGCAAAAAAAGAAGATAAGTAAAGCGCTTGAATTAGTGAAAATGTCAGGATTGGAGAATCGTTATCCAAGGGAATTATCAGGAGGTCAGCGTCAGCGTGTTGCGATTTCCAGAGCACTTGTAGTTGAACCGGAGCTTCTTTTGCTTGACGAACCGCTTTCAAACCTTGATGCAAAGTTGCGCCATGAACTCAGGGCTGAGATAAAGCGCTTACAAAAGGAAATTGGCGTAACGACCATTTTTGTGACCCATGATCAAGAAGAAGCTCTTTCCATGTCTGATCGAGTCGTGGTCATGAATGCAGGGAAAATTGAACAAATCAGTACTCCGACTGAGATTTACAATCATCCCAAGACTGAATTCGTGTTTCAATTCATCGGGAAATCGAATTGTTTTGAAGGGAATGTGTCTGCTGTGGATAAGCGGAAAGTTTCAGTCAAGATAGGGCCTGATATCACTCATGTCGATGCAAACAACATCATGGGAAATGAGAGTGATTTGAAAACCGGTGATGAGGTAAAGCTTTATATTAGACCAGAAAAACTGCAAATTGTTTCTCTCGATGAAAAATCTACCTCTCCATTGGATTTCCAACATGCTAAGATAAGCCAAATTAACTATCTTGGTACCTCTTGGGAAATCAATGTTCTATTACAAGGGAAAAGTATTCAAGTATTGACTTCCGCTTTCGATTCATCATGGCAAAATGGAAGTGAGGTGTTGATTGGATGGAGCCCATCAGAAGTTATGCTAGTCAAGAAATAGAACAGGAGACGAATCCTATTGAACCGCAAAAGGAACCTAAAATCAAGAAAAGGAAAGTCTGGGTGCCGGGATTACTCCTTTTAACGCCGATTCTGCTTTTCATATTTGGTTTCTTTGTCATACCGATGTTATACATTTTATATTTAAGCTTCATATCAACAGATAATCTTGGAGGAGCGGATGCAGTTTACAGCCTAAAAAACTATACACAATTATTTACCGATAGCTATTACTTATCTTCTTTATGGCTGACAGTGAAAATCAGTTTATATTCGGTCTTGGTTGCTTTATTTCTTGGATATCCGGTAGCTTTGACGATGACCAAAAGTTCAGCTCGGATCAGAGGGTATATCACTCTCTTGATCGTGTCACCGCTCTTGGTAAGTATAGTTGTCCGTAATTTTGGCTGGTACCTCTTGCTATTGCCTAACGGAACGATTAATCAAACCTTGATGGCCCTTGGCATAATAGATGCACCATTGAAACTATTGTTTTCGGAAATCGGAGTTGTGATTGGGCTATCCAATGCATATCTTCCTTTCATGATTTTATCCATCGTTGCCAGTTTATATAATATTGATCCTTCTCTGGATAAGGCTGGAGCAATACTTGGGGCAACCCCATTCAGAAGGTTCTTTTCGATTACATTGCCGTTAAGTATCCCTGGTATCGTATCTGGCTGCATTCTCGTATTCAGTTTATCAATGAGTGCTTATGTTACGCCTGCACTAATGGGGGGAGCCAATGTGCCCGTGATGCCTGTTGTCATCTATGATCAAATAAATAACTTGCTGCATTGGACATTCGGATCTGCTCTTTCTTATATTCTATTAGCAACCACTGTCATATCAGTGGCCGTCTTTACCAGGGTGTTTGAAAAAGGGAAATTCAAGGAGGTATTCCGATGATGAAAACGTTTGGCGGCCTTCGGATTGCCGTAGCCATGTTGGCAATTATCTATATCTTGATACCGCTCATTGTCGTTATTCCCGCTTCTTTTACAAGTGCCAATTATCCAAGTTTTCCGGCTGAAGGCTTCTCACTGCAATGGTATGCCAAGATCTTGGAGCGTCCTGAATTTTTGGAAGCCTTTTTGAACAGTGCGAAGTTCGCAGCATTAGCTGCCCTTTTCTCCGTCATATTCGGAACTTTGGGTGCCCTTGGCATCGCAAAGTATGATATACCTGGAAAATCGTATATTACGGCCCTATTAACTTCTCCATTAAGTGTGCCGCAATTAGTCTTGGGGATTGCACTTTTAATGTACTTTACACCAATGCTGCTTGCCGGTACGTCAACAGGATTTTTAATTGCCCATATCGTCATTTGTATACCATATGTTATGCGGCTCGTATTAACCGGTTTAAGTGGATTTGATTATAATCTCGAACGGGCCGCGGCGATACTTGGAGCGAATCCACTAACAGTATTCATGAAAGTGACACTGCCGCTAATTGGATCCGCGGCCATCTCAGGGGGATTATTCGCATTTTTGACATCATTTGATAATGTAACGGTCTCTCTCTTTATGGTATCACCGGAAATGAGAACGCTGCCGATTGAAATATTCTCGCAAATGCAGGATGCCTACAATCCAATCGTTGCATCCGTGTCAAGCGTGGTTATTTTCATATCAGTCCTTCTAATCGTCATACTTGAAAAAATTCAAGGTGTCGGGAAAGTTTTTGGTGGTTCCCATCATACTAACGGTTAAAAACGAGATGAATGATGTGACAAACGATCATGCAGGCTAAGTTCTGATATTACGAAGAAAACTCATCCAATCGTTCCATTCAAATGAGCCAAACACCTTTTAGCAGCCAATAGTGGAGCCGTTAGGACAGGGACAGAGGGATTAACCTGCTTTGCGATATGTTCCATACTATATTGTGAAAGCAAAATCACTTCTGTCTTTCCATCCAATTGTTCCACTCTTTTTAACCCGATCGTCATGTTCCTTTCTTTTTCCTTTTGATAATAAATGGATGATCCCGGGATCCACCAATGATTCGATCATACAGTCAGGGTTCTTATTTAATAAGTAATTTTGAAGGGCGATCGGCGTTTCTTTTACGGTTGAAACCAGGCCGATGCTAGCATAACGAAGCGCTTCATCAAGCATGGCCTCATCTGAACGAAATAACTTTACAGGGTATAGAGGTTGTAAGATTGAAGTGATGTCATTAAAAGCAGAGCAAGTAAGTTGGATGCATGAAACATCAGATTCATAGGCTATATTCACTAATGCAGAAAAGCGGCGGATGATTTCCGGAGTCAACTTGCCGCTCTTTTCCATCAAGGCGAGAAGACCCGTGTCCATGAAATGAAGGAGTTCAATGTTTGGAGCAACAGTCTGAAAGGCCACTTCAATTGGTTGTAGTGCAGTTGTGGTTGCGTGAATCAGTGCGATTTTCAAAAAAAAACCTCCTTTTTCTTTCATTATTATATCTAGCATAATCATAAAATGCCATTATATTACATACAAATAGTTCTTCTCCAATTTACTAATAAGAAAGGAAGTGAGAAGCATGGAGAAAGAAGCCCTGGACGACCTTAGGCAGGTAATTCCAGATGACAGAATGTTCCTTGATTTGGCAGAAAGGTATTGTTATAGCTATGACGCTTCTTTTGGGGAATATTTACCTGAAATCGTTATACAGCCAAAAAATGCGGAGGAAATCAGTGAAGTGATTAAATTGGCCAATACTCACAAAATACCTGTTTACCCTAGAGGATCTGGAACTTCGCTAAGTGGAGGCCCATTACCTGTTAAAGGGGGGATGGTTCTTGATATGACCCTTTTACGGGATAAATTAATCATTGATCGGGAAAATATGCTTGCCATTGTCTCTCCAGGTGTGATTACGGCAAATATCCATAAAAAGGCTGAAGAAGCCGGCTTATTCTATCCGCCGGATCCAAGCAGTTCCAATGTTGCCACTATAGGCGGGAATCTATTAGAAAACTCCAGCGGCCCAAAGGGATTGAAATACGGAACGACAAAAGAATATGTGATAGGCCTGGAGGTGGTCACCCCGACGGGAGAGATCATTCGTACTGGCGGAAAGACCGTAAAAAATGTAACAGGGTATGATTTGACCCGATTGATCGTAGGATCGGAAGGTACCCTGGGCATCGTTACTGAGGCAATCATCCGCTTAATACCAAAACCTCAATCTAAACAAACATTTGTTGCCCACTTCAATCATTTGATAGACTCTGGCCATGCCATTACCAGCATTTTATCGTCAGGGATTCTACCATCTGCCCTGGAACTGATGGATAACGCGTGTATCCGTGCTGTCGAAAGCTATCGGCCTTCAGGATTGCCTCTTCAGGCAGAAGCCATTCTAATCATAGAAATAGATGGTCACCCATTGGCGATTGAGGAAGAAATCAATAAATGCGCCGATATATGCAAGGCGGAGGGTGCTTCCTACGTCAAGATAGCGGAGACAGAGGAAGAACGCCAAACTATTTGGAGTGCGCGTAAATCTGTTTCCCCGGCCATTACACAAATGGGTCCTACAAAAATTTCTGAAGACGCGACCGTTCCACGCAGTCAAATACCGGCGATGATGGAGAGATTAAACAATATCCGGGAGAAATATGGGTTGAACTTGGTTGTATTCGGCCATGCAGGGGATGGCAATTTACATCCGAACATCATTACCGATAAACGAAATATTACGGAAATGAAAAAAGTGGAACTTGCAGTCAGTGAAATTTTTGAAGCCGCAATCGAACTAGGCGGAACACTTTCCGGGGAACATGGTATCGGTACTTTAAAGTCACCTTATATGGAAATGGAATTAGGAATAACAGGGGTGAATATGATGAAAAAAATTAAAGAAGCATGGGATCCCAATAATATCCTGAATCCAGGAAAGATTTTTCCTGATAAGGGCCAGACAAGGGTCGTGTTGGTTACATGAATCTACCCGTCAATCCGAACGAGACAAATGCAGTGGCCCATAATTTATATTCTGATGCCTATGATTGGACAAACCAATGCGTAAAATGCGGTTACTGTTTACCAGCTTGTCCTACATATGAATCAATGGGAGTGGAATCCGCCTCTCCACGCGGTCGAATCAATCTAGTGAAAATGGCAGCCGAAGGGAAAATAGATTTCCAAAAAGATTTAGCTGAACCAATCGACCTATGTTTAGGCTGCCGTGCTTGTGAAACCGCATGTCCTGTCGGTGTGCCATACGGACATATACTGGAAGCGGCAAAAGAAGCCATTGAAAACTCCCCGTCAGCTAACCAAAAAAACAAAATGAACAAGATCAAAAAACTGGCATTGGTTCATCTTTTTCCATATCCAAAACGGATGAACAGGATTGGTAGTGCAGTACAGTTCTATCAAAAAACAGGATTATCCAAGCTTATCCGTTCATCGAATGTACTGCAAAAGGTTTCCCCAGCCCTTGCACATTTAGAACAAGCACTTCCAGCCATCGAGACATCCTCCAAACGAATCCGGACAGGTACGATAATGCCGGCAAAAGGGGAAACGAAATTAAAAGTGGCATTTTTTGCTGGGTGTATCATGGATTCCATGATGTCACGAATAAATCGCCTTACCATTGAACTGCTCACCTTAGCAGGTTGTGAGGTCATTCTCCCTGAAAATCAGAATTGCTGCGGTGCACTGCATTCCCATCAAGGTGAAACAAAACAAGCGAAAGCATTGGCAAAGAGTAATATCCAAGCCTTCATGCAATCAGATGCTGATGTAATTGTAAATAACGCAGGAGGCTGCGGCGCTTCGCTTCTTGAATATGGACATTTATTGGCAGATGATCACGAATGGGCTGGGGCGGCAAGGGCTTTCTCGGAAAAATCAAAAGACATCAGTCAAATTCTTCATCAATTAGGGCCACTCCCCTTTACTGAAGAATGGCAAGGCATCGTTTCCTATCAAGATTCCTGTCATTTACGCAATGTTCAAAAGGTCCAAAAGGAGCCTCGTTTATTATTGCAATCCATACCAGGTGTTTCCTATGTGGAAATGGAAGGGTTTGACCGTTGCTGTGCATCTGGAGGCATTTACAATCTTCTTCACTTTGATGAATCCATGAAGATACTGGATGAAAAAATGAAGAACCTAAAAGACACAAAAGCCACTACAGTAGTGACCGTTAACCCTGGATGCCAAATGCAAATGAGTATTGGCATTCAAAGGGAGGGGGCAGCAAACCAAATCAAAAGTATGCATCTTGTTGAAATACTTGCCAAGGCATGTGGCTTGGATTGATAAAAAGGATATTAAAACTTCATAAGACATTACTCGTCAGCATTTTCGCGCTTATGGAAAAATGCTGACGCTTTATTTTTCACTTAATTAATGACCATGTTAGGGAACTTAATGAATGAGGAAAAACTCTTTGTAGATTAATAATGCAGTGCCATATGTACGGATGAAAGATTGATTATATGCAACTTACAGTGCAGGTTAGTATACAGTATGTTAATTGCATGTATATACATATGAAAAAAACCGTTCAATTTTCTGAACGGATAGAATCAAATTAAATGTGTGAGTAAATGAACTTAAATTCCTGTTTTTATGCCAAAACCTATTAAAATTAAGCCAGTTGATTTTTGGAATGCTTTCTGGAATTTAGAGTTGTTCATCCATTTTTTTGCATAATCAATTAGAAAAACAAGAAAAAGAAACCACAATACAGCAAGTAAGGTTAAGATGAAGGCTAATATAATCAATTGCTGGTTTACATTTCCGTTCAAATTGATAAATTGAGGCATGATTGTTATATAAACTAAAACGGTCTTTGGATTAAGAATATTATTAAGTAATGCTTGCATAAAGGAATCTTTATTATGTCGGCTTGAATACTTCGTAGGTGTATTTGCTTGTGCTTGAATTTCTTTTAAGGAAAAAGCGCTTTTAGCAAAAAAACTTTTTATCCCTAAATAAATTAAGTAGGCGGCTCCCAAATATTTAATTGTACTGAACAGAATCACAGACTTTGCAATGACAACAGATAATCCAAGAATGGCAATAAGCGTCCAAAAAGAAAGTCCCGTTGCCATTCCGAGAACGGTATAACGTCCAGCTTTTGGACCATAGCTTAGCGTGTTTTTCACTAAGAGCATTGTATCTGCTCCAGGTAAAATAACCATCATTGCAACTATTGATATGTATGTAAGTAAGCTATCCATACTATTTCTCCCTTCCCTTTAATAGTGGTTACTCAAGTAACTACTTATGTAAGTATATTAGATGAAAATGGAAATCGTCAACAGATTTTGCTAAAATATTAGTTACAAAGGTAGCAACTACGGTTGTGTGGAGGGTTTATGAAAGAAAACATTTTAGACACATTAAAAAATCTAAATTTTACCGAATATGAAGCGAAAGCATATCTTGCCTTATTGGAAGAATCGCCATTAACAGGCTATGCAGTTGCAAAAAACTCCGGTGTACCACGGTCAAGAATATATGAAATACTGGACAGTCTCGCAATAAGAGGAGATATTCTGGTTAGTCCTGGAAACACACCACAGTATACTCCCGTACCTGCAAGGGAGCTAATAAAAAACCGACGCATGAAAGCAGAAGAAAATTTTGAACTGGCAGAAAAATCATTAGCGGAGTTTGAACGTTCTGCAAATGATCGTGAAAACATCTGGAATATTATGGGGCGCAATGAAATACTCGATAAGGTAAAAGCTTGTATATTATCTGCTAAAAAAAGAATACTCTTAGAGATTTGGGAAGACGAGTTCGAAGATTTACAGTCGGAACTAAGACAGGCCGCAAATAAAGGAGTCAATGTAACAATTATTGCCTATGGGGAAATCGTCTGTGATTTTGCTAATGTTTACCTCCATTATATGGGGCATGAAATTACAGAAGAGTATGGTGGACGATGGCTTGTTATTAGTGGAGATGATTCAGAAGTAGTAGCAGGCATTGTCTCGCTTGGTAAAGATAGCCGTGCAGCATGGACCATGCATGTAGGTTTGGTAATGCCCATTACAGAAGTCATGATTCATGATTTGTATCTCATGGAAATCATGGAGAAACATAGAGAACTTTTAGAAGAAAGCTTTGGTGTAAACCTCGCCAATTTACGTAAAAAATTTTCTATCCATCCAGATTATAAAAAACATTACGTGGACTAGATTTGTGCTATTATTGTCTGTTTTTACAACATAATAAGAAAAAGCTTACTTCATAGTCAACAATAGAGGCATGAATCCAGGCAGGATTTATGCCCTTTAAAGATGAAGTTACTTATTGAGCATAGGTGCAGGTAAGTTTTTAGAAGCAAAGCATCGCCCCCGGCACCCGACTGATTGAAGATACAGCAGAAGATTAAGAAATATAACTATATTAAAATACGGAAACGGGTATAATGAAGAATGGAATAAACCATTCTTGGTAATGGGATTATTGTGATATCGGATTAACATTTTGATATCCAGATTACATAAAGACAGAAGGAGAAATGATTCATTTGAATAACAAAGAAACAAAAGGGATCGAGTTACCTGCCAACTATGAGGAATTAAAAAGATCTGCCAATCGCAAATCTAATTGGAGAGAACGTTTAGATGCGATCGAAGAGTTAGGTCAGACAAAAAATAAACAAGTAATCGATATTCTCACACATATCATGAATAGTGATTCTGTATATAAAGTTCAAGAGGCTGCATACCGTCAACTGAAAAGATTAGGCGAAGATGTCCAATTGCCACCAAGGAAAAAGGGCGAATTGGTTAAAGGATTAACCAAAATCTTAGTAAGGATCAAGAAGAGTTTACCAGAAAATCACTCATATACTGAATTCAAAGAGAAACTTCAGAAAATGAGAATGGATATATATGATACCTATGAGGGTGAAAAAGGGGCAGATTTTGATAAGTGGTTAGAAAATACTTGGTCTGCTTTATCGAAAAGATAAAATTTATTCAAATGGAAAACAAATAAGATTGGATGAAGGAGCAAAATTTTTGCTCCTTTTTGTTTACCAATAAAATAGGAATACATTTATATCCCTCCCCTTTTTTCAAACCATCGAATGAGACACTCTCTTGCATACAAGGATTAAATGACTGTGAGCCTTTAAAGCACAATTCAAGAAAAACAACATTTCCCATGTGCTCAGCCCGCACTAGAATAATTCTATTTCTATATAAACACATTTTTTTTATAAATCAACATAATGATTAATAGAATGAATGAACTCATAGAAGACCAGGGGGAAGACAAGTGAATCAAATGTATACGATCCTTGAAGAGATTCAATCGACATCCATGGAGTGTGTATTGGCTACCATCATTCATGTGGAAGGTTCAGCATACTTGCGTGAAGGTACCTCCATGCTTATAAAAAAAGATGGTACATCTTTAGGCATTATTAGTGTTGGGTGTATCGAGGAAGATCTTATTCTTCATTCTTGCAGAGTGTTTGAAAGGAAAAATACAGAGACCTTTGTATATCACATGGAAAGTGATGAAGATCTAGAATGGGGAATTGGAACAGGTTGTAACGGAACTATATATATATTACTGGAGTATGTGGACCATAAATTAAAAGAAAATCTTTCATATGTCTTGGCTTCCATTAAAGAAGCTAAAGTAATCGTCCATCAAATTGAGTTAGATGATGAGTGGAACTTATTGGGGTATTCTTTCCGCCCAGAGGATGAGAATAATAATGAACCCAAAGATAATGATGTTAGCTTTATTTATATGCAAAAGATTATACCTAAACCGCGTTTAATCATTTTTGGAGCTGGATGTGATGTATATCCAGTTGTCACTATGGCTACCTCAATAGGGTTTTTAGTTACTGTTTGCGATTGGAGGTCTGAGCTTTGCAACGAAAATAATATACCCGACGCAGTTAGCCATATTATAGGATTCCCAACTGACATTATGGAACAACTATCTTTTAAAAAAGATGATTATGTTATCATCATGACTCATAACTTTCAGAGAGATAAAGAAATACTTTCACTAATGATGAATCAGTCATTATCCTATATAGGCATTTTAGGTTCCAAAAAACGTACAGCCAGTTTATTTGACACGAAAACCCCTAATAATATACACTCACCGATCGGTTTATCAATTGGAGCAAAGGGCCCTTTCGAGATTGCAGTTAGCATTATAGCCGAATTAATTCAGCATAAAAGAATGAAGGGACATCCCGAATGAAAATAACTGGGGTATACCTGGCCGCTGGAAATAGTTATCGAATGGGTATAAATAAATTAGCATTGCCATTAGGAAATAAAGAATTGGGAAGATGGGGATTAGAAAAAGCGGTTCTATCTGAACTTAACGATATTATCATTATTTCAAATCATTTAAACCACCTAGATTTATCAGGTTTTTGTTCTGAAAAAATAATTACGGTCGAAATTAAAGAACCTGAAGCAGGTCAATCCCATTCACTCCAAACAGGTATACGATCAGCAAACAACATACATTCGGACGCCGTAGTAATTTTACTTGCTGATCAGCCCTTTATAACAACAAATATGATAAACAAACTCATCGAAATATACAAAAGAAACCCTAATTACTCCTTTGTTGCCTCTAGTTTTTATGGTTGTATACGACCTCCCATACTTATTGACAAAGATCTCTTTTCCGACATTCACCTTTTACGAGGAGACCGAGGCGCAAGACAGATTCTAATGGCGAAGAGAGAACAGGGGATACTTGTTCCTTTTTATGTAGAAAAATGGTTTGTTGATATTGATAATATGAAAGAATATCTTTTTTGGAAAAACAAAATAGATAACAATTAAATAAGAATAATAATGAAAATGAGGAGACTATATGGATATTATCGGAAAAGGGGTAACTCGAAAAGATGCCTGGGAAAAGGTGACAGGGCAGGCGATTTACACAGGAGACCGCGAAGAAGTAAAAATTCTCCATGTTAAAAAGGTAATTAGTCCTTATGCACATGCCCTTATTAAAAATATTAATCTAACCAAAGCTGAAAAAGTTCCAGGCGTTCGTGCAATCATAACAGGTGGGAATTTACCACTAACAGGAGAAGAAATCAGGGATCGGTATCCCATAGCTCTAGATAAAGTCCGCTATCATGGAGAAGTAGTAGCACTTGTTGTTGCTGATACAATGAAACAAGCAAAGATTGCAGCTGACAATATTCAAGTTATCTATGAACCTTTAGCCGTTGTCAATTCACCAATGGAAGCCTTAAATCCCAATTCCCCTCTACTCCACCCAGATTTAGATACCTATAAAAAAATATCCGAGGTATTTCCCGAGCCAGGCACAAATATAGCAAATCGAACCAAAATCAGAAAAGGCGACAGAAAAACAGGTTGGCAAGAGAGCGAAATCATTATTGAGGAAAAATTTTCTTTTTCCCCCTCCGACCATGCAGCCATGGAAACAAGATGTTCTTTAGCGGAAATTCACTCAGATGATAAGATCATTATCACTTCTTCTTCTCAAGCTCCCTTCATGATCAAGCGTTTGATAAGTGATTACTTTGATGTTGAAATTGGAAACGTCATAGTAAACACTCCACTTGTTGGAGGGGCATTCGGTGGTAAAGCCTCGGTCCAACTTGAACTATTAGCTTATATCGCGTCAAAGGCCGTTAATGGCAGGCTAGTAAAAGTGGAAAATAGTCGTGAAGAGGATATTTTGACATCACCTTGTCATATTGGATTAGATGCTACCATTAAATTAGGTTGTACACAATCTGGTTTGCTAAAGGTCGCAGAGCTGACGTATTTATGGGACGGGGGAGCATATGCCGACAAAGCTACAGATCTAAGCCGTGCTGGAGCTGTAGATTGCATCGGACCTTACAATATAGAAAATATTTGGTGTGACTCTCTCTGTATGTATACAAATCATCCATATGCCTCGCCTTATCGAGGTTTCGCCCATTCAGAAGTTCTGTTTGCTTTTGAGCGGACTATGGATTCTCTTTCAAAAAAGCTTGGAATGGATCCACTTGAACTTCGTGAAATGAATGCGATACTCCCAGGGCACTCCACCCCAACACAAGTTAAATTGAATTCGAGCACGGTAGGTAATCTTCCTAAATGCATACAGGTGCTTAAGAAAAAAATGAATTGGGAAGAGGGCCAGTTAGTTAAAATAAACGACAAGATAATAAGGGCAAAAGGGATCGCTTGTATATGGAAAACTTCAACGATCGATACCAACGCTGGATCTGGTGTCATTTTAACCTTTAACCCTGATGGCAGTGTAAACCTTATTTCAGGAGTAGTAGAAATCGGTACTGGAACGAAAACGATATTAACACAGATTGTATCAGATAAATTAAAGGTCTCAATTGATCGTGTAAACGTTCAGATGAAAGTAAATACACAAAATACTCCAGAACATTGGAAAACGGTAGCAAGCCGTGGAACATTAATGGCAGGAAGGGCTGCAATTCAAGCTGTGGAAGATGCTCTTTTACAAATAAAGAAACTTGCTTCTTGTGTATTACGAGCTCCTATTGAAGACATCGTCCTTGGCCAGGAAAGGGTCTTTATGAAAGGGGAACCGAATATAGAAATTCCTTTCAAACGGCTAGTGTATGGGTATACATATCCTGACGGAAGCACGATTGGAGGACAAATCATCGGTAGAGGGCAATATACCATTCCACATATAACAAATTTAGATCCCAATACAGGTGCAGGCAGACCAGGTCCTGAATGGACTGTTGGCGCACAAGGGGTAGAAGTGGAGTATGACATAAATGAATATACTTACAAGATAGTAAGGGCAATATCTGTCATTGATGCAGGAAAGGTTCTGAATCAAAAAACTGCAGAAGGACAAATAATGGGTGCAATGAGCATGGGGATAGCATTTGGTGGGCGTGAAACATTCTATTTCGATCACCTTGGCAGAGTATTAAACCCTCAACTCAGAACCTATAGACCGTTAAGATATGGAGAAAACCCTGAATATATCTGTGAATTTGTAGAAACACCACACTTAGATGCCCCATATGGCGCAAGGGGCCTTGGAGAACATGGGCTTCTTGGTATGCCAGCTGCTTTAGGTAACAGTTTATCTTTGGCTGCTGGGATTCCTTTGAACCAGTTGCCATTACTTCCTGAACTCATTTGGAGGGGGAAGAGAGGGAGAAGAGCGTAATGTTACCTTATAATTTTGATTATTATAAACCTCAATCGATAAAAGAGGCGATTGAACTTTATCAACTATTAAAAATACAAGAAAAAAAACCTATGTATTATGGTGGAGGGACTGAAGTTTTAACATTAGGACGTTTAAATTTTGTATACACCGATGCGATTATTGATTTAAAAGGTATTCCCGAATGCAATGCATTCGGGTTTCAACACCAAGAACTGATCATTGGCTCAACATTGAGTTTACGCGCTATCGAAGAAAATAGGCTATTTCCGCTATTAGCGGATACTTCAAAAGAAGTTGCTGATTATACATCAAGAAATAAAATCACTATAGGTGGAAACATATGTGGTCAAATTTTTTATAGAGAGTCAGTTCTTCCATTTTTATTATCAGATAGTACTGTCATTATTGCAGGTCCAAAAGGAACAAGGAAAGAATTTATTAATGAAGTTTTCCATAAAGAGCTACGACTTGACGAAGGGGAATTTCTCGTGCAAATTGTAACAGAAAAAGATTATCTGAAAGCTAAACACATTAGTGTAAAGAAGAGGCAGCAATGGAAAACGGGATATCCGCTTTTAACAGTTGCCTCATTAAAAAAAGAAGGATTTATTCGATTTGCATTCAGCGGGGTATGCCCATATCCTTTTCGGTCAATTCAAATGGAAAACAAACTAAATGATAAGAGTTTATCATTTAAAGATCGAATTTTAACCTCTTTTGAGTTTTTACCAACTCCTGTTTTAAACGATATAGAAGGATCCAATGAATATAGATTATTTGTTTTAGAAAATACCCTTTCATACATATTGTCATATATAGGTGGTGAGGAACATGAATAGCCATTCGGCAGATCGAAAAATTACCATTCAATTAGAAATAAATAAAGAACGGTATGAGAGGGATATATTGGCATCAGATATATTGCTAGATGTTCTCCGAGATAAAATTGGACTTACAGGAGCTAAACCTGGATGTTTAAATGGAGATTGCGGCGCTTGTACGATTATAATGAATAAACAGCCAATGAAATCCTGTTTAATGTTAGCTATTGAAGCAATTGATTCAGAAATCCTTACAATAGAGGGCCTCAAGAATACCCCGATTCAGAGAGCATTTGTGGAACATTTTGCTTTTCAATGTGGATATTGTACATCAGGATTTATAATGATTTGCCAGGCTTTACTCCTTAATGACAGGAACCCAAGTCCTGAAAAAATTGAAACATGGCTTTCTTCGAATATTTGTCGATGTACCGGATATAAAGAAATTGAAAAAGCAATATATTCAGTAATAGAACTTTTAAATACAAAAAATCAAACAAATCAGTGACGTTTGCCCGTTTATATGAATAAAATGCCTACATGGGGAGTGGTGATATTGATTGAAACCTGTGTAGTTAATTCAGAAAAAAAAGTAATTCACTCCTTTCAGCGTAATCTCGAAATTACAACAGCCATCCTATTATTAACTGGACAAATCACAATCATTGGCGTTTTTGTAAGAGCAGGCAGATTTGGTCTCTCATTAGGTGGGCCTCTTTTTGGGGGCCATCGTTTAGAAGGGAAGGACCACTCGCAAGTGGGAAATCTTTTTATCGATATATTGGACATCATTATAGCTATATTATTAATCAATGATGCCATACATGTGACTGGAATATTTATTTCGTCAGGTGATTTCTCACTTAATGTTTCCGGTCCTATTTTTGGTTATCCTGAAGTTGTTCCGGCATTGCCAATTGAAGATTATAATTTTTTTAATACGATTGTAAAGAAGCACTATAACGTACCACCAGAATTATTAACTACATTAAAAGGGAATGAATAAAATGTCATTAACAGATATACCTACAATTAAAAGTTCGAGAAACAATGCCTTTCTAATTGCCATTCCCATTATCATCTTCATATTTTTCTTCACTCAGCAAAAGTCCACAGATGTCATTACCTAAAACCTAGAAAAGATTGGGTTAGAAACTTTGAATCATTTACGGATGTAAATGAACTAGATGAAACACCCGTAATGATTGGATCATGCATTAAAGAGCGGAAGTACAATTTAAGTGGATTGATCAATTAACTTTGATACCTTTAGGGTAATAAAGGTTTTAATCATTTAAGAGGTGAGGCTTTTTGTCGCTTTACCTTTTTTTGTTGTGCTGTTTGATGTTATATAGGGTAGAGATGGAAGCGAATAAATTTCGGACAAAGAAGGAGTCCAAATCCACATCTTTGATAAATCCATTTTTGAATAAACTTTGGATAAAAGTCTAAAAACACAAGCATTAAATAGCAAACTAACATAGAAATGAGAGAGGGAATTTGATAGTAATTCCATTTAAACTCTCTATATAGTTATTTTATTCATAGTCTATTCTAAAGAAACCCCCATTCTAGGCAGGAACTATGACCTGGCTTAATGCTAATAAGGTTTCAAAATACTTTAATCAGGAGGTAGATAAAAGTGGAAAAGAAAAAAATGATAATAAATGGAAAGATGGTATCTTATATCGAGAAAGGCAATGTTAATGATCCCCCAGTTCTTTTATTGCACGGGGTACCTGAGTCCAGCCTTTTGTGGAAGGAAATGATTCCATGCATTGTGTCTTATGGATTTAGAACCATTGCACCGGATCTCCCTGGATTCGGCCAAAGTGAACAGTTTGATGAATCCTCAACATGGGAAAGATATGAACAGTTTGTATCGGATTTTACAAGGGAACTGAAACTAGAGAAATTACACCTTATTGTACATGACTGGGGCGGACTTATTGGACTGAAATGGGCATGTGATCATCCAGAGAGAATACTAAGTCTCTTTGTTTCAAATACAACCATATCAGTAGATTATAAGTGGCACTCACTTGCTCAGATTTGGAGAACACCAAATGCCGGAGAGAAAATAATGAAGCGCATGTCAGATGATCCCCAAGCTCAAACTGAATTGAAGCAAACGATTCCGAACATAGTTGACGAAATTCTGGAAGACTTCTTTCGTGTCTTTAGAACACCCGAATCTTGTAAAGTCATCTTGGATCTATACCGTTCAGGAAATATAGAAAAGGTAAAATCGTACAATCAAAAACTAAATCAGATCAAAATACCTGTCACAATAATTTGGGGAGAGATGGATCCTTATATACCTTTTGAATTTGCCTACAAGCTCCAGAAAGAAGGTTTCCCACATGCACAGGTTCACATTATTCAAAATGCCGGGCATTTTATCCAAATCGAAGTGCCTGATAAAGTGAATTCTTATATCCAACAGCATTTTAAAAACGTGTAAACCTTTTATAAGATATATAGAAGTGGAGAAGCGGATGAAACGTCAGCATTCCCCTTTTCGAACATAATGTTAACAAAACTTTATTGATAATCTTATTGTATTATTAAAAAGAGTACCTATAAAATAGAGAAACAGAAAGCCCTAAAGCAGTGAGTCTTTGGACAAAACGCTGCAAGTAGTTGAGTATGACCACTGCTAATATGTTGAGAGATTATAATATAAAAAGGCTTTGTTCATTATCAGGAGCTGATTTGCAGCTCTTTTTCTTTTGCAACTATGGGGTAAGAATAGTTAAAAGCAAAGATTATTACACATAAATTATATAATTTGAGGAGAGTACGGATGAAAACTGATAACTTTGATTATATCGAACTTTGGAAACAGGCAATGGCAGATCATACAGGGAAGATACCTAACAGGCTAAAAGATGATGCAGCAGAAGAAGCTTTTTGGTCTTCCAAGGTGGCAGAGAAAAAACAACATAAAGCGGATCCTTATGCAAAACATGTGCAGCAAGAGTTATTGGCATTATTAAAACAGGATGATCATGTTTTGGAAATCGGCCCTGGATGGGGCAATTATACATTCGATATTGCAAAAGAAGTCAAGAAGTTAACTTGTATAGATAGCTCCAAAAGCATTATCAGTTTTTTGGAATCCCAGGCGAACGAAAAAGGTTTCGAAAACATGGAATTGATTCATGATAAGTGGGAAAGTGATACGAAAAGGGACAGATATGATGTAGTATTTGGTTTTAATTGTTATTACCGTATGACAGAAATCGGTCAAACCTTATTAAAAATGAATGAGTCTGCAGCCCGGTTAGTGATAGTAGGTATGACAACCGGACCAGAAAAACCTCATTATATGGAATTGAAGCAACGAGGATACACGATCAATTTAAGAAAGCGGGATTACATACACATCTTGAATGTTTTGTATCAACTTGGAATACTGGCGGACTGTAAGATCGTTAAATTGAAAAGTAAAAAAATCTATTCCACCTATGAAGAAATGATTCGCGATAATACAACAAAAATTCTCGATGAACATTTTTCCTATGATGAAGTAAAAACGATTCTAAATAAATATGTGGTGGAAAAAGAAGGAGTTTTCGAATACGAATATCCGTTTCATGCAGCTTTGATGTATTGGAATCCGAGGTGAAATTAACTATTCCAGTACCATTTTCCCTGAATTCATTATCTTCTTTTTAATGTCCTTTAGGAAAAAGGTATTTTTTCTGAAGGATATTCGCAAAATAATAGTAACAAGGCTACAAAACAATGATGGGAAAATGGAGTGTGAATGATACATGAAAGAAATATCCGAAAAGAGATTTTGTGAAACCTGTAAAAAAGAGACAGTACATACAGTAACTGAAGATGCATTAGAAATAGAATATTCCTGTAATGAGTGCGGTCAGCACCAAGCCATTTTCAAGACATTTTTTTAGAAAACATTCGAAACAATTCGAATGGAATTCGCAATCGGAATTTTGCTGCAAGGGAAGAGGTTTGACTAAAGTCGTCCTTTAGTATGTCTTTCTTTGGTATTTTGACATAACCAACCCTAATGGAATGACTCCCCGAATAAAGGAATGCCAGTAGGATCTTTCAACGCCGCGCAGATATTCCCACTCCCCAGTTGAATTAGTAAATCTCAATGAGCGGAAGGGGTCTTGAAGATTGCAAAAAAGGAATCGTATTGGACAAAGGAGGGAAGGATTTAAGCTTCTTATACTGTTCATACTTTAGAAGTTTTCCGCTTTACAAGGGCAAAAGAATTGATCATGACCGCCAACTATTTTCTCAATGATGGGATAATCCAATTAAAAAGACAGCACTTTGGTTGTGAGTGTTGTCTTTTTGGTTTGAAAAGAAAGTGTTTGAATTCTATTATTCTTGGCTTTTACTTTCTCCGTTGACGAGACCATCAAGACTGAGTCTTACGCCATGTGGTGGAGCAATTATGAAATCAATTTAAAAATACAGCGGTAAAACTTTCTTATTTCTATTTCAACGGAATTCAATATGTGATATATTGCATATTAAATATTGGTATTTCAAGGAGGTAAAGCCGTTGGTGCATTCAAATTCATCACAAAAAATAAAACGTACTTCTGTACGTGAAGAAGCATACATGATATTGCGGGATTGGATTGTACAGGGAATCCTAACACCAGGCGAACAATTACGTGACAAAGAATTAGCTGAACAATTGGGAGTAAGCAGAACCCCCATTAGAGAAGCACTTTTAAGGCTTGAGGATGAGGGTTTTGTAGAGACCAAGCCTAGCCGTTCAACAATTGTTTCCCCTATTCAATTCGAAGGGGTATTAAACATATATTCCATTGTTTGGACACTGGAAAAGTTGGCTATGGAACAGGCTTTTGATTTCATTGAAGAAAAACACTTAATTGAGATGGAAGCCATCAATCATGAAGTGAAAAAAGCAATCGACGAGGGAAATCAAATAGTGGCCGTTCAGAAAGATGATGACTTTCACTCCATTTACATCAACCTTTCTACAAATGATGAATTAAAGCGGATTCTAACAGGACTCAAACAAAAACTTATACGAATAGAACTGTTTTATTTCAATCAGGTTAGTGATGTTCACCTTTCCGTTGATGAGCATGATCAGATCATACAGGCATTAAAGAATGGAAATCTCACTATGGTGCTTAAGGTGATAGAAAAGAATTGGAAAGAAAGTTACTTTAGAATTCAAGCCCATACGGAACGTGTAAAAAGTGGGGAAGAAAAAAATGAGTAATGATACTTTAGTAGCTATATCACCTTCAAGAAATAAAGGGATTGCACTAGTACTGACTGGCGCTGCGTTATGGGGAGTATCAGGAACGGCTGCTCAATATCTATTTCAGCAGCAAGGTTTCAGTCCTGAGTGGATCACTGTTGTACGCTTGTTGCTTTCTGGAATCATCTTATTGGGGGTCGCTTATAAGAACGAAAGACTGAAAGTTTTTGAGATTTGGAAAACTAAAAAAGATGCGCTTCAAATTATTCTTTTTGCAATTTTGGGAATGCTCGCTGTTCAATACACATATTTTGCAGCAATTGAACATGGCAACGCAGCCACTGCTACAGTCCTTCAATACTTGGCACCGGCCCTGATTACTTGTTATTTAGCCATTCATTCCAGACGTTTTCCAAGCATTACTGTGAGTGTAGCTGTGATCATAGCGATTTTAGGCACTTTTTTGCTTGTGACAGGAGGAAGCATACGTACACTTTCCATTTCCGGGTGGGCAGTATTTTGGGGAATAACATCAGCCTTTGCATTAGCATTCTATACATTGCAGCCTTCTAAACTCCTTTCAAGATGGGGTTCAATGATTGTTGTGGGATGGGGCATGTTGATTGGGGGCATATGCTTTAGCATGATTCATCCTCCATGGGCATTCGAAGGCAATTGGACGTTACCTTCATTTTCAGCGGTATTATTCATCATCATTTTCGGTACGATCATTGCTTTTTATTTTTATTTGGAAAGTACAAAATTCATCTCTGCTTCAGAGGTAAGTTTATTAGCTTCAGTTGAGCCATTATCCGCAACCTTAATATCCGTTTTCTGGCTGAATGTAACATTCGGTTTTGCCGAGTGGCTCGGCACACTCTGCATTATAAGCACCATTACGATTTTATCATTCGTAAAAAACAAGTAATGTCAGTTGTAAACCGGGCAAAATAATGGAATCTCTGCTGTAGAATATAAAGCGTTATAGACTTTAAATTATAAACTACCATGAAGCTCGAAAATACATTAAAAAAAGCAATTACACTACATGTGAATTGCTTTTTTTCTATTTTACGAGTTTTACGCATGCATTTAATCATTCAAAAATACATTGATTTTTAGAAAATGCTTTTCTAGCCTGAGCAATTTTTACATATTACGGCTGTTGTCGAGATGGTCTTACAATAAACTCACTTACGGTAACGTTTTCGCAATACAATCTCAAAAGCATCGTATAATTCTTCTATGAAATGTAATTGAGAAGAGTTTATCTTATATCTATATAATGTTGCAAGACCTTTGACGGGAAGAATTTGAGGGGCAGGGGGCGTAAGGAAACAATAATGGCAGGGGGCATTGTTAAATTCCGTTGTGCTTGCTTTAAACAGTTATACATTGCTTTACCGCCAACTGAATTGGCAGAGTGAATAGTGATGCGGTTAGCAAAAAGTTTTTCTTTGACCATCTTTTGAACAAGCATAAAACCATTCCTAGTTTTATTTAATAAATCATGGTCCAAAGAGAGGTGTTCAATATCAAAGTTTTGCAATAGCTCTATACATTCGTCAATAGTCTCGACTAACACATAGACATCGGGAGCTTTCCGATAGTCATCCAGAAAAACGCTGATTTTCTCCATTTTTTATACACCTTCCCTTATAGAAGTGTGATTAATAGAAGTCAAAAAACCCCAAGAAAATATAGTTTTATATATTAAGTCTATCACAAAAATGTAAGAAGGGGACATTTTCGACGTTAAAGGCTAATATACGACAGCCTATTTTTATAAATATTCTTTATACTTATCGTTGTGCTTCTTCAGCCGCTCCCTTATGAAACTCAGTTGCATAGTTTTTTTAACTAACGTATTGTCTTCGGACAGTTTAGTAACTTCCTCTAAATATTCCTTGTGAAATATGAGACAAAACATTCGCTTAAAAGTTAATAATTGTAATAATTAGGGTAAAAGGTAATATCTTAACTAAAAGGAGAAGTGATATGTTACATCCAGAAGAGATTTTCCTTGTACTAAGGGACAAAACGCTGCTGTTGGAGTTAAAGGAACAAATAAATGACTATCATATTTTCCACTTATCAATGATTGATGATCAGCTTTCATTGATTGATAATGCTTTAAAAGAATGTAACGTTGATTCCTGCTCTATATCAAAAGGGTAAAACCAACATTTACTGTCTTATATAAAGGGAATCAATTTTTTAACTATAAATAACCAGCTGAAAAATGAAGATTTAAAAAATTTGCTTTATATGCATTTGAAATTAGTGACAAATGATTTATCTGCAAGCTTAGCAAAAAATTGGAACGGAAGAATCGCTTCAATTGACGAAGGGGTCACACATATAATCTTAATGGCGGATACTATCTCTGCGGGAGTTATAAAGCAGTTTCCGGATAAGTTTAAAAAATAATCTTAAGAATCTCCAGCATTCTGTTGGAGATTCTTTCATTTTGAGAGGCAATTGATTAGGTTTATATACTGGTTCAATCAAAAGCCGCGCGCTGGTTGCGTAACTTCATTATTATTACACTAAATTGCCCGGTTACACTCATCGTCACCTTACAGAATTCTCTTATCTTAATCAATGGTGGGTTAGCCATGACGAATTCGGAGGATATTTTCAGCCCGTGGACGTTTTGATCAGTAAATATACATTGCGCCTAAATCCGATATAGTAATTGTAAAACTATCGTCTCATCTGCAGCGTGCAAAGGAAACAAATGCTTTTCAAACGATAATAAAGTATATCCTAACGTAATAAAACCATAGAAGTTAGTAGTGATGGCTTTTAAGATTATCGAATGTTTTCCGCTAAATACTGTGGTGGACACAACTGAAGAAAGGTGAATTTTTACTTTTGGAATTATTACGTAACTGAGCCTGATGGTTATGGTGGATTTTTCTCTTAAGTTGATATGCATGGGACAGTATTCTATGCATATCAACTTAACAATATTTATTAGTTGGATTGTAAAAGATGACTAGCGTTTAGAAAGTAAAATAATCATATTCAATTTAGGAACTGTCAGTGAAATTTTTCCGATAATCTGTTTTTAGTGGAAGGGAGTAGACGGAAAACAAATAATAAAGTAGAGACTTTAAAGGATCTTGTTTTATTAAAAAATTTTATATAGTTTACATAATATATATTATAGGAAGTTGTATTTTTATTGTTAATTTTATCTCATATCTTAAGAATACTTAACTTAGTGAGACGGAATGGAGATTTTTATATTTATCTGCACAATTATTTATTATAATCTTTTTATCTAATTACTCATTGTTAACTAATACTTTAAGTTAATCTTGTTACGTTTAGTTAGAAAAAAATGATTGATCTTCAATTTTATATTGGGATTAAATATTGCCAGCGAATTTTGCATGGATTTAAGCTGCTTTCACAATGAGTTAAGTCCCATAAATGTCAATTAAATTTCAGATTTTTATTCTCAATCGTAATTTATCTGTTAATGGCTAACATTTTTCGTTTTTGGCTATTTTGTTTGTTTACGATTAATCACTTAATGGTTTTAGTTCACTTATTATTTACTATACTTAGTCATTTGACTCTAAGGATCTCAAATCATTTTGTTGTATTAATTGTAATCCATATTATATTTTTCCTTCATGTGAAAAACCGGTTTCAGCATTTCTCGATACAAAGAATTCGGATAAATCTTCAGTTGTTGAGTATGAAGATTTAGACATGTTAAATAAACGATTCCCCCCTTCTATTAATAAAAATAACGCCGCTCTGCTGAGGCCCATCTAATCTTTTTATTCATGTTGCTCATTTGAAATTCTTATAGTTATCAAAACATTACGCTTAACTGACCTGATTTACCAACTTTGTTATTCTGATATATATAATATATGGTAATATGAGAAAAATCACGGGTTAACACTTCTAAAAAGTTATATTAATATATTTTAAATGATAACTCTAAGGGTTTTTATCTTGAAATTTCCGCTTTTTCTTCCTGAAAGTGATTATAGGGTCCTCTATTTAGAAAATAATCTCTCTTTAAACTTTTAACTGCCTATATCATGAATAACCTTTAATAAATGATGAACCATCCTCCCTGTTTTTAAACTTATTTTTAAGTAAAGGTTACGATTTTTAGGAACTGCTTTCATAATTGCAACAGCATGCAGTGAATCAATAGGAAGTTGCCAAAGACTATAAAGTAAACCTTCAAATTGAATTTGTTATAAAATACTTCCTACCTTCAGCAATCAGTTCTTTGGTATAATGGGTGCAATTCATTTATATGTAAATCGTAAAAGTCGATTTTTACATATAAATGAATTAAAAAGTTTCAGAAATCAAGGCAGACTATAAATTAATGCGAGATGACAACATCTTTTTTTAAAACGGAATAATAATGTTATGTAACCTCTAATCACGAAATGTTGATTACCTATTTCTTTGGTTCTTTTACAAAAGTCTTTATTAAGAAGTTTGGGAAAGTTGGTTAGCAAGTTTTGGTTAGCAAGTTATTGATGAGTTATGTACCTTTTTTTCTTATTTGAAGGGGCATTTCGCGTTAGAGTTTCATTAAACGAGTTTTTCCTTCAACCTTATGTCTAATGGAAGGCTCCCCCAATAATTCTGAAACGACTTGTATTACTTTTTCTGATGTTGGAAGGTAAATATCTTCTAGCGGTGGAGAAAAAGGTACAGGTGTATGTGGTGCCGTAATCCTCTTGATTGGCCCATCGAGCGTGTCAAATCCCTTATCCGCCACCAGTGCGGCAATATCCGTTGCGACACTGCATCTTGGGTTCGCTTCATCGATCACGATCAAACGATTTGTTTTTGCCACAGAATTGAGAATCGATTCCTCATCCAGTGGTGACAAGCTCCGCGGGTCGACAATCTCGACTTCAATGCCTTTTGAAATAAGTTTTTCAGCGGCCTCCATCGCGGTGTGAACTTGTTTACCGATGGCAACGATCGTCAAATCCGAGCCTTTCCTTTTAATTTCAGCTTTGCCGATTGGGATTGTATAGTAGCCTTCCGGAACCTCTCCGACCATGTTGTATAGCGTTTTATCTTCAAAAAAGATGACAGGATCATTATCTTCTATGGCTGAAAGTAAGAGCCCTTTTGCGTCATAGGGGGATGAGGGAACAACGACCTTCAATCCAGGAATGCTAGTGAACAAGGCATAAAGGCTTTGTGAATGTTGTGCTGCAGCCCTGAACCCTGCACCATGCATCGTACGGATTGTCACGGGAACCTGTGCTTTTCCTCCAAACATATAGCGGAACTTCGCACCTTGATTCATTACTTCATCCAAACAGCTGCCAATGAAATCGTTGAACATTAGCTCGGCAATCGGTCGTAAGCCTGTCGAAGCGGCTGCCATGGCCGCACCCATATAACCGGCTTCTGCAATGGGCGTATCAAGGATTCTATCGCGGCCAAACTCTTGAACCAATCCTTTTGTGACACCTAAAACACCACCCCATGCTTCGTCATCCTGCAAATGATCAACCTCTGCGCCTCCGGCTACATCTTCTCCCATAAGGATGACATTTTCATCTTTTCTCATTGCCATGGCCATTGCTTCATTTATTGCTTGTGACATGCTGATTTTTCTACTCATTTCAATTCCTCCTTTTATCATTTAATAGGATACATAAACATCTTTTAATAAATCGGAAGCCTCTGGATATGGGCTATCTTCACTGAACTTGACTGCTTGTTTAATTGATTCCTCAACGGCAATCTCAAGAGAAATCAGTTCTTTTTCCGCCAGCAGATTCTGTTTGAGTAAGTAATTCCTAAACAGGGAAATCGCATCTTTGTCTTGTTTATGCTCCTTTTTGTCTTGTTCTTTTTTATATTTCTGTGCATCTCCCTCGAAGTGTCCATAATTACGATAAGTAACGCATTCGATCAATGATGGACCTTCTCCCCTGCGAGCCCTCTGAACGGCTTCTTCGGCAGCCTTATACACAGCCAATACATCTTTCCCATCCACTCGGACACCCGGGATATTGTAGCTAATCGCCCGATCGGCTATCGTTTTACAGCTTGAAGCATAATTGAATGGCGTGGCCTCCCCATACCCATTATTTTCTGCGATGAATATTACGGGTAGCTTCCAAATTGCCGCCAGATTTATACCTTCATGGAATGTCCCATGATTATTGGCACCATCACCAAAAAAACAAACACTAACATGATCGGTCTTTTTATATTTCGCAGTTAATGCTGCACCGCATGCGAGGGGAAAGCCTCCACCAACTATCCCGTTTGCACCTAACATCCCCTTATCCAAATCGGCAATATGCATGGAACCGCCTTTTCCCTTGCAAAGCCCTGTCACTTTCCCATAGATTTCAGCCATCATCCCGTTAAGGTCACATTCTTTTGCAATGCAGTGGCCATGCCCCCTGTGAGTGCTTGTAATGCTGTCCTTTTCAGAAAGGTGAGCACATACTCCTACAGCTACCGCTTCTTCCCCAGCATACAAATGGACAAAACCTGGTAAAATACCTTTTGCAAAAGATTCATGAACTTGGTCTTCGAATTTCCTGATCTCCAGCATTTTTTTGTACATCCAATAAGCCTTGTCCTGTGATAACTTTATTTCATTCGATTGAACCATTTCCATTTTTCAGCCCCCAATCATTAATAATGAGTCAATCTTATATATTGCAAATGCCGTGCCAAGATGGGAGGTCGGTAAATTAGGATTTTATCTATTTTCAGTCGAAACAAAACGAGACAAAATGAGATTGTTGTCTCGTTTTGTCTCGTTTTGTTAAAATATACTATCCAATTCACTAATCACTGAAGTGAAAAGATGGTATGAATTCCGGAAGCAGCGTGTTTAAGATTCATTTAGGGCGTCAGTACTTACTATTATGGATATTTGTTAAGTAAGGGAGAAATAGAAAACTTAACAGGAATTCGACCTCCGGTCGTATTAGAGTCTACTAGACATTGTCATACACCAGTTGTTCAGCATTTCGAGGAAAGAGATTATGTACTAATTATCATTAACCAACTTGTCTTATATCGAGAAAAGAGCTCATCTCTACGAAAAGTAAAGACAGATGTGATTGATGCTTACCATCTCTACGAGCTGTATAATAAAGTAGATTTGGAGCCAATACCTAGAAGTGACTTTGTTTTTTCTCCAATGCTATTGCAATACAGAGCAAACTTTTGAGGAAAATGATTTCATAATTGAGCCTAAGGCGTAGGTTTATTTAAGGAACCGAAAATTTCCTTTGCC
>NZ_JAGGQN010000022.1:0-27688 GCF_018613275.1 Bacillus sp. ISL-4
GGCAAAGGAAATTTTCGGTTCATATAAATAAATATTCAGTCCCATTAACAACAAACAGGTTTGTTAATGGGACTTTTAATTTGTCTTCAACCTGGTCGTTTTGTAAATGAAAAAAGGAAATTAGAGGAAGATGGAGGGATTTGGCGTTTATGTACACGGAGATAGAAACATCTGTTAAAAAGTCTGAATTATCAGTGAATATAGAGCTATAGCAACTTTGTGAGTTATCACTAACAATGATAAGATGAGTACGAAATTCACTATGGGAAGGATTGATTCTTCATTAATTTTCTCGAATTAACGTACACGTCGGCAATGGAAAAAGCGATGTTTCAGGCTCATGGAATCGGCTATGCACAATATGCTCAAAAATTGGAGCAACGCATGATGGTTGAACAAGAACGGGAACAGGATTATCTACAAAGCAGGCGTATAACAGAGGAGATGAGAGCTAATCTCTTTTTGGGGAGTTAATTTCGATCTACGATATCGATGACATAAACGAAACAATCAGGAACAAGTGAAAGGGCAATCTAAAAGATTGCCCTTTTTGTCCTGCTCTAAAAGGTAATTTCCATTTAAAAGAAGGAAACAAACACTTTTAAATAGAATGTACGGTCATGAAGAGGAGGATGATCTTGGTGGAGAGAAGAGCATTACTAGTATCTGCATTACCGGGATATGAAGAGGAAATTGGGCGGTGGTTATGGTGTTTAGAAGATGTTCGCCGTACGCTTATAGCGGAATTGAGTGGAATCAGTCAAAGTTTACTCGATTCGAAAATCGATGAAAAGCAAACGATTGGCTCGCTGTTATATCATATAGCGCTAATAGAGGCGGATTGGTTATACGAGGAGGTCCTTGTTACGGAATGGGATTCGGAAATACGCGCGTTGTTTCCATTTGGATGCCGTGCTGAAGATGGCTCCCTAAGCCACATTGAAGGACAAGCATTGGAAGAACATTTCTACCGTCTCAATAAGGTACGTGAAGTATTTCTTTCAAACTTTCGCACAATGGACCTAACGGATTGGCGTAAACCGAGGGTGCTTGAACAATATGACGTCACACCTGAATGGGTCGTTTACCATTTGATTGAACATGAAGCACACCATAGGGGGCAGATTTTTCAATTGCTGAAGAAATTACGGAATGAATGAATCCTGCAGAATAACTGGCTTGCGAAGATGGGGCTTGGCAGACAGTAGGCGGAATGGGAGCGGGTTTCGTTTTTAAAAGAAAAAAAACTGTAGGCAAACTCGCTTTTCCTCGAATTTGCCTACAGTCAAATATTCCTGTACTGATTTTATATCGTTTAATCTATTTGGTGATTATGACCGAATTTCGACCGTAAGACGCTGCTGGCATATCCAATGAATCCTCCGACAATGGCTGGGATGATCCATCCTAGTCCTGCCTCATACATAGGAAGGATTGCGGTGAAGAAATCATTGATGAATGAAATGTGTACACCTGCTCCATTTAATCCATCGAATAAACTGACGATGAATGTTAAAAGTAAGCTGCCTTGATAAACTTCAGGTCTTCCTTTAAATAAAGAATGAAGAAATGTCAAGAAAATCAAAACAATCGCTAATGGATAAATGGCTGTCATCACCGGTACAGAAATGGCAATTAACTGGGTTAGACCGATATTGGCTATTATTGCACTGAATATGGATAAACTTATGGCAATTGTTTTGTAAGGCAGATTTGGAAATAGCTTATGAAAGTATGTCGAGCAAGATGTAATGAGCCCTACACTCGTCGTTATACAAGCTACTGTGATCATTAATCCTAATAATAGCCCGCCGTATGCTCCAAAGTAATAATCCGAGACTTTTGCCAAGACAATGCCTCCATTATCCAAGCGTCCAAGTTTCTCAACGCTTGAAGCACCCATATAAGAAAGAGCTGTGTAAATGGTAGCAAGGATAACGGCCGCAATCGCGGTCGCTTTTCCACAAACGATCATTATTTGTTTCTTTGTTTTAGCACCTCTTTCTTTAATGGCATTAATGATGATGATGCCAAAAACAAAAGATGCAAGAGTATCCATCGTTAGATAACCTTCTCTGAAACCATTGAAAAATGGTTGAACCATATAGTGCTCGGCAGGTGCTTGAAAATCTCCAATTGGATTAACGAAAGCAACTACCACAAGGATTCCTATGAATGTCAACTTGATGGGTGTTAATATTTTCCCCACAATTTCGACAATTTTCGCAGGATTGAGCGAAAGAAGGCACGAAACTGTAAAAAAGATGATGGTGAATATAAGTAAAGGCAGTGGACCTGGATCTTCAGGTAAAAAAGGTTTTACACCAATCTCAAAAGAAACGTTTCCTGTTCTAGGCATTGCAAATAATGGACCAATGGCTAAATAAAGAACAGTTGTGAATATAATACCAAAGACTGGATGGACGCGGCTCGCTAATGATTGTAAGTCATCTTTTCCAGAAAAACCGAGTGCCAGCACACCAAGTAACGGTAATCCTACTCCTGTGACCAAAAACCCTGCATTAGCCGTCCAGATATTCGTACCTGCCGATTGACCAAGCATTGGCGGGAAAATTAAATTCCCTGCCCCGAAGAAAAGGGCAAATAACATTAACCCAATCACTACTATAAATGAAAATGGTACCTTGTTAGACAAAATAAACCCTCCGAAAAAACCAAAATTTGCTATTTTGGAAAATTATTAAATTTTCTAAAAATTAAGTACAGGCTAAAACTAAGACCGTATCGTATTATAACTAAATTAAATTGATATTTCAATATATTTTTCTTTTTTTATTATTTACCTGATGATCAGTGATCCGTCCTTACCTTATTTTGAACATCTAAACGCTAGTCATACTAATGAAATTCATTTTTGAACAAATGAAATTTATAAGGAAATGAGGGTGCGGACATTAAAAAATTTCTTAGCATTTTGTTGTTAATCGCAGTGTTTTCAGGTACAGGTGCATGTAACAAGGAAGTGGTCAAAGAAAACGGTGAAATGACAGAGAGGAGTCCTGTTAAAGAGGGAGATGCGGTCAAATTGGAAGAGGCAGAAAAGTTATTTAAAGGTTATTATACTGCACGATATACCATTAAGGATCCAGCCAATCCTCCTACCTTTGATGAAATTGCAGACAGAATTAAAGGATATTTATCAGAAGATGAATATAATGCCCAAATTCTTAACCGTTTTTATTCTATGCCTGCACTGGTAGCCAAAGAAATCAAGAAAAGCATCGAAGTGCAAAGTGTGAAGCTTGAAGAACAAAGTATAAATGAAGATGGCACAGTGGATTACACATACACAACGGTATTTAAGGTTTATGACGAGAATTCATCCAAGATTTATAAGAAAGAAGGAGAACTCACGATAACCATCATTGATAATGAATTAAAAGTCACCCGTGATTGGAGCAGAGGGATAAAGATTGACGGTTTAGACGGCGGACTTTAGAATGGAAAAATTAAGGAGGTGTTTTTTAATGGGATCAGCTCTTGAGAAAATACTGGGATTGTTCTTTGAAAAACGGAAACAAAGTAAAAAGGATGTTGTCTTACTAATTTTCTTATTCGGGCTTTCTATAATAAGTATGGTTAAGTATTTTACGGATGTGGACTTATTTTGGATATCTGACATTGTATTAATTGCAATCATTGTTCTATCGGCATTCATATATTTTGAAGGAAAAAGAAACAGGGAACATGATAAATAAAATCCCAGATCTTGTGGAGTAAGGGGGCAGAAATGCTATTGAATGCCCGGTAGCTAGGGATACAAGAAATTAGGTTAGTTCAAGAACATAGTTTAATTGGACTGTGTAGCTTCTTTAATTGCACATATTATGGTTTTAGAAAAAAATGAAAATCCATTCTTAAAAATATCCAATTCAAAAAATAAGATTGTAATGTATAATTCTTACATTTCAATAATTAGGAGGCTTATTATGCCAATATCATGTATAAATCCATACATTACAAAGCCCGTTTCGACATCACCACCACCAACGTTTACTCCTTTATATACACTTATATATAAAACAGATTAAGAATCTGCGAAATATATAAGCTGTTTCGCAGATTCGAAGGAGTAGACGATGAAATCTAAAATTCAGTTTATATTATCAATGATTATTTTCGGTACAATGGGTTTGGTTGTAAAATACATTGATTTATCTTCGAGCGAAACAGCTTTTCTAAGCAGTTCAATTGGTTGTCTATTTTTAGTGTTTGTATTTTTCATTATGAAGAAATCCATTCCATGGAAATTAGTGAAAGTTAATGCTTCTCCCCTTTTTCTTTCTGCGATTGCATTGGGAGGGAATTGGATTTTTCTTTATCAATCCTACGATCATACAACACTAGCTAATGCAACACTGGGTTATTATTTTGCGCCAGTATTTGTCATGGTTCTCTCACCATTTGTACTTAAGGAGCTTTTACCAATTAAAAAAGTTGTTTGTATTGGTGTAGCGATATTAGGTATGGTATTGATTATTGGAAACGGCATTGGCGCCTCTGGTAAAGATGATCTACTTGGAATCCTTTTCGGGTTAGTTGCAGCTGCATTTTACGCAGCTTTAATGTTATTAAATAAATTTATTCAAAACATGGGCATGTTAGAGATTACAATCATTCAACTTGGAACAACTGCTTTACTTCTCTTTCCCTATGTAATATTCACTGAGGGATTTGGTATCTTGGAAATATCAAGATCTTCCATTCCTTTTATAATACTCTTAGGAGTTCTTAACACTGGTATTGGCTTTTGGTTATTTTTTTCTGGTATGCTAAAGTTAAAGGGACAAAGTATGGCTATGCTAAGCTATGTAGATCCTTTTGTAGCTATACTGATTTCTGCTGTAATCTTACAAGAGAAAATGACAATTGTTCAAATCATAGGTGGCACTCTCCTTTTAGGTTCAACTTTTATTAGTGAAAATAATTCAATTAATTTTCGAAAACGACACACGAAGATTTTAACAAAATAAAGAAACGGGGCAGTGAGGGGAAATCCCTCACTGCCTTTTATTATGTTCAAGTAAAAAGCCTAAGAACTAACGGGACAGGGTAGCTCAAGAGTGATGGTTGATTCTACTTAAACAAACGGGCAATGTGGAATTATTGGAAAGTAAAACGAAGCTCTAAGTTAGTCTATCAACGGGGGGCATGTAAAAAACATGGCATGACTATCTTCTTTCGTATTAATAAAACACATTATTTTCTGCTTTTCCAAACTGCCGAGTGCGGCTCATATTGGCAAAAAATAACTTATACTCAACAGGGTTTTTATATTCTTCTTCTGTCAATAATGGTTATGGAATCATAAATGAGCTGGGTGCGCCAGCAAGAAGAAAGCATTTCTATGTTTTTATACCTTTTGTATATAACTTACCGTTTTGTCGTGAAAGGAATTTATGCAAATGCTCGAGAAAGGTAAAATCGGAAGCCGTCAACTAATGATATTAGTGATATTATATACGCTTGGTGATTCTATTTTGGTTTTACCCTCCATTGTCACTTCTGAAGCTGAACAAGATGGTTGGGTTTCGGGTATCATTGGCGTGGCAATAGCACCGTTATTGGTTATTTTTTTATATGACGCTTTAAGGAAAAGGTATCCTGATTCAACATTAGTGGAATACAGCCAAAAAATTTTGGGGAAGTGGCTGGGAATAGCAGTTTCTCTTCTTTTTATTAGCTACTTTTTTATAACCACAGCAACTTACTTGAGTGAAATTGGGGATTTTATGATAAGTCAGATTATGCCTGATACTCCAATTCAAGTGATCATGATTCTTTTTATGAGTGTCGTCCTCCTGGCCGCACGTCTTGGTTTGGAACCTTTGGCCCGAAGCGCGGAAATATTTTTCCCTTTTGTTGTATTACTTGTATCAACATTAATAATTCTTCTCCTTCCTGAGATTAAATTTCAAAATCTGCAACCCGTAGGGGAGCCAGGATTGAAACAGGTTATACGGGGATCTATACCATTTATTGTTTTTCCGTTTATAGAACCGGTTGCGATTCTAATGATCCTCCCTTTCGTAAGTCAAAAAGACAGAATAAGAAAAAGCCTTTTTGTCGGTCAATTGTTGGCTGGAAGTGTTTTGATCATTATAACCATGTTAGCCATTCTTGTACTTGGTCCAGAGTCAACAGCAAGACAAAATTATCCAATCTATATGTTGGCTAAGAAAATCAATATCGGTGATTTCATGACACGGCTGGAAGCAATACTAGCCATAATATGGTTCATCACAATTTTTATTAGATTTAGTTTGTTTTTTTATGTGACCGTTTTAGGCCTGGCACAAACGTTAAAATTGCAGGATTATCGTCCTCTGGTTTTTCCGTTTGGTATCCTTTTTATTTCCTTTACATTGATTCTGACACCTAATATCGTCCATTATAATGAATTCATTTCAGAAATCTGGCCATTTTATGCTTTGACATTCGGGTTTCTGCTTCCATTGTTATTACTAATAATCGCCAAGGTTAAGAAAAATGATGGACCAAACTAGAGTCGGGACTTAAAAGGAAGTACGAAGTTCATGAGAAACATCGGAAGAGAACTGCTGGATTTGAGTGAAAAAAGTTTCTAATCTGTCAATTATGATTGACAGATTTAGATTAGATAAACTCAGCAATTCATCTTCCTCCTCCTTAATTAAGACGTTTTCCTCAATTCAATGACATTATCCGATTGCTTTTTTAGTTTTTTTCGGTATATGATTTTTGATAATGTAACACTGCATTCGTACAACACTAAAAGCGGTACGATAACTAATATATCGGATATCAAATCAGGTGGTGTAATTAAAATAGACACAACGATAAGCAAAAAGTAAGATATCTTTCGCGCTTTTGAAAGAATCATAGGATTAATGACACCAAGAGAGGTGAGGAACATCACGACAAGCGGGATTTCGAATAAAAATCCAAACGGCAGTGTCAAGTTAATCATGAATTTAAAATATTTTTCAGATGTGAACATCGTTTCAAATTGTCCTTCAGACAAGGATAGTAGAAAGGAAAGTACGGTTGGATACACAATAAAATAACCAAATGATAAGCCGGCAATAAAGAGGACAAATAATCCAGGAATGTACGATAGGGCCGTTTTTCGTTCTTTTTCAGAAAGTCCCGGTTTTACAAATAGCCATGTTTGATGGGCAGCAATCGGAATAGTAAGAGCAATCGCGATCACACCTGAAATCATAAAATACACCCAGAGGATTTCACTTGGCCCCAATACAGCTAAATTATGGTTGAGAATCACGGATAAGCAAAGCGTAAATTTCCTGTACATAAATGAATGATCCAAATAAGAAAACGATAAAAGCTACCAAAGTATAGATTAACCGTTTCCTGAGTTCTCCGAGGTGCTCAACTAAAAGCATTTCTTGATTAGTCATATAACTTCTCCTTTCCTAAAAACAAGATGAAGATGCAAGCTTGTTGCTTACATCTTCATCAAAATTACTTGGATTGCGTCTTTTCCTCTTCGTCTGAAGAAATTAAATCTTTAGTAGAGTTTTTAAACTCTCTTAATGTACTTCCAAAAGCACGTCCAATTTCGGGCAACTTAGATGGTCCAAATATGATGAGGGCAATGACTAAAATCAATATTAATCCGGGTATCCCAATATTTTGCAACATTGTTTTTCCTCCTTAAAATTTAAATCCTTTTTTCTTCGGTTTAAAACGTAATAGGTTGTCAGTTTGGGCTTTGGTTGTCTCACTTAAAATACCCAGACCAGAAGTGGCAGCAGCACCTGTTCCCATATATGTTAAAAACCTACGACGATTTAACGGTTTGTTTTCCAGCAAAATGTCATCCTATCAATCTCCTGAAATTTAAAGCTAAATTAGAGAGCGGCCTATGCTTTCGTGATGCCATCTATTTTCAAAAATGTGTCACTTATATTACCAAATGAATCAATTGCATATACTTCGATACTATAGCTTGTACCAGGCTGTAATCCCTTAACTGGCTGAACGAATGGATTAGGTACTGGGTCTTTGTAGAATTCTGAGAAAGCACGAAACTCTTTTGCTATTTGTCCTGTTAGTTTGTTCTTCGCTACTACTTTATAAGAATGTACCAGCGAATTATCATTGGCCTGATTAAACATGATATTCATCTCAGTACTAGTGGTATCAACAATCGAAATGCTTGACCCTTTCGGGAAACTAGGTTTTACTAGATCTCTCATTTCTGTATATTTAAATGAATTCTTTTTACCTCGACAGTCAATTACCCATGGTTCGCCTATCCAATCATTTTGAGTAAAATCACGACGATGAATGAACACTTTGTCTCCTTGAACCTCTACAATTAGACCTTGGCTAAAAGTTTCGGCTCCTTTAGGTAATTCTCCTTGAATATACCCAGCTTCAACCCACATATTTTTTAGAGAAGCAGTTGCAAGTGTAGTAAAATCCTTTTGATGGATTGTTCTTGGTTCATCCAATGGATAATGTGTATGACCGGAAAACGTGATTATTTGCGGATATTCTTTCAAAGTATCGTAAAAAAGGTCTCTATTTGCAGAGAAGCCCCATTCACTTCCATAAATGGTTCCTTTGAGTGGCTGGTGATGGAAGACAAAAATTGGTTTTTTTGGATCATCAGCGTTTGCTAACTTTAATTGTTCACCCAACCATTCAATTTGCTTCACTGAAAAGGTTCCCTCTGTTTTACCATCTTCCGTACCAAGAACAATGAAATGATAACCTTTGACGACCTTATGGTAGTAAATTGACTCCATTCCCGTTTTCTCAATAAATCTTTTTTGAGAATCTATTACTGATAAACCATTCCAATAGTCATGATTTCCGATTGCAATCATAGATACAGCCTTCGGTTGTTTTTTGATATCATAAATCGACATAAATCGATCATACTCTTCTATGTAACCATTCTCTGTTAAATCACCAACAACAACGAGAGCATCTTGTTTTGGTACTAATTCATTCAATTGATGCAATGCGCTGCCCCACTTTTGCAGATCCGTTGTCCCACTCTTCAAAATATGCACATCACTAATAACTGGAAACACTAAATCGGGTTTTTTATGCAAACCAAGCTTCGATGTTGCTCCAGCTGACTCAAGATTTAGTGAGTTTACTAGCGATAATCCAAGGGTAAGCCCAGCAATCTTCGTTGTACCTTCCAAAAAACTGCGTCGATCCATTCCTTTTTCAAAGATAGATTCGACAATTTTTCTGATTCGTGTTTTAGTTGCTCGTCTTTCATTGGTATCTACTCCTCTTTTGGATATAATGCCTTTATTGATTTCAATTAAGAACTTTCTAATGAAAAATTGAAGTAAAGCAGATTTTAAGGAATTTTAATTGATTTTGTTAATAATAAATCCTTCAATTTTGGGTAATATAGGTGAATTCATATCATGGATGCCGCCGCTCGATCACCACCTTAATTTCATTTTTTTCAGTAGTTAACTCTGCTCTTAAAGCTGGAAAAGGCATCGTGTAACTTACTTGTTTTTAACATTAGTGATTGTTTCGATTTGATGTCGACCACCATAAGTCATTCCTAATCCACACAAAAAAACAACTTTTGTCACAAATTACCTCTTTTCCACATAAATATACACAAAAAATATTAAGGGAACATTAGTTTAAAGTGAATTATTTTGGTTTTAATGTAAATCATTACAAAAAAACCATATTTTCGCAACTTTAACCAAATAAAAAGAGGAAAAGCCAACATTCGCTTTTCCTCAACGTAACATGCATGATTCTATTTATTTACGATCTCTATACCCTCTTTTTCATACTTCTTCAATATTTTTTCCGACAGCTTAGAGTCGGAAATAATACGATCAATCCGATCAAACTGGCAAACCTTCAATAAGGAGGCAATATCAAATTTGCTGCTGTCTGCTAAAACAGTACAATTTCGAGAAATCTCTAGCATCTTCATTTTTACCTGGTATTCACCTAATCCGTAATCCGTTAGTCCTTCCGTCAACGAAATGCCGCTGATACTCATAAAAAATGCATCGATATGAAATCCTTTGAAAAACTCCTCTGCGATTTGACCTACAATGCACAACTCTTCATTCCGCAGCACTCCCCCCGGCATCAAAATCGTATAGTGCGGCATTTCTGCAAGTTCATTCGCAATAATTAAGGAATTGGTTAATATGGTAAGTCGCTGAAATTTCTTTTTTAAAGCTTTGGCAAATTCCGTATTCGTTGTACTTACATCCAGTGCGATGGATTGTCCTTCCATGACATAGCGTGTGGCAATCTCAGCTATTTCCTTCTTTTCCTCAATATGTTTTGTTTCGCGCAATGTGAAATTGATTTCATTACTATTCACATCGTCCAATACTGCTCCTCCCCGCACACGTCGCAAATATCCCTCTTTTTCAAGATGTTCTAGATCCCTGCGGACTGTCTCGGTGGAAACGCCAAATAGTTTCGTAACAGAAGACACTTTTATCGATTTATTTTTTCGCAGTAAGTCTACTATTTTTTCATAGCGCTCATGAGCTAACAATATTTTCACCTACCTCTGCAATAAAGTGTTGATTATTTATAAATAACACAAATTCACATAAATTCACAATATAAACGAAATAAATATAATGATTTAGTTGCCAACGCAGTGAATCCGGTCCACAAGTTGTCACTGCACTTATACGCTATATCCAACAGAAGTATCACCACGAAATTTTTCCCCATTCATTGAAAGAATGGAGGGTAAAATACAAGGACTTGCACAACGGATGCGTTTCTGAAATAAGCAGGAACGCCCTTTCACTGACGTAAGCAGGTTAATTCAACAACAAGGAATTTGACTTCATCCTAGGGAAATAAGTACGTTGAATTCTAATGGAGATAAGGAAAAGGGGAGCTAAATGAATTATAAAGTTATAATAAACATGCCAATATTTAATCATGAAATACCTGAATTAAGATAGCGTGTTGGATGGGGAAGACGCGCGATAAAGATTACCCTACATTGTTTGAGCGTTGCAATTTGGGCAGGAGTAAGAAACGAAAATAATAAACTTATATCATTTGGTTATGTTGCAGGCAGGGGGTTAGAACATGGCTATATGGAAGACATAATTGTTCATCCTGATTATCAAAAAATGGGTATTGGTGTTGAGTTAGTAAGAGAATTATTAAGAGAATCCGAACGATATGGATTAGAAATTGTCACCTTAACGTATGACCCCAAACATAAAAACTTTAATCCCTGTTCAGGAGGGTTATGGAAAAAATGAAGGTTAGTGTAACAAGAATGGGCGGCTTTACTTTAATAGAGCAGGATTGGAAGATAAGGTTACTTTGATGAAAAGGTGATTTGATAGACAATAAATAATAGTTTGACTTTTTTTACAACTATGTTTATATTGGGTTTAATACTAACTAACGTTAGTTAATAAAGTGCGAAAAGTAGGTGTTATCAATAAAAAGTAAGCTAATGAACTAAAGGTTGTAAGCGATTACACTCTGTGTTTGTAAAATTTGTATGAAATGATTTTTATTTAAAACCAGGAGATGATACTTATGAAATATCCACTTACACCAGATGTAAAGCCAGAGTTTTGTACAACAGGAACTTTTATGCGTTTACCTTCCCAAAAGCTTGATGCAAAGCTGGCAATTGTAGGTATGCCTTTTGATACAGCAGCTTCTTTTCGGGTGGGGGCCAGGTTTGCTCCTCAAGCCATTCGCCAAGCATCCATGACCCTGTTTCCTTATCATCCTGTTCATGAGGTATATCCTTTTGAACAAATGAATGCCATTGATATTGGTGATATCCCTGTTATTCCTCATAATATTCATCGAAGTTATGATTTAATGAAGGAATCCATGTATGAATTGATGTCTAAAGGAGTCATACCAATTGGATTGGGGGGAGATCATTCTATCACTTTAGCTAGTTTACGCGCTGCGGCAAAGGTATATGGCCCTGTAGCCATGATTCATTTTGATTCCCATACAGATACTTGGGATACATATTATGAGGAAAAATATTGGCATGGATCTCCTTTTATTCGTGCATACGAAGAAGGTTTGCTGCAGACGGATAAAGTATTTCAAATAGGAATCCGAGGCACGCTAAACCACTCTGGAGATTTACAGGCAAGTCTTGATTTAGGTTATCGTTTGATTACAACTGGTGAACTTTCCAATCGTGGATTTGAAGATGTTTTAAAAGAAATCAGAAAAACTATTGGCAACACACCTTGTTTCTTAACATTTGATATAGATTTCGTCGATCCCTCTTTTGCTCCGGGAACAGGTACGCCTGAAGCAGGTGGTTTTAGCAGCTTTGAAACACTAAAAATGATACGTTCCCTAACTGGATTTAACTTTATAGGATATGATGTGGTTGAAGTGCTGCCTTCATATGATCCAAGTCAAATCACTTCACTTTTAGCAGCAACACTTGTACATGAATTTGCCAGCCTCGCAGCATTAAGTGCGAAAGAAGGTAATTGATAATTCACTTCAACTATTTAATAAAGGAGGTAGCTCTTTGCGATGAAAGGATTACCCGAGCTTAAGCGTTCACTAAATACAAGATATGTAATTGTATTTGGACTTTCCTTTATGGCGCCTGTGACAGTCTTTAGCACATATGGTATCGCTATTGATCGTACCCATGGAATGGTTCCGACGGCATACATAATTGCCTTAATCGTTATGCTATTCACCTCATACAGTTACGCAAAAATGGTTCAGGTATATCCCACTACCGGTTCAGCTTATACCTTTGTGCAGAAAGGAATTAATTCACACCTTGGTTTTCTGGTAGGATGGGTCATTTTATTGGATTATCTTTTCAGTCCTATGATCAGTGCTTTACTTTTTGGGATTATGGTGAATGCTTACTTTCCTGGTGTTCCTATCATTGCAGTTATTATTACTTTTATTATAGCTGTGACAACCATTAATATTTTTGGGATTAAGGTTGCTGCAAATGTGAATACCTTTTTGGTAATATTTCAATTTCTTTTTATTATTATTTTCAGCCTGCTTTGCATAAATGGACTTTTAGCAGGAAAAGGTACCGGGGAGTTGTTTTCTAAGGATCCTTTTTTTAGTTCTGACGTGAATTTTAATCATCTACTCTCAATTGTACCGCTATTATGTTTTAGTTTTCTTGGGTTTGATGCGGTTACTACACTAGCTGAAGAAACCAAAAATCCCAAAAAAACACTTCCTAAGGCTATTTATGCTACGACAATAATTGGAGGGTTATTATTTGTTGCATCTACCTATTTTGCACAATCGATTTTCCCGAATTTTAATGCTTTTAAGAACCCTGATACAGCTATAGTGGATATCATGATTTATACCGGAGGGAATTTCCTGAATAGTTTGTTTATTTCTGTGGTAGTGACATCTGCTACTGCTTCTGCTATTGCTTCAGGAGGAAGCGGAGCAAGGATTTTATATGCAATGGGGAGAGATAGGGTTCTGCCTAAGAGGATTTTCGGATATGTTTCCCCAAAATTTCAAACGCCCATATTCAATATCTTGATCATTGCTTGTGTAGCCATGAGTGCTGTTTTTTTGGATATAGCAACAGCTACTTCTTTCATTAACTTTGGAGCCCTGTTTGCTTTTACATTCGTTAATCTTTCTGTGCTCATCCATTATTTTGTGAGACAGAAGCAGAGATCGCCTAAAAGCATCATTTTATATTTACTTCTTCCCTTAATAGGCACCGGTATAACTATATTGTTTATGACAAAGTTAGATATCCATTCTTTAGTATTAGGAATTACTTGGATGGCAGTAGGGTTCATTTACTTATTGTACTTAACAAAAATGTTTAAGGAACGTCCGCCTGAACTGAATTTTGAAGAGCAAAAAGAAGAATTCGATGTAAAGCTAGTGCAATGATCAATTACTGTTTTATTATTTTGAATGAAAAGAGGTAACTATTATGGCTATTAAAAAAGCAGATATTATTCTTTCTAGTGATGCCATTTTCACGGGGCTTACACATGAGCCAACGTCTGGTGCAATTGCTATCTTAGGTGACAAAATCATGAGTGTAGGATCAAAAGCGGAGATTGAACCTTTCATAGGAGGTACTACAAAAGTATTTAACTATGGAAATCAATTAATTATGCCAGGATTTCATGACTTTCATCTCCACATTATGTTTAGCGCACTAAGTTTAAATAGTATTAATTTATTTGATGCCAGGTCAGCCCAAGGTGCAGCTGCAAAAGTACTGGAATTTTCTAAAGGTTGTTCTGAGGATGAATGGATTATAGGGATGCAATGGGACGCAGGTTATTGGCATGATAAACAAGAACCCCATTATAAAATACTCGACTCTGTTATTCCAGATCGTCCTGTCGTTCTTTTTCATGCTGAAGGTCATTATACATGGGTAAACAGTAAAGCCATGGATTTAGCAGGAGTTACTGAGGATATACTTGATCCGGATTTTGGACGTTATGAAAGAGATAAAGATGGTTTACTTACGGGAATTTTATATGAAGGTGCTCAACAAATCGTTTTAAAAGAGGCATTACGGTTAACACAAAATAAAAAAGAAACGATATTAAAAAAGTTTTTACAATTGTTATCCCAATATGGAATAACCTCTGTAAACGATTTGTATGCGCCGATAGATGACTTCATTCAAGACTATGACCTTTATGAAAAATTGGATAAGCAAGGGGAATTAACGACAAGATTTCATATCACTCCTGAATTGGATGGCAATTTGGAGAAAGCTCAAATACTGAGAAATAAATATGAATCAAAGAAACTTCAATTCTCAGGATTAAAGCAGTTTGTTGATGGAACAGTCACGGGTCATACAGCTTACTTCCTAAAACCTTACTCCGATCAATTGGATATCTGTGGTCATCCAGCTATAGATCCAGAAGTATTGATTGATCGAGTTGTTAAAGCAGATGAACTTGGATTCAGAATCAGGTTTCACGCTATTGGAGATGGGGCAATTCGATTGGCTTTAGACGCTTTTGAAAAAGCTGTACGTAAAAATGGAAAAAGGGACTCAAGGCATACAATAGAGCATATTGAAGTAATCGATCAGGATGACATTGAACGTTTTTCAAAACTAGGAGTCATTGCCTCCATGCAACCTGATCACATGGCCGCTTCATCAAGAGAGGTATATTCTTCAATTATAGGTCCTGAAAGGGAAAAAAATGTTTTCCTGACGAAGTCGCTTTTAAATTCAGGTGCAGCCTTAGCTTTAGGAACGGATTTCCCGGTCTCTATCTCATTAAATCCAATGCGCCAAATATATACGGCAATTACAAGAGTTGATAGTAGTGGAGATCCAAAAAACACATGGTATTCTGAACAAAAGCTCACTTTGGCAGAGGCATTGCAAGCATATACATATGGCTCAGCCTATGGATGTTTTAGAGAGCACGAGCTAGGTACAATAGAAGCGGGAAAACTTGCTGATCTTGTGGTTTTAGACAGAAATCTTTTTGATATTCCTGAAAATGAAGTGCTCAAAACTAAAGTGGAACTTACAATAAACGATGGGAAAGTTGTGTTTAAAAGCGAAGAATCTTCTTTATCCAGCATATTCTAATTCTCTTATCTTTTAGAGGAACAGAGGTATCAAATATTTAGTTTAAAAAAGGAAATGAGTTTATAATGATATTAACTAACGTTAGATAGTTTGGGGGCTCATTATGACAAAAAATGAAATTAAAAACATTTCCTTAACACTTTTTACTAAGTACGGATACGAGGGAACCGCTTTATCGGAAATTGCCAAGAGGGTAGGTATACAAAAACCCTCAATCTATAACCATTTCAAAAATAAGGATGACCTTTTCTTGTGTCTGTTTGAAGAAATTCTCGAAGAGCATATACATCAGGTCGAACAATTTGTCGAAGAAATAAATACACTCTCTTCTGAAGAAAAGTTAAAGCACATCCTTCTTGATACTTGTAACTATTATAAAAACCATGAAGATAAAGCAACTTTTTTAAAGAGAGCGATGATCTTTCCGCCGGAGCATTTGAAGCACATATTAAATGATAAATTCCTTAGATCTGAAAAATCATTTTCCTCTCTATTACATGATATCTTTTTAGAAGGAATTGACAAAAAAGAAATACGCCAAGTGAAAATCGAGAACTTAATCATGTCCTATCTCTGTTTGATTGATGGGGTGTTCATGGAATTCTCTTATTATGGAAAAGAGAACATGGAACCTAGAATTCAGAATATATGGGAAAATTTTTGGTATGGACTAAGTGGATGATACGTTAATACAGTTCATGCTCTAAAAACTATCAAGTAGGTATTGGTTACTTGCTCATTCCGAGCAAATTCAGTTTGTAAACAAAAGGGGGTTCGGAATGGTCTCATCCCGAACCATGATTTTAAAGAAGACTTGGTTATCCTTCATGTTTTTTTACTTTTTTATATGGATGAACCCTCATTGGATTGAAGAAATTTGCGACACTCCTGCCGAATAACTGGCTTGCCGAGACCCCACAGACGTTGCGTCGAGGAGGCTTGGCAGACAGTCGGCGGAAAGGGAGTGGATTTCTGAAATCAACTGGAACGTTTTTTAAAGAAAAAAACTGTAGGCAAACTCGCGCTTTCTTCGAATTTGTCTACAGTCTGTACTTGCTCATTCCGAGCAAGTTTTTTTATTATTGGTTATATGAATGGACTAATTTCGCCGTATTCGTTGTAGTACCGCCAAGTAACTTTACAATTCCTTAGCCTTGATCCTTTTAATTAACTCTTCAAACCAATATATTGTGTGATCTGCTTTGGTCGAAAGATAACCATTCAGAAATTCACCAATATTCTCGTTTTCTTTGCCTACTTGATCTAGCTCAAAAGTACCGAGCTGTTCCCAAATATCCTTGATGTTCTTTACCTTTTTTTCCAGTATATCTACTACTTTGTCCCGATCTACATATTTGATGTTGGCTAAACAAACAATCATATCCCTGATTTCATCCGCACTTTCAAATAATTTATAGATCTTTTTGGGGAGTTCTTCGCGGCCCTTATCCGTAATCGCAAATACTTGTTTATCAGGCCGATGTTCTTCTTTTATCACTTCAACTGGTTCGACTAAACCTTGTTTTACCAATGATTCGAAATGGTAGTACAGTTTACTTTCAGTTAACCCGCCTAGGCGATCCAATGGAATGGGTTCTGAAAGCTGCTTTTTTAATTTATAAGGATAGTTTTTATCCTCCATCAGCTTGCTCAATATAAAAATTTGGATGGACATTTTCTCCGCTCCTTTAAGAAGTATTATCTCCTTATTGTAGCAAAACTTAAGCTGTGATTTCAGCCGCTTTCTTTTCAACTTCTGTTTCAGAAACCTGTCCTGGCATCGGTTTTTGTATAAACGCGACAATAGCCATGTTAATTACCATCGCAACGGCGCCAACCGCAGCCATTGACCAAATATACGGACTTGGACTGATGCTGCCATATAGGTTTGCAAAGTACGCTTGCACCGAGTAGTACATCGGGGAAATGTGGCTCATCCATTCATATGGTAAATGCATCATATCACGTGAGATGGTGGCACCATTTGCGATTGTTTGCATTAATAAGATTGGCAGGTTTAAAATCATGCCGCCTTCACCCAATAAGAAGATTAAAATCGCGGTGAAGTTAAAACATACCATATAGTTTAGTATTTGTTGACCCACTATACCGAAGAATAGGTCACCGCTTGGCTTGTCAATTAAATACGCTACACCTACAGCGATGAGTGATGAAACCACTGCAATCAATAACGCAGTTAATTGCACATAAACGAATAAACGTGTTTTACTAGCTTTTCCCCGGCTGGCTCTAAATGCACCCACTATTTGCATCGCCCCGATCATCGCCCCGACATAACCGGCCATTGTCAAGAACATAGGCAGCATATTGTTATTCATGCCATCTGGTATTTCGTTGATTGTAACCACATTTCCTACATAGGATTTCTCAATCTTTTCCGCTAATTCAGCGGCTTGCTTTTCCGGTACATTAAAGTTCATCAATACGCCCTGGGCCGTTTGTTGTGAGAATTGTGTGCTTAACTGATTGTTAATTTCAGTTACGACAGAATTCATGGTAGAAGAAACGACTGTTGCCCCTGCCTCATTGATTGTAAAGTCAATGCTTGATGACGCTTCACCTTTTTGCATATTTTCAGAGAAGGTTTTCGGGATGTGTACGACTAATGCTAAATCATTGTGCTCCAAATCTTTTAAGGCTTGTTTATTGGTTATATCCGTCTCTATTTCTTTAAAGGGTAAATTTTCTTTTAACTGATCGGCAATCATCGCACCATTTTCCCCGGCATCATCATTGATGATGGCGATAGGTAATTTATCGACATTTCCTGGTATGGCTGTATACCCAGGCAAGAAGATGCCTAGCATGGCAATTGCATAGAAAATCCCCATAAAGATTGCCGCAGATGCACCTCTTGTTTTTAAGAATGCAGTAAATTTCATATGTTGAATCCATCCTTTTGATTTAATAGTATAGTACTTCATTTAAACCACTCTAATTAAAGTAGTTTAAATGAAGTACTTTGAATTTTATTTTATTTTTTTCAAAAAGTCAATTGAAAAATTTTTTGTTTTTTTATGTATACAAAAAAACTCCCAACAAAAATCTTCTCATTGTTGGGAGTAACTATTACATTCTTTAAACTGCTTTATTGTATTTTCAACACCTTTATTATTCGTGAAGAAATCATTCCTAAATGAATTGAAATCAAGAGAGAAATTGTTGAAAGAACAGCGATCATGATGACAATGCCAATCCACCCAAAATTACTATAAAATGTACCGCTTGCCGTTCCTGCAATACTTCCCCCAAAATAATAGGAAAATAAATATAATGAAGATGCTTGGGCTTTATTTTGAGCGGCCAATCTGCCAACCCAGCTGCTAGCTATGGAATGGCTGGCGAAAAAACCGAAAGTAAAGATGGCGATTCCGAAAATTTTTATCCATAGATTGAGGTCCAATGTGATGCAAACCCCCAACATCAATATAATGATGGATACCTGTAACATCCTGCCTTTACCGTAATGATCTGCTAACATTCCCATCCATGTAGAACTGATTGTACCAACAATATAGACGATGAAGATAAATCCAACTAAGGTTTGACTAAGTGAATAGGGCGGGTTAATGAGCTGAAACCCAATGTAGTTATATAAAGAAACAAAGCCAGCCGACAATAAAAAACCAATTAGAAAAAGATGAATGAGACTGGGTGTTTTAAAATGGCTGAACAAACCAAGCCCAAATTGTTTTACGTTAAAGGTTTGCACTTTAAAATTGGTTGATTGAGGGAGGAATGACCAAAAGATAAAAGTCGCAGCAAAACTAACGATGCCTATCCCGGTTAATGCGATGCGCCAACCAAAATAATCAGTCAATATCCCGCTAATGATCCGCCCTGCCATTCCTCCAAATGAATTTCCGCTTATATATAAACCAATGGCCATTCCTAAACTTTTAGGGTCGATTTCTTCTCCTAAATATGCCATCGCTACCGCTGGAAGCCCTGCTAACGTTATGCCCAGTAATATTCTGCAAGTAATCAGCAAATCAAGATTCGGCATGAACCCTGTTAATACCGCAAGCATGGATGATGCTACCAAAGATATGGTCATAACTCGCTTCCGCCCATAAATCTCTGATAATGTGCCAGCGATCAATAGGCTAATGGCCAATGTAATCGTAGTGGATGTTTGACTCAAACTTGAAACCGCCGGTGATATTTGAAATTCCTTTGCGATTTCAGGTAGGAGGGGCTGTGTTCCCCAAAGTATGGCAAAGGTACAGAATCCACCTGCAAATAAAGCAAAGTTTACCTTTTTAAATTCTTTTGTCCCACGCTTCATGTAAGTCATTTTTTATGGCTACCCCTTTAGTCGTTTTTGAAAAAGCGATTTATATACTGAATGAATCTCCCGGCAACAGGCGACAAGTAGGCATCTTGTAGCCAAGCCATTCCAATTTCCCTTTTGCAGATGGGGTTGCTGATACGTATAAGCTTCACTTTGCTTCTGTCCAAAACATGTAATTCAGGTATTAAAGAAACGCCTAATTTTGCACCGACTAACCCGGATACCGTCCCAATATCATCGCCTTCAAATACAACATCCGGCGAAAAACCGGCTTTTTTGCATAAATCATTAATAATGGTCTGAAGTACATTATCATTTTTAAAAGAGATGAATGGTTCATCTTTAACCATATTTAAGTCAAGAGCATTCCAAGATGCTAAGTGATGATCGAAAGATACGGCCAAAAATAACTCTTCGGTTAAGAGTGGCTGACAGTTCACCTCTTTATCCTCATGGAGCAGTGAGGTTAGAGCCAAATCGACCTTTCTTGATTTTAATTGCTCTATAATTTGCCGATTCGAGGCTTGAGTTAATTGAAACTTGATATTCGGATGCATTTTTTGAAATGAACTTATTATGTCGGGAAGGAACGACATGTATCCCAAGAGAGGGCAAAAAGGACAAGGAAATCGTGCCATGATCGGGATGGATTTCATCCCATATTTCCTGTTTACCAATTTCAATTTGTTTAATTGATTGCTCCACACGGTTTAAGAACATCTTTCCATATCGATTCAAATATATATTCCGGCCTTTTCTATCAAAAAGCTGTACACCTAATTCGTCTTCAAGTTTTGAAATGGACCGACTGAGCGCAGGCTGGGAAATGGATAATTGTTCTGCTGCACGAGTGATATGTTGAACACTTGCAACTTTTTGGAAATAATTGATTTGATGCCAATCCATTAAATTACCTCACTTGTTTTTTATTTCTCTTTAATACTATGCTCCTTCACCGATAACTTCTAATTGTTAATATGCATGAAAATGATACCTAAAAGGTATTAATTTTATTGATAGAAGGATTGCCTCTTTTTTGGCCATAAAAAATCCCCTTCAAATAGACTATCGAGAACACCAAGTTCTCTTTTTTACTGTCCATTTAAAGGGAGAATGTTTGTCATTTGGATTTCCTTCGGCAACCTTGCCCGCCCAAAAATCTTTCTCTGACTAGCATATATGACCTTGATTTTATTTAATTAAGATCATTCATTTTCACTAAACGAGTTTAAAACGACTTCAACAAAAGCCTCTACCGCTGGAGAAAGCCACTTTTTCTTTTTTATCAGCATATAGGAATAAATGGGATCGAGATTTTCAGAATGACCAAGGATTTTAAGCTTGCCGCTCTCTACTTCTTCTTTCACTGTAATATAAGGTAAAACGGAAAACCCAAGTCCGCTCATGACAATCTGTTTGATCGCTTCTATACTCCATAACTCCATGGTTTGAAAGGTATCCATTTCATGCTTTAAAGATACCTTTCAAACATGGTCCGATAACTGCAGCCTTCTTCATTTGTGATGAAAAAATGGTTGGTGTTTGTGCCGCCTTTTTTATATTCATCAAAAGAATCAGGACCATCAGGACTGCACACAAGAACGATCTTCTCCTCAATCAAGGAATAATGAATGCATTTTTCCGGATTTATTTCCGGATAGACCATTAAAGCGACATCAACCCGCCCACTTATTAAGTCGATTTGATTTTGGCCACATGTACCGTTGGTTAATATGATTTTGACATTGGGGTACTTCAAGGAATAATCCCTTATTATTGGACCTAACCTGGAGATTGTTAAAGACTCTGGTGCCGCCACTTTTAAAATACCCTTAACTTCGTTAGTGCAGTGCATATTCTTGATCTGTTCGTGAGTGGAAAGTAAATCCTCCGCTAAAGGCATCAAGTCTCTGCCTAGAGCAGTAAGCTGCAAATTTCTATTTGCATAAGTGAAAAGTTCCCCGCCAATCTCATGCTCAAGCGCTTGTATATGTGAAGTTATCGTGGATTGAGTATAACCCAGCTTCGAAGCAGCCCTTGTATAACTTCCTATTGCTACAATCGTCTGAAACGTTATAAGGTGTCTAATTTCCATATCGTTCTCCTTAAGTTGGATGATGTATCGAAAAAAATGATAATGTATTTTTTAATTTCAATTTTATTTATAGTTATAGACATCTTACAATAAGGACTGTTCGTTAGGAAATAGTAATTGAAGGTGAGATTATGAGTATAATAGCATTTCTATCGTATGTGATTATCACATCGATTACGCCAGGTCCAAGTAACATTTTATTGATGAATGAAGCAAGGAGATTTGGCTTTTTGGGATCTTGGCGGTTCACTGGCGGCATCTTGGCAGGATTTGCAGCATTAGGGATCATGAGCGGAGTATTTACAGCAAGCCTCTACAATTGGATCCCTATTGTAGAGCCATATTTTAAAATAGCCGGTGCAGCGTATCTATTTTACTTAGCTTGGCAGATTGGCATGCCTAAAGGTTCAAAGAAGGAATCCAGAGATGTGCAGTCTTCTTTTTTATCTGGTTTCCTTCTTCAAATTATTAATGTCAAAAGCATATTGTTTTATTTAACCGTGTTGAGTGCGTTTATTTTGCCGTTTAATGCGTCGCTTAAATCCGTTGTTACCTATTTAGCGATAACTATTTTTCTGGGCTGGATGGCATTGCTTCTGTGGTCAGGATTCGGCTCGCTGTTCAAAGATTTTTTCGCTAAACATGATAAGCCATTTCGGTTAATTATGTGTTTGTTATTGATTTACTCTGCCGGTACAATTTTTGTGTGATTAAGCTGTCCTTAAGTTTTCGTCTTGCTTAAAAACGGAAAGCTATAAAAATTTAAGCATTCTTATTTTATGAACCATGGCATTAATGCAGGCTTTTTTTCATACGATATTTTTGGGGTGAAAAAATGGCAAGAGTAAGTTACCGAAGTTCAGACGTTGACTTAATGGCAAGGATGATGAGAGCTGAAGCCGAAGGTGAAGGACTACAAGGAATGTTATATGTTGGAAATGTAATTGTTAATCGTCTTAAAGCAAATTGTATAGACTTTAAAGATTTAAGAACCATTCCACAAGTCGTTTATCAAGTACAAGGAGGAAATTATTCTTTTGAAGCTGTTCAAAAAGGTAATGTATTTTATCAAAGAGCAAGAACTGCAGAAAAAAGATTAGCAAAACAGAATTTGGATTATTGGAGAGAACACCCAGGGAAATATGCGCTTTGGTATTTTAATCCATATGCTCCATGCCCACCAACATGGTACGATCAACCTTTTGCTGGTCAATATAAAAATCATTGTTATTATGAACCTAAACCTGGAACATGTGAAAGTGTTTATACCGGTTAGCCTGTCTGGGGCGGGCTATTATTTCATTGCAAGGAGCTGATCAGCAGCTCCTTTTTTTATGCAGCAAGCGGATGTGGAATTTATGGTAAAATCAAGGAAAACAATGGCATGTTGTTTGGGGGATCTTTAGTGAAGGATATTATATTTTTTGTTGTTGGATTATTCATTCTCTATATAGTTATTGAAACAGCAGTAAGAAAAGGAATTAACAATTCAAATATTGGTCAATTTCTTGAAAAAAAGTATGGAGTTAAAGCAGATAAAAGGTCTTTTCTTGATGATGATTTAGATAATGATAAATAAAACGGATTGGAGGTTGCTGCGGCAGCCTTTTTTAATTCATATTAAACATTAGCTAGTTAATTATGAACTCAACAATAATCTTCCACAAACAGACGCCAGTTTGTGGAACAGCACACTTATTCAGCGTCTTTCCCAGGGCGACGAAATTCAGCGTAGTACACCTTCCGTTTTTCTGGTTCGGATTCAATATTTTCGATAAAAGCTGTTTTGGCTTCCTCCAGTAACAAGCCCTTTAATTCCCGAAGCTTTATTGGTCCCACTCCTGGCAACTTATCAGATATATGTACTTCGAAATCCCCCTGCCGTTTATAAAAGCGAATGCTGCCATGCCCGATTCTTTCCACTTCCCCCAAGGTATATGCAAATTCAAATCGTTGCTGAATGAATGAAGATACCTCAGGCAGCCCTAAACCTTCATAGAGGGGAGGGAATTCATGGGAAACTGGAGGTTCTTTGAATGATATTGAAGAGATCTTCAAATGGATACTCCTCCTTTGGTGGAATAAAGGCAGACATACGTTGCTTATATTATTGTGCTAGGGGCCAATTTTTTAAACATCCTTACAGTGGTCGTGCTTTCCTGTAGCCAGGAAGTGATGATTATCGCTTTTGAAGATAGAACAGGCATCGTGAAGAATTGTACTTAAACTAGAGGGACAATTCTATTAAATCCTTCAAACTACAATATCAATTATCCAAAAAATATTCAGTAAGCTAGATTCTTTAATAAGATCACTTTTTTTATTAAACTACCGGGGTTGGATAGTTCAATAAGAACTATGGTATTAAAAGCAGAGAAAACGATAAAACTCTAATTGGAAGGTTATTAGATGGTTATATTACATAATTAGAAAAGAGGCTTAAATGATGAGCGATTTAAACGGGTACCTCACAGTTTGTGTCAACTCTGCAAGCCTTATAGAACTGCCGGGCAGGTTAGTTGAACAAGAACAAAGGGGAAATCTCATGATTCTAAGCGTTGTAAGAAACTTTAACAGAAGGCAATGTTTCTGTTAGTGCCAACATGCATCATGTACTTAGACGGTAGTTTTGCTGACAAATGGTAGTTTGTTATAGGATAATGGTGATATATTTGATGGGCAAAATATTAGGGGGAAAACTCCGAAAAGAAGGAAGTGCTAAGCGATGAATTTAGAGATGGTTATGCAGGAACTTGAAGCCCTTGGCAAGGAACGAACTAAAAAAATGTACATATCCAATGGTGCGCATGAGCCGCTTTTTGGCGTGGCTACAGGCGCTATGAAACCAATTGCAAAGAAAATAAAAATAAGTCAACGTTTAGCTGAAGAGCTTTATTCCACGGGGAACTACGATGCAATGTACTTTGCAGGCATTATTGCAGATCCAAAAGCCATGACTGAGTCGGATTATGATCGTTGGATGGATGCTGCGTATTTTTATATGCTGTCCGATTTTGTAGTGGCCGTAACTTTAGCAGAGTCAGATATTGCACAAGAAGTTGCTGATAAATGGATCGCAAGCGGTGAAGAGCTGAGAATGTCAGCTGGCTGGAGTTGCTACTGCTGGCTTTTAGGGAATCGGCTTGACGTTGAATTTTCAGAAAGCAAGATTTCCAATATGCTTGATATTGTGAAAAATACGATTCACGATTCGCCAGAACGAACGAAATCCGCTATGAATAATTTTCTATACACCGTGGGGATTTCATATTTGCCACTCCATGAAAAGGCAGTCGAAACTGCAAAGGCAATAGGAACAGTAGAAGTCAAACGGGACAAGAAAAAAAGCAGTTTTCTAAATGCTTACGAAAGTATTCAAAAAGAAGTCGATAAAGGAAGGCTTGGTTTTAAACGCAAATATGTAAGATGTTAAAAAAATGGCCTCGCATAATGATTGGATACAAGAAAATATCCTTCTTAAACTAACGTGTGCTTTACTTCAATAAGGAAGGTTGCTGAGGCAGCCTTTTTCTCTAGTTTAATTGATGTTCATCTTATTTACATAATGGAATTTAATAAAGTTAAAGTGATAATACAATCAGGAGGAATTTTTTAATGGCTTTGTCCGAAATGAATAGTACATTGTTTAGAATGATTAATAATCTAGGTAAACAATACACGGATTTAAATCCTTTCTTTGTATTCATCGCTGAATACATGATTTATTTCTTAGTATTGGCGGTCCTGATGTTTTTGTTTTCCCGAAGAAATAAAAATAGAATCATGGTAATCTGTGCATTTATTACATTAGTTATCTCGGAACTATTGGCAAAAATAGCAGGGCAATTCCACTCGAATAATCAACCATTTGCTGAGTTGCCAAACGTTAATAGGTTAGTTGAAAAAGCAGTCAATAATTCCTTTCCAAGCGACCATACGATCATATTCTTTTCATTTTGTATAACCTTCTGGTTGTTCAAAAGGGGTTGGGGGATTTTATGGGTGATCTTGGCTGTCCTTGTAGGTATTTCGCGAATTTGGGTAGGTGTCCATTATCCAGCAGATGTTCTTGTCGGAGCCATCATCAGTATCGTTTCAGCCACGATCGTTTATAAAATTGTTCTTAGGTTAAGTCTGACTAAGAAATTTTTGGGGAATCAAGGCGAACCATCCATTCTATCTGCCCTATCCGAACAAAAGAAAGGTAAGTCCAAGGACTTTTAAAAAGAGCCTTAATATACTACCAAATTAGCAGACCAAATCGATCATTGCTTCACTTGCCTTGTTGTTTTAATTCTTGTTTCAAGAACCGAACGGAAGAAGCAAAAAGCAAATGGAGCAGGACAGAAAATGATGCTTTTATCAAAAGAAAACGTTCTAATGTTCTTCTTGAACAATTTTTAAACTAAAAGGCTGATAGTTAAACAAAGGGTTGCTGCGGCAACCTTTTGTTTAGGGATAGTTGAAGAATTATGCTTAACTATAAAAAAGAATCACGACCACTAAGAGGTGATTGTATGAAATATACTTGTCCTTGCTGTGGATATAAACATTAGATGAAGAACCGACCGATACATATGCAATTTGCAAAATATGCTTTTGGGAAGATGATGGTGTTCAATTTCGAGACCCTGATTACGAAGGCGGGGCAAATGAAGTTTCATTATGGCAAGCACAAAAAAACTTTGTTAAGTTTGGGGCAGGTGAAGAAGGATGTATTGCTTTTGTAAGAAAGCCAAATAAGAAAGATATAAAAGACCCTAATTGGAAACCGTTTATTTAGATAAAGTTTTTAAGCTAACGGGCACTGTTGCCTTGGCAGCTCATTTAACAGAGCAGGTTATTGTGTGGACAACAGTGTTTGCTTAAATTTCATTTTTGCAAAGGGGGAAGAAAATGTCACAATCATTGATTTTTGATATGGATGGTACATTATTTCAAACAGATAAAATTTTAGAAATATCCCTTCAAGAAACATTTGATCATTTGAGAAATTTGAGTTTGTGGGAGCATAAGACGCCCATTGAAAAATACAGAGAAATTATGGGAGTACCTTTACCAGTTGTATGGGAAACCTTATTACCTGAACATTCGAGCGAAATCAGACAACAAGCAAATGAATTATTCCACGAGAAATTAATTACTAATATTAATGTAGGTAATGGTGCTTTATATCCGGATGTAAAGGAAGTTTTTGACCATTTAAAAGATAATGACTGTGCAATATACATAGCAAGCAATGGGCAAATAGAATATTTAAATGCAATCGTAAAGTATTATCATTTAGATAATTGGGTTACGGAAACATTTAGTATACAACAAATACAATCTCAAAATAAGTCAGATTTAGTACATACAATAGTGAACAAATATAATGTTGAAAAAGGTGCTGTAATTGGTGATCGATTATCAGATATTAAAGCAGCAAAAGATAATAGTTTAATAGCTATAGGGTGTAATTTTGACTTTGCTCAAGAAAACGAGCTTGCACAAGCAGATATCATCATTAACAGCTTAGTTGAATTGAAAACAGTTTTATAAAAAATAAATGACAAAAGCAATAAGGGAAATAAGGCAATAAGGTGCGTTAGGTGAAGATCAGCGCTGTCCTTAAGGCAGTTTTTTCGTGCGCCCGGCATGGGTGCAATCTATAGGGTGAAAGTCCCGAACCATGAAGGCAGTAGTA
>NZ_JAGGQN010000023.1:0-42276 GCF_018613275.1 Bacillus sp. ISL-4
AGTTTGTCTACAGTCTGAAGACAGCTTATGGCTGTCTCTTTTTTTGCTTTTTCTTCGTTTTGTCCAATAACTCCAATTACCAGTATGCTTGTTTTCCTACCTCCCCATCTGAAGTTCAAATTACTGCAAACAAAACCCTTCATATTGATTTAGATCTCTTTTGACAATTAGTTGTCAAAAGAGATTGTACACATCAGGACTTATCTCCTAATGTCTTTTAAAAGAATAAGTCTTTTTTACCCATCCTTAATAAGTTATCGAGAAGATAAGCAAACTATACCATATTGCAGCTATACGGAATCTACCTAGGCTTAGTTCGCTACAAATTAATCCAGGTAGTTAAAAAGGATAAATGTATATCGCTTAATCAAAATTTAATGGGGTGAATGTTTTATGAGAATGAAAAAAGCAATAATAGGTCTCTCACTCTTATGTATGATTGTTCCTGGTATTGCCAAATCGGCTGATTCCGTTGCTGAAAATAATCGAAGCAATATCGTAGCAAATTGGAAATTCACAAAACAACATGTTAAAAGCGGTTCAATCGATAAAGGTAATTTAATTATAGAAGATACAAGCAAACATGGAAACGATTTAGAGTTAGTGACGATAGGTGATCCTGCCTCACCTGAATTAAAGAATATGATTCAATGGTCTGAAGAAGATTATCATGATCAAGAAAAAGTGGATAGCTTGAAGTTCGCTAACTATGAAAACGCCCCTTCAGGAAGGTATTTCAAAACCAAAAGGAATGCACCTATCAATTCGGAGAAATTCGATAAGGGTTTTACCATTGAAGCGATTTTTAAGTTGCCAAGTGATTCCAAGAGTGCCATGGGGCTTTTTTCTAGACAAGGACAGGCGGCCGATCTTAATAAAATGGAAGGCGAGAGAAAAATTCTTTCTGCTTTAACTGTATCCAGTGATCAAAAAATCCACTGGACAAGTCATCCATCTAATTTAAATTATAATGTAAGCAATTGGTCTCGATCTTTAAACGCTGATGAATGGTACCATTTGGCAGTTGTTAATGATGGTAACACGACGACTTTAACTTTGAATGGCATAAGTGATTACGGAAAATCAGAAAAAGTAATAGGTATTGCAGCAGTTAATGGTAAAGGCTGGAACATCGGAGCATCTGAGTGGGGAAATAAGTTTAATGCACTATTCAAAGGGAATATCCAGGAATTACGAATTGCTAGGAAGGCTTTAACCGAAAAAGAATGGCTTGTGCAGGATGCCCGTGACGATGAACCATTCGAAGGATCAAACAAAGCTTTACCCTTTCTAAAGAATAAAAAGAATTATAATTTTCTTTTTGTACCAGATACCCAGAAATATTCAAGCCAAAATCCAGAGATATTTAATAGCCAAATGAACTGGATTTCCAATAACACCAAGAAGAACAATATCATCATGAATACATTTGTTGGGGACATTGTCGATAGTGATTTAGAAAAACAATGGCAGAATTCCCTCGGGGCCATTTCCCTTTTGGATAAAAAGGACGTTCCATATATGATGGCGGCAGGGAATCATGACTATGCGGCCGGAGACCCTTTCTTAACACATTATGGGCCGCAGCGTTTTTTGAATAAAAAATACTATAAGGGGTCGTCTCACTCTGGGTATAGCTCATATGCAATCGCTAAGGCAGGGAGTTATGAATACTTAGTTTTAATAGTGGATATGAAAAATCTGCATAAAGACCTGGAATGGTCAAAAAAGGTTCTAGATCAGCATCAAGATAAACCGACAATCCTCGTCTCACATGATATTATATTTCCGAAGGTTAAGGATGATAAAACCATCGCCGTCGAGTCGTCTAATGGCCGACTGATTTGGGATGAACTTGTAAAGGACCATAATCAAGTGTTCATGACGGTTAATGGCCATTATTTTGGGATAGCACATCGGGTAAAACAAAATTCAGCAGGAAATGATGTCATTCAAATGCTGGTCAATTACCAAACGAATTATCGAGGGGGTAATGGCTGGCTAAGACTTGTAGAATTTGATGAAAAGAAAAATGTATTGGTATTCCGAACCTATTCGCCCTTTGTCGACGAAATGTCTAAAAAAGAAAAATCCTATATCGATTATAAATTTTTAACAGGTGAAAATAATTCATTTAAATTGGATTGGGACTTTAAAAATAGATTTAATTTTAAGTAATTAAAAGAGGAGGAAAAAAACAATTCCCCAGGTGTAACTGATTGATCTCAGCAACCTGGGTGAATTCCTTTATTGGGTGCCCTCCTATGTGTTGAGTCGTTCAAGAAGGATAAACGTTCATTCTTCATGATGAATTTAAAATGCTGCGATTTTTACCAGTTGGTTTAAACAACTATCATGCTGCTTTTTTCATTACTGATTTATACTTTCCGAACCCATTAACGACAAGAACCCCTAATATCGCAATTCCGCCGCCAATGACTGAAAGAGTACTAGGCACTTCCCGCAGCCAAACCCAAGCGGCGAAAATGGCAATCACAGGTTCAAGGTATAACAAACTGGAAACGGAACTGGCTTTTCCTAATGATAGTGCGACTGCCCAAGTTACATAACCGATGGCTGCAGGGAAAATACCAACAAAAATCGCTGATAAATGACCTTCCATTGTAGCATGTTGAATTTCTTGAAATAGACCAGGAAAAAATATGAAAAAGGGTATTGTACCGATCCATGTGAAATAGGCTGTCAATTCAATCGGATTATAGCGGCTAAACAGTGGCTTTTGGAAAACAAAAAACACTGCAGAAGCAATAGCAGACATCAGCACTAAAAAGGCACCTTCAGAAATATTCAGGGAAGGGCCTGCAGTACCTAATGTTATGAAGGTGATCCCTATGAATCCTATACCTAAACCAATCCATCCGAATAGGCCGAGGCGTTCTTTTAAAACGATCGCAGCAATGATCGCGATGAAGACAGGTGCTGAACCAATCAGCATTCCAGCCGTTCCCGCCGAAACGGTTTGTTCCCCGAATGTAACCCCAATATGATAAATACTAATACCAATAAATGCAAGGATCGATATCCTCAGCAAATCCTCTTTTTTCGGGAGTCGAAATTTCACCCCAGGCCATAGAGCATAAAGGACAAAAATCCCTGATGCTATAAGATAACGAACAAGTACCAAATGGCCGGCTGAATACCCGCCATGTAAGCTTGCACGAATAGCAGCGAATGTAGATCCCCAAATAATAACTGTAATAGATGCCAATAAAAACGCCTTAGTGTTCAAAACCTATTCCTCCCAACCATTCACTATAAACTGAAGGTATCATGGATACGTGAGAACTTCAATAAAATTCTATCTCGCTGTGAAGTGGCACAGTAAAATAACGAATCAGAATACATTCTGAGATGTAATCATCGCTGAAGAAATTCTATTCCATATGGGATTGGGTTGGAAATCTTCATTTAAAGATGGATTAGGTTTGAAAAGCATGCTAAACCAAAAAGTTCTATCTAAAAGTTAAAACAAAGTTTATTGGAGCGGATGTGCGAGACTCTTGCGGGAAAAGCGTGTCCAGGGGAGACCCCGCAACCGAGGGCGGACCGCCTGCGGAAAGGGAGTTCCTGGAGGCAACGTTCAAATTGTACAAACCCTAAAAACTGGGTTCTACCTAAATTTTTAAACAAGACTGGATTATCCTTAATGTTTTTTCACTGTAATCCTTATTGGATTGATGAATTTGCGACACTCCTGCCGAATTACTGGCTAGCCGAGACACCGCAGCCGCTTGCGGCAAGGAGGCTTGGCAGACAGTCGGCGGAAAGGGAGCGGATTTCTGAAATCAACTGGAACGTTTTTTAATAAAAAAACTGTAGCCAAACTCGATTTTCATTGAGTTTGGCTACAGTCTGCATAATTAATTTAATTATCTATTCTCTGGTTTCCAAGATGAAAAGCGTCTTTCAATAATGCCTAATAATGAAGTAAGAATGATTCCCGTAATCGTAATGACCAACACTCCAACAAACATACGATCTGTTTGTAGATTTTGACCATTGCTTGTCAATTGATATCCGATACCAGCTGTCGAAGCGAATAATTCACCTACAACTACAGCAATTAATCCTTGACCAATACCTAAGCGAATACCGTTTAAAAGGAATGGTACCGTCGAAGGCAAAGCGATTGTTTTAAAAATTTGAAATTCACTTGCACTAAATGTTCTTGCTGCTTTTATTAAGTTTTGATCTAATGTTAGCATAGCTTTTTGAGCGCTCATCACTATTGGAAAGAAGGCCATCAAAAAGACTATAACAATTTTTGATGCTGGTCCTATTCCGAATGCAATTATGATCACTGGTAAAAGGGCGACTTTAGGGGTTACATATAATCCTGAAATGAAAGGGTTAACGACTGCATTAAAGTTAGAATTCCAGCCCGATAACACACCAATTGGAATTCCAAAAAGTATGGCTAAAACAAAGCCTGCAATAAATTCGTAACCACTTACTTTCATATTTTCCCAAAAAGAAGCTTCTTGGACCATTATAACTGCCGCTTGGGCAATTTCAATTGGTGAGCTAATGAACAATGGATTTATCCATTCATTTTGAGAAGCTACTTCCCAAAGCAACAGAAATATAAAAACAGAAGCAACACTGATAAAAAATGACTTCTTTTCTTTTTTTATTTTCTTCGCCTTTTTTATCTTTTGCTTTGATTGTGTAAGTTGGATAGTACCCTTCGTCATATTATTCTCCTTTCCCTTTATTATTTTTCTTTATTATCGAAACCTTGTTTTGAAGACTCCTGTTCAATAATGGACCATATATGATCTACAAACTCTAAAAATTCCGGGCTACGCTTCACGCGGAGATCTCTAGGTCTAGGTATATCAACATCCACAACCTCCACTACACGTCCTGGTCTTGCCCCAAAAACAAAAACTCTATCAGCTAAAAATACCGCTTCATCAATTTGGTGTGTAATAAAAAGACTTGTCTTTTTTGTCTCATCCCATATTCTAAGTAACTCACCTTGCATAAATTCCCTGGTTTGTGCGTCTAATGCCGAAAATGGTTCATCCAGTAATAGTAATGACGGGTTTACCGTTAATGCTCGAGCCAAGTTTACCCTTTGCTGCATCCCTCCTGACAATTCGTGGGGATAATGATTTTCATAACCTTTTAAACCGACCATTTCAATAAATTCTTTGGCCTCTTTCTTTTTCTCTGCGGTTACTTGCTTTTGCAGTTCAACTCCATAGAGAACATTTTCCAAAACTGTTCTCCAAGGTAATAGACTAGGGTTTTGAAAGACCATTGCCCTGTCCTTGCCGGGACCATCAATTTTTTGCTGATCTAATAGAATTTCTCCCTTACTCGGCTTCAGTAATCCAACTACAGTATTTAAAAAAGTGGTTTTTCCACAGCCGCTCGGCCCTACAATACATATAAATTCACCCTCTTTGATATTTAAGTTTATATTCTGCAGGGCAATCACTTCTGCACCAGTTTTATTGTTTACGTAAGTAACATCCAAAAAACGAGTGGACAATTTGAACTTTTCAAGTTGTGCATTTTCCATCTTGACTATCATCTACTTTCTAGCTAATTATTTTTTAAAAGCTTCTTCTATATAACTATTTGTCCAAATAACATCTTCAGTAGTATCCTGTTTAGTAGAAACGCCTGACAACTTGCCAAATTCAACTAATGGATCCTGGGCATTATCCCAAGCTTCTTGATTCATTTCTCCATAGCCTTTAAAAGTGTTTTTCAATCCTATAATTGATTCCTCTAGAATATCAACATCAATTCCATCAAAATAAGATACGATTGATTCGGCTGCCTCTCTTGGATGATTACGTGTGAATTCCATACCTTTCCCTATTGCCCGAACTACTTTCAAAGATGTTTCGTGATTTTCTTCTAAATATACTTTTTTAGCAAAAACAGCTTCCCAGACCATATTCCCATACATTGGCTCTTCACTTGTATTAATTACAATTTCACCAACATCTTTACTTTCCGCTTGTAAACCCATTGGAGGTGATGCTATTCCCCCGTCAACAATCCCCTCCTGCATACCGCCAATCTTCGATCCATCTCCTGCTAATTTGACGGCTTTAAGAGTTATGGGATCAACACCATGCATTTGCATTAAATATCGGGTGTATACGTCTCCAGAATCGCCAACAAGGTTTGTACCAATAGTTGCGCCGTTCAATGAAGCAACTCTATCTTCAAGTGAAGATTCTTTAGAAACATTCTTTTTCTTTTGATATTGTTTAGAGAGAGTAATTTGATAGGTTAGCGCTGAATTTAAAGATTGAATCGCCATTAAATCTTCACCTTTGTCAAGAGGAGTGAACATACTTCGAGGACCTGATACCGCAAACTGAGCTTCTCCTGATAATACAGAAGCGATTACTTGTGCTCCTCCACCACCAGATACAATCTCAGCTTCAATTCCTTCTTTTTCAAAAAATCCTTGCTCAATGGCTACATACAAAGGGGCAACTGACAATAACCGTGCAGGTTCCGTAAAAGTAAGCTTTACCGCTTTCCCTCCTGAACTCCCCTTATTTTCTGTAGTAGTTTCGTCACTTGAACTGCATCCAGATACTATAAACACCAAACAAAGCAGAACGAACGCCAATTTATTCTTAAACATATTACTTACCTCCTAAATCAGATATATTTTTAGTTAATTGAAAATTGTCCATACAAAGATATTACTATTCCTCCTTATTTTTGTTTTATATACCAAACATAATTTCATATACATATCAATTCTAAATCAGCTGTCCTGGTATGGTCAATTGTAATTTTGGAAAATTTAGATAATTCAACGGATTACTGAACAAAAAAAACACTCTTTTAGAATCATGAGTGTCCTTTAACTCTTAAGATAAAATTTTCTGCTTCAGTAAAAATAACTCTTCTGTTTCATCCTTCAAAAAACGAAAAAGACTAAGTTGTCAGTCCATTAATGCCTCACCAAATTTAAAAGTTTGAATAAAAGAAGCAAAATCAATACTAAGAATATGTTTTCGTTAAGGTCAGTCCATTATAAACATAATCCCACATAGAATCATCATTAGGACCATCGCTTGGTACTTGCATTGTACAAATGCCTTTGATTCCCCAGTCGACTTCATTAACACCTTTTAACCCTGCTATTGGATCAAGGAAGAGGATATTGAAATTCCCCGGTATCATTTCGGATAAGACGGATTGTAATTCAATTGCATCGCGAACGGTAACTGGCCCCCATCTTACAAATAAGACGGATTTGCTATTTGAAATTTTTTCAATAAACTTATTTATTCGGTAATTAAGTTTTTCTTTGTACGCAGGGTAAAGATGAGTCCAATCTTGATTAGGTATTATCGGAAAATCATGGACTGAAATAATATTATAATAGGTATCTAGGATAAAATGCGCGTTTTGTTGCTTACCGCCTTCTCCAGAAAAAACCACATCTCCATCATCAAGATAAGAAGCGATGCCATCTACCTGCTTCATTTTGTTTACATTCATAAATCCGGCAAATCTGTTCTTCAATAATCTGCTTACATCCGGGAGTGAGTTAGAAACGACCCAATCAAGTGGAAATGAAAACCGCCTTAAATTATGCCTCCTTAAATTAAGGGAAGGTCCACACCAACTGCCAAGACTAATGATTACATCATAAGATCCTTTTATATCTTGTAATTTCAATTCAGTCATCCTCTCTACTAATTTCCCTATTTCATCAAATCCTTATGGTAGGTAACTAATTTTATTTCCAGTCTTTTTCACTTTGTTCTGGAATTATATAGACAATCCAGCCATAACGAATTTTCAGTTCGTCAGCCATTATTTCGGCAGTTTCTTTATCAGGAAATGTACCTGTTATTAAGCGGAAACGGTTATTTTCCGCGTTAATTATTTTTTCTTTCATTGCTTGTACCTCCTTTTTTATATCTTATGAAGCTTCCTGGAAATCTGTATAGTACTTAATAGATTACTAACAGCCCTTTTTATGTCCATGAAAAATCAAAGAAGCCCTACTTTGATAAAGTGGACTTGTTGGGAGCATAAGGAATTATGGGAAATGCAAACTAAATTAACGGAGAAGTGAATGACTAATCTAAATACTGTTCCCGTTCCACCTTTTATTGTAGGGTCAATAACCTTTTTAAATAGTGCTGGAATCGTGAATCTACCGAATGACACTAGTGTAGCGATATTGTATTTCAACCTCTTTTCAGCTATTGAATTTAACCAAATTAACAAGAGTTTTCTTCCCTTCCCAAAGTTTTACCCCTCAAAAAACTTCATGCCCTAAAGCTTCAAGCATTTTCCTTACTAAGCTTGTAATTGCTACTTTTCATATATTTCAAGAGGCAAATCATCCGGATCGAAAAAAAAAGTAAACCTTTTTCCTGTTAACTCATCAACACGGATAGGTTCGACTGGAATGTTTTCTTTTTCTAAATCTTCAATCGCTTGATTAATATCATCCACTTCAAAGGCAAGATGCCTAAGCCCTCTTGCTTCAGGATAACTTGGACGATTGGGGCTATCAGGAAAAGAGAACAATTCCAGCTGATATTCCCCTCCAACCATTAGATCCAATTTATACGATTTCCTTTCTGTCCGATATGTTTCATTCTCGATATCACACCCTAAAATATTCACATAGAAGTTTTTTGATTTTTCATAATCGGAACAAATAATTGCTACATGATGTATTTTTTTTACCTTCATTTGTTTCCTCCCTAAGAACATTGGTTAGTTTTAAAATTTATTTTAACAAAGTTATCCATTGATAAAAACTTAGATTTCAGCGCTTCCTTCGGAATCTACTGCACCATACTGGTACATCCATTTCCCTTTCACCTGGATATAGGTCTTTACACTCGTACATTCAGATTAATTGCAGCACATTAGAAAATAAAAACTGATATACATTTCAAACACTTCAACCTTTTTCCTAGCGAAAAAAGCGATACAGTGCCGAGAACAAATTCCCTTCAAAAAGTAATAACAAAATCATGTTTGGATTTTAACCGAACGCTAATTTAAAAAGACTAATACAGATCTATATCGTACTCGAAAAAGAGATGAATATATATTGCATTTGTTGAATGTATGGTCGGGTTATTTTTAGTTGGTTTAGTTTATTAAAAGATAAAAGGAGAGTACATATTATACAAGGCTAATATGTGCTCTCCTAAGGGAGAGACAATGATAAAAAACATTAAACTATGCCCTATACCAGACAACAAGTTCATTAACAGGAACAGCTGGTTAAGTCCATGCCTTTCTAAATCGTTTAATATGTCGATAATAAATTGGATACCCGGTCAGCATCCACTCTTTAATTACGTTCTTGATAATAAATTATTTTTGGAGTGGTTGAAAGCTGAAGGCATTGCTGAGCAGGAGCATATTAAGGATATTCCTCTGTCGGTGCTGGAAAAGTTAAAATTAGTCGAGGCCAACCCTTTATAAAATTTTTGGAACGGAGAAATATCCCTATCAATAAGATGGAAACAAAAAAAGCGGAAAAGGTGTCAGTCAATCGGAAAATTTCTACATTACGTTCCCTTTTCAAGTATTTAACGACTCAGACAGAAAACGGTGACGGCGAACCTTACTTCTATCGAAATGTCATGTTGAAAATTGAAGTGAATAAAGTGAAAGAGACATTGGGAGCGCGTGCTTCCAGAATATCGACAAAGATTTCCCACAATGATGAGGATGCTCGGTTTCTTGAATTCGTGAAGCATGACTATGAAAAGGAGCTACCTGAAAAGTCCAGAAAACTCATATATTTTAAAAGGGACAAGGAACGTGATTTTGCGATCTTATCCCTCTTCTTAGGAAGCGGTATCCGGGTGAATGAGTTATCCAACTTAGGGCTACGAGACTTGGATTTCGAAGAAAAACAAATACACGTTTTACGTAAGGGTGGTAAAAAGGATGTAGTAGCAGTCTCTCCTCCTTCTATGCAAGACATAAAAGATTACCTAGCTGTGAGAACGGAACGTTATAGAGGCTCAAATGATGATACGGCTTATGTTTTTTTGACTAGGATGAATGATGGAGCCACCCCTCTTTCCAACCGTGCCATTGAAGCTCTAGTAAAGAAATATACGAAGACCTTTAAGTCCAATAAATCGATGTCGCCATACAAATTGAGGCATACCTATGGGACGAACTTAATGGAGCATTCAGGTGACATCCATTTGCTGATGACTCAACTTGGTCATACTTCAACCACAACGGCTGCCCTATATACAAACCCTGAGCAGGAGAAGGCTAAAAAGGCTGCGAAACTGATGGGAGAGAGAAGAACCAATTATCGCGAAAAGGATTAAATGAAATGGAGGAAATTCTCTAGTCTTCTCTTTTTTTAGTATGTGTGTAGAAATGAAAACATAAGATATCATAAGATACCATCTATCCTTCTGCCACTTGGTAAGGTCGATAAATGCCTGTAAGAATTTCTAAGAATAGCTCATTACAAAGGGCGTATGTTAAACTAAAAAAAGTATAATAAAAAAGGAGCCTTAACCCCCTCCTACTCTCTAAATCAATTATATAGGTTCCTAGAACGCTGATTATGTTAATTAACTTTGTATATGGTGTACTTGGTTGTAGTTTTAAAATAAAGTCGTTCCGTTTTCTAGTTGTAAACCTACTCCCACTTCCTCGCCAAATAAATTAAAGGGCATGTTTTGAATTACTGCCATTTTTCAGAGTGTTAAATACTAATAATTAAAAAAGAACTATCATTCTCAAGCATATGCTTATATTTACATGCATGATATCTTTTTTGTTCGTATATATAATCGAACAAAGGGGAATTAAGATGAGTCTAATTTACAAGAAGAGGAGCAATTTGTTCTGTGGAACCAAAAGGCGAAGAAATAAACTGCTTAGCATTAAAAGTCAAAGAGATTATTCAATCTTCAGGATGTCAAAATGAAGATGTAATCTTTCTGTGCATTGGTTCAGATCGATCAGTAGGGGATTCATTAGGCCCTTTAGTCGGGACAATGCTTAAAGAACATACGGTGCCTTATCGTGTTTACGGTACTTTGGAAAATCCCGTTCATGCATTTAATTTAAAAGACACGTTGAAAAAAATTAAAAAACAATTCAAAAAGCCTCTTATTTTTAGTGTGGATGCTTGTTTAGGGGATCAAAACCAGGTCGGTTATGTTTTCTTGAAGGATGGACCTCTTGTCCCGGGGAAAGCTTTAAAAAAAGTATTGCCGGAAGTGGGAGATTATCATATTACAGGAATGGTCAATTATATAGATCCGCTGCCAACCATGCAATTTTTAAATGACACTCGTCTATACACGGTTATGAACCTTGCGAAAACAATCGTAAAAATAATTACTCAAGCTACTGGCGAGACTTCTGGAATTAAATAAAAGAATGGGCTGTGCCAAAACCACTAATAATAAGTGGTTTTGGCACAGCCCTACTTTGTTTAAGTTCGAAGAATTTATTAGATAACATTATACTTAAATAATAGCCCCTGTCAAGATAGCAACAATGATAAGGATTAATGAACAAATTAGAGCCCATTTAAATGCATACCGCTGTAGTTCCCCGATATCTGTCTTTACCATCCCTACTAGTAAAAGAGTCGATGCCACGAGTGGACTTAAGAAATGTACAGGCTGGCCCAGTACTGAAGCTCTGGCAATTTCTAAAGGACTCACTCCATAAGCTTCTCCTGCTTCGGCAAGAATTGGCAAAACACCAAAGTAGTAAGCATCATTGGATAAAACGAACGTAAATGGCATGCTGGTGAACGCAACGACCATCGGTAAAAAAGAGCCTAAAGAATCCGGAATGATGGCCACTAATGAATTTGCAATGGCGTCTACCATTTTCGTTCCGGAAAAGATCCCTGTGAAAATACCAGCCGCAAATACTAATGTGACTACGGTTATAGCGTTTCCTGCATGTGACACGATTCGCTCTTTTTGCTGTTCTAGATTAGGGTAATTAATGATTGAAGCAAGCACAAACCCGATTAGAAACAACACAGGTACCGGTACGAAGCCCATTACAAGAACGACCATAACTGTGAGCGTCAACAAAAGATTTACCCATATTAATTTAGGGCGCTTTAAATCGTCTTGTATGGCGGAAGCTACCGCTGCTTCAGCAAGAGCTCCTTTCATTTCAGGTACAGCTTTGATATGAACAACACCAAGCCTTTTGCGCTCTTTTTTCCCAAGTACATAAGCGGTAAAAAGAATAGCTGCAATACCTGCGAATAGTGTTGGGATAATCGGGACAAAGAATTCATTTGCATCGAGACCTAAAGATGCTATTGCTCTTGTTGCAGGTCCTCCCCAAGGAGTCATACCACTCATAATACTGACAGCCAGCATAGAAATAGTGGCAAGAATAAGTGGATTCATACCAAGTCGTAAGTAAAGAGGCAGCATAGCGGAAATCGTAATCATATGAGTCGTGGTACCATCACCATCTAAGGCAACGGTCATTGCGATTACTGCTGTTCCTATCGCTATTTTAACCGGATCCCCTTTTACGGCTTTTAACATAGTTTTAATAAGTGGATCAAATAATCCAGCGTCAATCAGAACTCCGAAAAACAAAATAGCGAACAATAGCAAAGCGGCTGAAGGTGCGACAACCTTTATTCCATCGAGCATCATATCTCCGAGCTCTGGACCAAATCCGCCAATTAATGCAAAGATAATTGGAATGACCACAAGAGAAGTAACAGGTGATAACCGTTTAGACATGATTAAATAAGTAAAGACAATGACCATTGAAATTCCAAGTAACGTAAGAATATGAATCCCCTCCTATTAAAGAAACCGCTTACAAATCAAATAAAAAGTTTGAATAGTTAAAAAATATTACATAATATTTTCTGTTTCCCAGTTGCTTTGTTTTCTATTTTTAGAATAGTTCATATCATTAAATAAGTGAAATACATATTTTTTGTACTTTTTCGAAAAAAAAACTTATAATCCATTTTATTAAATTAAGAAATCGAAAAAGCACAATGAAATTTTCAATAATTTCATTGTGCTTTTTCGTTAAAGATTGGAATTTTTATTCAAGAAATCAATAAAGTTTTTGACAGTAGAGAGTTTTAAAGAATCCTGGTTATACATTAACCATGTATTTCTTAACACCGGCTTCCCATTTTTGTAGGATAACCCGTATGTATGCAAGTTATCTGAAGGCTGCAGGCATATTTCCGGCAGAATAGAAACACCAAGATCATTTTTGACCATCTCTTTGCACGTCTCCTGCCGATCTGTTTCCATAGTTACAAATGGTGGCTCCGGGAATCTATCATGCCACCAGCCATTTATTAAGTTTTTTAAAGAACTGTCGGTTTTATAATTTATGAATGGAAGTTCTGGCAAATTATCCAAGTCTACCTCTTTCTTAGAAATTAAACAAAGTCTTTCTTTATGCAGTAGCGATTTGATTCCATACCATTCATAGTTTCCACGCAGAATGCCTAATTGAACACTAGATGAATCCAGAAGATGCATGATTTCTGTACTCCAGCCTGTATTCACATTAAATTGTACATGAGGATATTGTGTTGAAAACTTTTTCAATATTTCTGGTAGTTTATATTGGGCAAAGTTGCTGGAAACGCCAAGCCTTAACGTTCCTCTTACCTCATTTTTCATATTCAGCATATAATCTTTCGTTTTTTGCAACTTTTTCACCATTTCTTCCGCATAGCCCGCTAAATGTATCCCTTCGGAAGTAAACTCAATGCCTCCTTTTATTTTGAAAAATAAGTTCGTGCTAAATTCTTTTTCTAAATTTTTAAGCCGGTACGTTAACGCCGGCTGCGATATATATAAACGCTCTGCGGCACGGCTAATGTTTTTTTCTTCATATAGTACCCTTATCGCAATCCAATCTTTTTCGTCCACTTAACCATCTCCCACTTTTTGATTATAAGTTTTTTTATCATTTTTATTAAAAAAATATGTATTTTACTTATGAATGAACTTATCATACTATATTTTCAAAGGAACAGGTAGTGCTATAAATATTGGTTGAGAAAAGGTGGTTATACAATGAAAGTACCAGTAGTTGTAATGCGCGGCGGAACAAGTAAAGGTGTGTTCCTTAACTTTGAACATATGCCTTCGAATCGCTCACACTGGGAAGGTTTCTTACTTGACGTGATGGGCAGTCCGGATCGGAGACAGATTGATGGTCTTGGAGGAGCGAATTCATTGACAAGTAAAGCAGCGATTATCAAAAAATCGGATTCACCAGAATTCGATGTGGAATATACATTTGCGCAGATCAGCATCGATAATCAAATGGTTGATTTTAAAGGAAATTGTGGTAATATTTCATCTGCTGTAGGACCTTACACAATTGAGCACGGATTAGTTCCGGCAAAGGAACCTGTTACAACGGTGAGGATTTTTAACACGAATACACAGAAATTGATAATTGCAGAAGTAGAGGTTGAAAATGGACAAGTGAAAAAAGAAGGCAGCTGCTCAATTCCAGGCGTGCCTGGTAAAGGATCACCTATCTATCTTTCTTTTACTCGTGCTGAAGGAGCAGTTACAGGAAAACTTTTCCCTACAGGAAATCCGATTGACATGATTAAAACGAAGGATCGACTGATTCAAGTTTCAATCATTGATGTTGCCAATCCACTTGTTTTTGTAAAGGCACAGGATATTGGTCTAAACGGAAGCGAATTGCCCACTGATTATTCACAGGAAAAATTAAATGAACTAGAAGAAATCCGGTCGATTGCAGCTGAAATGTGTCAATTTTCCGATAAGAAATCAGCAACTGTCAAATCTCCTGCTGTGCCTAAAATGACCCTGATTGCTCCTCCTATGGATTACGTCGATCTAAACGGAGCAGTAAGAAAAGCGTCAGAGATGGATTTGATGATCAGAATGATGTCGATGCAAAAGCCCCATCAAGCGCTTGCTATTACAGGAGCCATCTGTGCAACTGCAGGAGCTTACTTACAGGAAACGATTTTATCTGAGATGGTGAACATTAAACAGGAAATTTTTCGATTAGCCCACCCGGCGGGGATAATGGAAACAAAAGTTGATTTTTTGGCAGGACACATACGCGCTATTAAAGTGGTACGCACAGCGAGAATCATTTTAGAGGGATACGTGTACACGAAAAAAAATTACGAGCTTTCCTATCAATTAGCTTGATTTGAATTGATTTGCAAATTACAGCAAAAAAATCATCTATCACTTGGAGGCTTTTCAATGTGGGTCATCACTGTCTTTTTAAAAGGAAATATTAAAATTTTTGAATTTGACACAGAAAAAGAAGCGAAGGAACTATTTAAAAATATGAAAGGCACTAAAATTCTTTCCGAAATAGTTTACTTCAATGATCCTTGTTTTGTATAAGTGAGTTTTAATCAATGCATAAAGACTTTTAATATTTGAAGTACCAAACAGCCAAGAACTTTTTTAAGCCTTGGCTGTTTTTCATTCTTCTATTTAATGTATCCCTAGAATTTTTGAACACATTTTTATCTAATTAACTATGCAAGAAAAAGACTCAATGATTATTGATCGCTTCAACCTTTTCTTGAATATAGTGGGCTGCGGATGAACCAGCTAATTTCCCAAAGACTGCTCCAGACATTAACCCGGATCCACCAGGATAGTTTTCATAAAAAATCCCCCCAATCATTTCACCAGCCGCAAAGAGACCTTTTATCGGTTGTTCTTCTTTGTTTAACACATGACCCGTAGCATCTACATGCAAACCACCGAACGAGAAGGTGATTCCGCACGTTACAGGGAAAGCATAGAATGGCCCTTGCTCAATTCGAAGTGCCCAGTTGGATTTAGGAGGGGTAATTCCTTTCGTTCCTTTGCCATCTTTCTCTGCGGGTCTATACTCGCCATCTTGAACGGCACTGTTATATTCTTCGATCGTTTTAAGGAATTGTGTTTGATTGACCGGCAGTAAACTTGCCAACTCTCCAAGTGTATCTGCTTTATAAATAGTCGCTTCTTCAAGGTCATATTCTTTACGCAGCATCGGGCGTACCTGTGCATCATAAATTTGATATGCCACATGTCCAGGCTGTTTTAATACCCCACGGCCGTATTTGGCATAGGTGTAATTTCGCAAATCTGCTCCTTCATCAACAAAACGTTTCCCTTCATTATTAAGCATGACGCTGTACGGATAAGAATGCTTTTTAAAAATATCTCCTGGCTTCGTGAAGTCTCCTACTTTTGGAGCGTTATAATCTGTCCCAATCGAATGACATCCAGACCACTGCCCAAATTTTTGAGCCCCGATTGCCATAGCCATGGAAATGCCGTCTCCTGTGTTGAACTCGGTTCCACGAACAATTGCCGCTTCCCATTCTTCACCAATATTTTCACATCTCATTTTCTTATTGGCTTCAAAGCCGCCACAAGCTAAAATCACACCGGATGTCTGAACTGTTACCATTGTATGATCTTTCTCAACAACGACACCGGATATTGTGTTATTCTCTGATACAAGCTCCACAGCACGTGAATCGTACCAAACGTCAATGCCAATTTCTTCTGTCCGCGCAAAGAGCTGTCTCATTAAACCAACGCCTTTATCTTCCGTTTTGATAGGCAGTCCTCCCCAGAAATTGCGCTTGCCATCTTGTACGAAAGATTGATTTTCATAATTCAATTCAAATTTTATTCCCTGATCACGCATCCACGCAATTGTTTCATAAGATTTAGTAACCAGCTGTTTTGCTAATTCAGGATTACTCTGTCCACCTGTTACTCGCATTAAATCATCTAAATAATCAGATTCAGTGTATTCAGGCATAACAATTAACTCGGCTTCTGCGTCTGTTAATTCAGGTATTACTTTTCTGATTGCGTCTAAATTATTATAGGCAACACGTATGGCTCCATCTGTGAAGAAAGAGTTTCCTCCACGCTTTTCCAATGGTCCTCGTTCTAATACAAGAACTCTAGCTCCGCCCTCTTTTGCTGAGATTGCGGCACATAAAGCTGCGTTTCCTGCCCCTACTACAACTACATCATAATTTTGTGTATTTACCATTTTTACCCCTCCTGTTAAGTAGTGATAACTCTTAATGTAAATAATAAGTGAAAATAATGAATAAAAATAATATTGTTTTTTTATTCATTGCCATAAAAAAAATTTATGAAAAAATGCAGTAAACGCGAACTATAGTGAGTCTATTGCTTTACATTCATTAGTTGTATTATACTTTTAGAAATCAAATAAATTATTATTATTTATAATTACCCATAAATATTTTTTATGGTTAAAGGAGAAAAATTTTATGGATGAAAAAGACTGGCTTATTTTAATTACTCTCTACGAAGAAAGAAATATAACAAAGGCGGCACAACGACTATTTATTTCTCAGCCAGCTTTATCCTATCGTATAAAACAGCTGGAAAAAGAGTTCAAAACAAATTTAATCTCTAGAGGCAAAAGAGGTGTCGAGTTTACAGTTGAAGGGGAATACCTCGTTCAATATTCGAAAAATATGCGTAAGCAATTAGGAGCTGCAAAAGAACATATTTCAAATTTGGATAAAAAAGTGAAAGGAACTTTGCGATTGGGTGTATCTGGCTTGTTTGCCCGTTATAAACTACCAGTATTATTAAAAGAATTTCTAACCATATATCCAGAGGTTGAAATTAGTTTGAAAACTGGATGGAGTTCTCAAATTCATCAAATGCTTCAAAAAGAAGAAGCACACCTCGGGATAGTTAGAGGCCCTTACAAATGGCAGGAAAATAAAGTGTTATTTCAAGAAGAAAAGATTTGTATTGCCTCCAGTAAAAAAATTGATTTAAAAGAACTTCCTTTTCTTCCTAGAGTTAATTATCAGACAGACCAATCGTTAAGGAATACTATTGAAAACTGGTGGCAGGAAACATTTGCGGTACCACCTAAGATTTCAATGGAGGTAGATCGGATTGAAACATGTAAAGAACTGGTTCTTAATGGTTTAGGATATGCCATTTTACCAGAAATCTGTATTAAACCTGAGGAACCACTGTATACTTTCCCCATTGTATTAAGCGATAATAGCTATTTGCTTAGAGAAACTTGGGTTTTTTATCGGGATGTGACTATGGATTTGGCACAAGTAAAAGCATTTATTGATTTTCTTAATGATTCTAAACAATAGAAATAAGACGAATCGAAATAAAACTAGTACAAAGGAAGAGAATTAATATGAAAAAGTGGGATTTAAATAATGCTAGCAAGACAATCCAATTTTCAGCTGCACTTCTAACTGCTTTTATTGGAGGCAGCCTTTTCTCTCTTATCAGGTTGCCAATCCCCTGGCTTCTAGGTCCAATGGCAGCCCTATTAATTGCATCACGTTTCAAAAACGTTAAATTAATTTGGCCCGTTTCGATGAGAAATACTGGATTAATTATTGTAGGTTATTCAATTGGCATCTCTTTTACCAAGAGCTCACTGTCTGACATGATTAGTCACCTTCCCTCAATGTTGATCCTTACAACCTTAATTGTCCTTGTATGTGTATGTTCAGCTTTTGTTATGTCAAAATACTCCGGCGTTGACTATCCTACCTCCTTAACAAGTAGTATACCTGGAGGTTTGTCACAAATTGTTGTGTTTGCAGAAGAAATGAAAGGCATTGATATTACGACAGTAACCTTTTTCCATGTTACAAGAGTGATAATGGTTGTTTTCTTAGTTCCCCTTTTAATTTTCAGTCCTATTTTTGCAGCGAAAAGTACCAATGACTCATCTAAAATAATGGATAACGTTATTCCAGAGTGGAGTGATTTATTTCCTCTTATCTTTCTGTTCGCGCTTATTTGTTTCCTCGCAGCAAGAATAGGTAAAATATTCAAATTACCAGCTCCTTACTTTTTAGGACCAGTAATCGCTGTTGCTGCAGTAGGCCTTTTTGGTTTGCAGGGACCACCACTTCCTCCTTCACTTCTTGATATATCTCAATTTATGGTTGGCGGTTATATTGGTTTACTATTAAAACCGGAACAACTTGACAACAAAAGAAAAACCTTATTATTGGCTTTGATGAACGGACTAATTTTGATCTGCGCAACAATGTTTTTTAGTTTTCTACTGACCCAGTATTATGATTTATCGACTATTACGGGTTTTTTAAGTTTAGCCCCTGGTGGAATGGATCAAATGGGAATCATTGCACAAGAAGTAAATGCTGATGTATCTACTGTTACCAGCTATCAACTATTTCGGATGGCTTTTATTTATGCCGCAGTGCCTCCATTACTAAGATTGGTATTAAAATTAAGTTTAAGAAAAAAAGACAAGAACAGTAACGTTAAAACTAAATGTTAAATAAAAAAGGAGAGAGCTGTGCTCAAGGACACTGAAAAAGTCTGATTTATAAAGAAATGAAGGTTATCATCCACAATATTTAGATGATGACCTTCTTTTTAAATACTAAAAATAGCATTAAATTTTTAAAAGTTTCTTTATTGTATCAATTATCCCTTGGCTTTCTTTGCTCTCCTCCCCAATCTTTTTTTAAAAATAAATTATTTTGATACCAATACAAAAAAAATATGTATTTAACTTATTGTTCTCCCTGTATTACCTTTAATAAAGAAAAGCGCATCTGCATAGTGTAAAACTTATTAATCTACCAGTTAATTTTTCTGAAGAGTCACAAAATAATTCTTAGTCATCCAGAGATCAATTGAAAGCGCATTCAAAATTTGGGAGGGGATTTAATAATGTTTCTTACAATTTTAGGCATCTCCATGGTTACCGTTTTTACCTATTTAATTATGTCCAAACGTTTATCACCCATTGTTGCTTTAACTTTAGTTCCGATCGTGTTTGCAGGAGTTGGTGGTTTTGGAAGTAAAATTGGCACTATGATGATGGAAGGCATTAAGCTAGTCGCTCCTTCTGCTGCTCTATTATTATTCGCCATATTATTTTTTGGTATTATGATAGACACAGGCTTATTTGACCCATTGATCAAAAAATTATTAAAAGTTGTCAAGGGAGATCCTGTCAAAGTTTCGGTAGGTACCACAATTCTTGCATTACTCGTTGCCCTAGATGGAGATGGAACAACAACGTATATCATTACTGTTTCAGCTATGTATCCACTTTATAAACGAATCGGTATGAATCCATTGGTTTTAGCCACAGTAGCCATGCTAGCTTTAAGTGTTATGAGTGGAATGACCCCCTGGGGTGGACCTGCTACACGGGCAATCGCAGTATTGGGGCTTGATGCATCCGAATTTTTCGTTCCACTTATTCCAACCATGATCTGTGGTGCTCTTTGGGTTATTTTCGTCGCATTTATTTTAGGGACAAAAGAACGTAAAAGACTGGGTGTAATACACATAGAAGAGTTAAATATTGAAATAGCTGCTACTGTAGAAAATGAAGCCACTGAGATAGTCTCACACATTGACATTAAACGTCCTCATTTATTGTGGGTTAACTTATTCATTGTAGTAGGCATTATGGTTATTCTTATTATGGGATTAGTACCTTCCCCTATTTTATTTTTGGTCGGTTTCGCTATTGCTTTAATGATTAACTACCCCAATCTGGAAATGCAAAAAAGACGCATCTTAGCACATTCTGGAAACGCCTTAATTGTTGTTCTGTTAGTTTTTGCTGCAGGAGTATTTGCAGGAATCTTTTCCGGTACAAAAATGGTTGATGCTATTGCTAATGGACTGGTTTCGATAATACCTGCTTCATTAGGTCAATTTTTTCCTGTCATTGTTGGCATTACAAGTATGCCATTCACTTTCGTTTTATCGAATGATGCCTATTATTTCGGAGTTCTCCCTATTCTTGCAGAAGCAGCTTCAGCCTATGGAATTAGTCCGTTAGAAATTGCTCGGGCTTCTATATTGGGACAACCCGCTCATTTAATGAGTCCGCTTGTTGCATCAACCATTCTATTAGCTGGTATGGTTGAAAAAGACCTTGGAGAATATCAGAAATTTGCATACAAATGGGCCATCTTGACATCGTTAATCTTAACTGTTTTAGCTATAATTAGCGGTGCTATTTCTTTTATGTAAATTATAAAAGTCCTTGCATACTTGTTTGCAAGGACTTTTGTGGCATTTTTCAGCAAGATAATTTGATACAACTTTATTGTCAGATAAAGTTCCATAATTGTATAACACGTGCTTTAGGAACCTTGCTTGAATGGAATTTCTGAAATAAGACGATATCCTGCCTAGATTGATAATACTCAAATCGTTTTGGACGTTGGGTTTCAGATGGTTTCAGTAAACCGTCCGCTTCTTCATAAGCTGTTTCAGATATGACATAGATTGTCCTCCCATCCCCAAAGGGTACCACCTTTGCTTTTATAGCCCCCTCTTGAATATACTTATAGACACTTTGAACAAAAAATCCGAGTTTCCTTGTTACTTCAGTTGGCCTCATACCTTTAGGCATACTTTTGCCATCATTTCTCACTTAAATGGAGTAGATGTCTATCAGATTATGAAGAGTCTGGGCCACGAGCAGCTTTCCACTACAGAAATTTATTTGGAGAAGGTATTTGAAAATGTAGAAAATCATTGGTTACTTTATAACCATACTTACCAAGGATTCCATGATCAATTATTACAATATCTCCAATTTCAGCGTATTCTTTGCTATGTGTCATAGTTCACCTCCTTAATGTGGTGGATTGGATTTGTTGTATTCTTCGTCATATAACACGCCCAATCATTAAATGTAATAATCCCTGGTAGGGTAGGGTAATACTAGTTTTTAAAAAAAGAGAATATATGGTAATCCACTAGAGTTCAATAGATTCTCATACATTCTCATGTAATAGACTATATTCGGTTTTTAAATAGCAGATTCTGCTTCTGTGCGGTTGTTACTTGCTTGTAGCGCTTTTACCATAGTAATAGCTTCCATTTCCATGGTTTCATTTTTACGTTCAATTGCTGAATGTGATTTTTTATACTATGAGATTTTTATTTATGGCGGCAGTTTTTGCAGACTTTGATGGTTTGGTTTGTTTCAGTTTTGTGCGGGTAGAGAAGCTTTACTCCTGTTCTTTCACACAGTGGGCATGTCCCTCTGCCATTTGAAGGCAAGTAGCTGATTGTTTTTCCTCGGTTTCTTTTTGCCATTCCCCATCATTCCTATTCATCATAATTCTTGTTTCTTTATTAAATGTTGGACTGGCACAAAGGTTGATAGGCATTTAATGGTTTTTAACATTAGAGCCGCAATTCACATGAAATATATTACAACTTTCCTTTTACAAAATTAAACAAACAGCAACAATATTAAACAATATTAAACAATAAAAACAGTTGATTACCAATATACAGTTTATGGGTATTATAATGGAATAAAATCTAGTAATTTTGTACTCCTAAAATTACTAGATTTCGAGCGGCACAGTACTTTTTAAATAGGAAAAACAGCCTAAAATTTCATCTTCTAAAATAAAGTATTATATTTTCTCAATAAAATTTTTGTAGAGCGGATTTTTAACTGCCCCTGATTTTACGACAAGATATTAAGTACATTCAATTTACAATAAGCTTGTATTAAAATTTCTAGCATTTTGGGGGTGCAGTTTTTGACAAAACAGAAAAAGCAGAAATGGAAAAGGAATTTAGTGGTGATGACTGCCATAACCGGACTAGGGTTCTCTACATTTTATACAGGCCTAAGTATTCCGGTTGCAGCGGTCGAACAACCTGACCAGCAGATTCCTAAGGAAGAATCGGTCTCAATTGTTCAACTTGTAGTACCAAATGATAAGGCAAAGGACAAGCTTCTTGAGCTTGGAATTGACCTTACCCACAGAATCGAAGCACACGACGGAGTCTATGAAGTGGATGCCGTTGTCACACCAACAGAAATTGCCATGTTAAAGACCTTTGGCATCAATGTAAAAGAGACCCTGATCACCGAAAATCAATGGAACACACGCGTGGCAGAGCGGCAATCTACTGTCCAGCTGCAAGCCAGTCTGGCAGCTTCCGAGGATACACTTAAAGTCCTTAGGGCAAACCATTTTACCAATCAATCAGGCACCTTCCTATATCTCGAAGTAAAATCAAGCGCCGGTGCGACTGCTAGCACAGCACTTAAAGCAACTTGGACCGAGAACGGTGAGGAAAAATCTGCTACACTTTCTAGATTGGTAGATTACGGTGAATATTTATATCACTATTTGCTTTTACCAGTTAGCGCCATTCCTTCATCTGTTAAAATTGAAAGTAATCTTGGAGGAACAGCAACGAGCACCATTACTGAATGGTTAGGGAAAGAGCCGAAACATCCAAAAACAGATTATGTTACGGATTTTGTTGACCACTATATGGCACCAAATGAATTATATGAACGTGCCGAAAAACTTTCAAAAGAATTCCCGAACTTGGTAGAAATCATTGATCTGCCAAATAAAACAAATGGTTACAGACGTCTTGCCCAAGCAACTATCGGCGGCACGACCAATCTCGCAGTTGTTGTTTCCTCAAAAGTATGGGGGCATGAAGGCGGGAATGATGAATCGGTAGAATTCAAGAATCCGGGAACCAATAATGCACCACTAAAAGTGACTGTGGATGGTACCAAGATTTTAGTAGCTTTAGCTACTGATTCGTCAGGAAAGGCAACAAGTACTGCCGCACAAGTGGTTAAAGCACTGAATGAGAATGCTAGCCAACTTGTCACTGCGACTACATACCGCGGTAATACTGGTGCTGGTGTTGTCGCACCAACTACAAATGCTGCGATATTAACTGACGGCTTGAAAGCTGGGCCAGACGTTTCCCGTGATCCTTTTACAGTAAAAGCGATCCGAATCGGCAAGCATCGTGACGGTTCTAAACCAGGTATTCTTGGATATGCTCAGGAGCATGCCCGTGAATGGGTGACCCCACTCGTAACAATCGAAACGGCGGAAAGACTACTGCGAAACTATAGTCAAGATAGTGAGACAAGAAAGCTTGTCGATAATCTTGATATATTCCTTGTACCTTCAGTAAACCCTGATGGTGCTAATTACAGCTTCAATGATTACAATATGCAGCGTAAGAATATGACCAATCACTGTGGTCCCACTGCCTCTGATCCTGGGTACCGTAATAATTGGGGAGTTGACCTTAACCGCAACCATTCTGTTGGTTCCGTTTTTGATGGCTATATTGGCGGAGGTACAAGTTGTACGGGAGAAACTTACGCTGGACCAGCTGAAAACTCTGAGCCTGAAGGAAGAAACCTTGTCTGGCTTGCTGACAAAAACCCAAATATTAAGTTTGCAATGAATATTCATAGTTATGGCGGCTACTTCATGTGGTCCCCTGGTGCTTACGATTCAAAACGTACAACACTGCCACGCCCATCAGCTGGTGAAGAAGCGTTTTACTGGGCAGCTTCTGATAACATCTTAAATGATATTCAAGACCACCGCGGAACGGTCATTCTACCTAGCCGTACAGGTCCAATTCCTGACGTACTATACTCTGCTGCAGGTAACTCTGCGGACTACCTATGGTATGAAAAGGGGATTTATGCCTGGAACTTCGAAGTAGGGGCAGATTTATGGAATAAGGATACAAAAAGATGGCAGGCAGTTGGATTCCAGCCAGCCTTTGTAGAAGGTCATGAAGAAGCAATGGAATTTGCCAATGGGTTGATTGGCTTAATTAAAGTAGCCTACAACAGTGCAAAAGACCATCAGCCGCCTTCCTCAAAAGCTACACCTGGAAACGGTAAATACACAGGTCCGGTTGATGTTAAGATTGAAACAAGTGAGCCAGCCACCATTTATTATACTCTTGACGGCAGCCGCCCAACCTTCCAATCAGCTAAAATTAAATTAAGCGGCACCCGTGAATTTGCAGAAACATTAAAAATTGAAAAGACTACAACCATCAATTATTTCACTGTGGACGCCGCAGGAAACATTGAGAAAAACTACAATCCACTTGGTAATGGGAAAAACTATAATTCTGTAACGCTTACAATAAAATAACGGTTTGCAAGGGGTTGGCCTTACGGGGTCAACTCCTTTTTCATTGGTACCTTTGAACTGATAGACTTTCTATTATATTGGGCCTTCTTTTTATATTTCAGCCTCTTTAATAGGTGGCCATAAAATCAACAAACCTCTAGCAAATGCTTCTGCTATTCCAATCCCGTTGTCACATAGCTTAATAGGATTAATGGCGATAACCCTAGTACAAATTATCGCACTTTTCAACTGTAATTATATAGAAATACTATGGTTTCCAAATTTTTAAAACAGGCTCCTTCGTATTCGTAACCTTCCCCTTTTCTTCCAGATATCTATATGTCGCCTTTAGATTGTGATACCAAACATCGATCCCTGTTTCACCCTCATATCTCGGTTCATATCCTTGGCAACCTTATATAAATATCCCGGTAAGAAAATGTCCAGTCAACAACACTCTCCTCACACAGCTGGGAATAGCGAATGCAAGCTTGCAAATCTCCTTCTTCGATAGCGGGAGAAAGGCTTTCCATTTCTTCATGCCTTTTAACTCTATCTTGCCACTCTTGGCGTCAAGATTAGTAGCGTAAGAGCCCGAGAAAAGGAAAAGAAGCATTTTACCTCTGTTTGGGGACCTTATCCAATCAGCCGCATTACTTAGAAAATGTATGAAGAAAGGATTCTGGAATTAAACGAAAAATACAGCCAAAATTATATGGATGGTATTCATACTTGTGGAAAAATGATTTTTCGGAAAGCATTAACTCAAGGACTGATAAAAAAAAATCCTACTGAGGATTTCAAAATGCCTAAAAAGCAACAAAGTGTTGAAGAACTGGAGAAAGCAGAAGAGGATATTGTCTTTCTTGAAAAAGAGGAGCTTGCCCATTTTCTTTAATTATCCTATACAGACGGGCTTGAAATGGATCATCTTGTCTTCACGGTACTTTCCTATACCGGATTACGAATAGGTGAATTATTGGCCTTAAAATGGGGGGATTTTAATGAAAAGCAAGGTTCTATTAGAGTTACTAAAACTCTTTATAACCCTAACAATCATTTTGAAAAATATCAGCTTTTAACGCCAAAGACAAAGGGCTCTGTCCGAACAATCAGGATTGATGAAATGCTGATCAACATGTTAAAGAAGCATCGGCTTAAACAAAATTAAATTAAAAAACAGACTTGTTTACCAAGATAACGGATTTATTTTCGCTCGAGAGAATGGGCATCCACAATTAAAAAAAGTTATTGAGACCCGGCTAAGAACATTACTCCACACTCATTTAGACATACGCACACTTCATTATTGATTGAAGCTGGAGTTGGCATTGAAGAAATACAACAGCGACTTGGACATACAGATATTAATACTACAATGAATATCTATGCTCACATGACCGCCAATATGGAAGAAAAGGCCTCCCAACAGTTTAGCAAACTGATGAAAGACCTTCTCCTATAGTTAGCTTTTTTGTCACAGGTTGCCGTGTTTTTAAAAAAAACGAGGACAAGAATAGCATATTATCATTTTAGACGTTGATATAACAAGGTTTTAACCCCTTATTACATCATGCCGCTCATTAATCAAGATAAATAATAATAAAAAAAATAGATTTATAGATTCATTGATATTAAAGGTTTTTTATCTTTCACTTAAAATAATTTAATACAAAAGAGAAAAAGACTATGAGCAAAATTATGAGCATTTTCATGAGCAGGGTAAGGAACTTTTCCTTACCCTGCTCCATATTAAAGGCTTTTTGTAAGGACTTAACTAAAATGTGTCCATGAAACTATACTAACTCCATTATGTTGATCGAGTATCAAATAAAAAATCGAGTGCATGACTTATACTCAAATACATTTACTCTTTAATAAATTCACTTCCTTTTATTTTGAACAATCATTTCCTTGGAATCGTTCATTGTTATACCGCCTAGTATATTATGTTTAGGCTCTTTATTTAGAGCTCATATTCTTCTTGCTTTTTCTGCAAAATATAGTCCAATTACTTGAAGTAAATTGAAAGGGAGGGAAAAAGAGGAGCGCCTCAATGGGACGATTTTAGCTCCTTTTGGGTCACTCCCTTTTTTGACGTCACTTTCTATTCGGTGATGCCGGTGTCCACAATACGAACCTTCATATCAAATTCAACAGGAACGGTTGGGTAGCGGCCTTTCCATGCTTCTTTATCAAAGTTCCGAAAATGACTCCGGACTTTTTCGCCGATTCCGAGCGGATCAATCTTTAGCCCCTGAAATTTTCTCATCATTTTTTCCGCTCTTTTCGTCGTCTCTTTGCTCCATTCCTGCTCCACTTCTTTCATGGTGATCCCTTTCTTCAACACGCTGGAAGCATCTTTAACCTCTCCTATCACCGAGACATGAACCGACACCCGCGGATTGTCTTGACTGCCGGACACTTTATATTTCACTTTGGATCGAATATTTTCAGTAGCAATGTACTTTTTATTTTTGAAGCTTATTTCATATGTGCCTGTTTTAGTCTTTTCGTAAAAGAGTTTAAATACATAACTGTCCTTATTGGAAAGCGCTCCTACGTAGAGATCATCCTTAAAAAGAGCGAGACCTTTATATTGAATATGATCGTCTTTTTTCCCGATAATAGGTAGAAAAGGATCTTGATCGAACCCGTCATATTGATCCAGGAAAGCATGAACAGTTGGCTGAGGAATAATATCTTTCAGATTTCTCTCCATGAAATCGGAAAGATATTCAGCAGATGTCGGCGCATTAGGATACTCAAAAGTTAACAGCTCCTCTACGCTGCCGTCGACGACCGCCATGTAAACATCTCTGCCAATATCGGTAGAGCGTCCAAGCGGATCAGTAAGCTCGGCGACTCCGTGTTTTGCCAGCTCTTTACTAATCAAAAAATTTTGCAAACGTCCCGTGCCGAGCTTTCTTTGGGCCTCCATCTGCTGCTTTTGTAAGATGTCTAGAATGGTATGTCCGACCGCCGTAAAGAAGGCATTGAGCGGCTTAACATCCATCCCCGCAGGATAAAAAGGAGCTGCGGCTGTTCCCTTCATCCGGTCCCCGTCCACATAGTCATAACCAATAGCGGAAACGTGCTGGATATCTTCAAGTATCTTTGTTTCAAGGGAATAATTGAACAGCAAGATGAGCGTAAAGATGCTCCAAAAGAGGTACTTTTTCATGACGTTCGCCTCATTTTACTTTTAATCATTTGGTAAAAGAAGAGAAATGGAATGTAGGCATAAATGACGTAAAGACTCACGAAGCCCAATATTGTATTTAGCTGCTCGATCTGCTCGCGGTTTTTCAAGAGAACAGCCACCACAGCTGTCATGATGAGTACTACAATAAGGCTATGTTTTTGCTTCACGGTAAACAGCTGCTTCAGTCCTCTAGTGCCGGCCCAAATAAGCAAACAAACACTATTAAGAACGTTAAACAGCCAAAGGGAGAGCCCCATAAACTCAAACCTTTCAAGAAAAGGAAAATCAGCAATTTTCCAAAAAGTTAATGTCGGCCAAATCGACTCAAGTAATTGAGCCTTAGTAAAGTACATAAGGGAAACGATCATTATTACTAAATAACTAAAAGTACTGAACGCCGCTCCATAATGTACCCACTTTTGCGAGCGTGGAGCATTTTTTATAAAAGGGTAAAAGAAAAAAAGTGTTTCAAATCCCGTTAAACTATACGTCATCTTTTTAGAGGCGGATAAGAACTCAACTGCGGTATGATCCAAAATAGGCAAAAGATGAGAAAACTGCACGTGCCGTAAAGGGAACTCTAACATTATAAAAAATATAGGAGTCGTTAAGATGAAACTGAGGAAGCAAATCCCAACAACGACTCGAAAGCCTCCGATTACATACACATAAACGAGCGAAGAGAGAATCAGGGCCATATACCAAGTTTCCAATTGCGGAAAGATCCAGACTTGAATCAATTCGATATAATTACGGAACACAGAGACAGCTAAAGTCAGCAAATAAACAATCAAAGCCAAACTGAGGAGCCCTCCAAGCCCTTTTCCAAACAGTTCCTTGTGGATAACAGTAATATCATTCGTTCCTTTATTTAATATTTGATAAATCATCCACAAGACAATGTGAATCGAAAGACCGGCGATTATAACAGCAATCCAGGCATCATTGCCCACGGCTTTAACAATATACCGTTGAAAGCTGAAAACGCCCAAGCCAAATTGCGCCGCGACGATAAGATAAAAAACAAAGAAAGGAGAGACTTTCCGGCTCTCCGGCGGTAAGGGCAGCATACAGCACCTCCATATGCAAATTAGTCGTCAATATCCCATTCTTTTTTTTGCGGAGCCTCCTGCTGAAATCTCACACGGTCTTTTGCTCTTATTTGGAGGGGACGTAGTGCTTGCTTGCTGAACGGCAGTCGAATAATAGAGTCTTTGAAATCCTCAACGCGCAAAGGATAGATCGGCTCAAGAAAAGGACGACCGAGAGAAGTCAGCTTTAATAAATGAGACATAAGAAAAGCAAAGCAGACGGCGACTCCGACAAGGCCTAGCAGCTGGGCTAGCAGGATAAATGGAAAGCGAATCAGGCGGATCGCGTTGCTGAGCTGGTAGATAGGCGTAGTGAAAGAAGCAAGCGCCCCTGTGGCCACGACAATAAGCAGTACATTACTTGTCAAACCTGCTTGAACAGCCGCTGTTCCGAGCACAATCCCGCCTACAATCCCAATCGTTTGGCCAATCTTTGTCGGCAGCCGGGCGCCTGCCTCCCGCAAAAGCTCAATCGCCAATTCAAGGAGAATAGCTTCCAAAAAGGGTGGGAACGGAATACTTCCCCTTGATGTAATCAGCAAGCTCAGTACATCCCGGGGGATCATTTCATAATGATAAGTTAAAACGGCTACATAAGTCGATGAGGCTAAAACAGAGAAAATAACCGCAAGGAGCCGGAGAAGCCGGAAAGCGGATGCGACATTCCAAATGGAAAGATAGTCTTCAAATGCCGCGAAATATGTAATTAATGATACGGGACCTGATATCGCAGTGGGCGATCCGTCCGAAAAGATGGCAACTTTCCCTTCAGCTAGTACTGCGGCAAGCCGATCAGGCCTCTCTGTGTCGAGTAACTGTGGGAATGGCGAGTTTTTATTATCGGCGATCATTTGGCTGAGAAACGAACTGTCTACAACTTCATCGTATTCAATCCCTTGAATCCGCTGGATGACCGTATTCACGTTTTCCGGGTCAGCGATTCCTTTCACGTAGACGACCGCGACCCGGGTTTTTGATAACTTTCCGACCATCAGTTCTTTTACCTGCAGCTCGAGAATCGGAAGGCGTTTACGCACGAGATTTATATTTGTATCGAGTGATTCAACAAAAGCTTCCTTCGGGCCAACCACAGAGTATTCCGTTTCCGGAGTGGCTACTTGCCGCTTTTCGACGGCTAGTGCCGGAACAGCCAGACAGGCAGGCTGCCCTTCTTTCTTGTAAAAAATCAAATTTCCGGTCATTAATTTATCTTGAATATCCGGTATATTGTCCGTAATAGAAAGATTCTCGATTGATAGCTTTTCTTTTATTTCTCCTAAAGTATAAAGCTTATCTTCTTTAACTGTAGGGAGTATATCGTGGTGAATAATCTCTGGTTTAACTAAAGTTTTAAAATAGGCAATGAAAAAGGGAGAGTTTTCATGAAGCCTGAAAGTAAGAAAGTCTGCTGACTCTCCGCACGCTGTTAAAAGCTTGGCAAGCTCGCTTTTTTGAAAAGCTGAATCTGTTTTCCGCATTGGAAATTTAACCTCCCTTTGATATTGCTCTGGGGAAAAGTAAATTCAATAATTTTAATATGGGTATAGCAAACAAAACTTATACACTTATCAATGTTGAATAACAATAAGGGAGAGTTGCCTAGGTAAACTACACATGAAAAGAAGATATGTATTTTATAAAAAAATCTTAGTAGCATTTGATGGCTCAACGACTTCGTCTCATGCCCTTCATCATGCAGCTAAATTAGTCAAAAAGGTTGTATCTGAAAAGTTAGACAGTATAAAATACCCCTAATGAAAAGGTATCATAGGAAATACCTCCAGACCCAATTTAACCCTTGACAATGTAAGCGCTTTCTTTTATGATGATAATAGGTTGGATGGCATGCGTGGCCGTCATAGTATATGGCGTAGGTGGGGCCAATACCGGATACAGTACATAGAAGTAAACCCCTATTTTATGAAACTGTTAAGCTTCTTACGAGGTAAAAATAGTACTTCATAAATCATGTTAAGTGCGCTCTTTGTCCCCTTTTTCACATACAAACCCCTAAATTGGTTAAATTCAGAGTGTTCCTTGGAAGCTTCCCTTTAAATCAATTATGTTTTTTTACAAAAAAAATCTTTCAATGTTTGCTAATTTTTTGTATTGTCGAATGAGGAGATGACTTATGGTAAAAGAAAAAAGTTCCCTTTACGATAAATTACCGTTAGGACTATTGGCTGGGTTTTATTTTGAAATAAATAAGAACATTGAAAAAGGGATCTTGTCTGATGCCATGTATCATGAAATTAAATTAATAGAACAAGCAGCATTAAGAGGGGGGATCTCATTTGAATACCTACATGATAAGGGTTCCCGGATAATTGAAGATGAGAAACTACTAAGAGAAACAACCATGCAACGCTAAATCGTAGAATAAGAAGTCCAATTTTTTTCTAGTAATTTTCGGAAATGTAAGCGTTTTCCTGTTATAATAACAATAGATTGGATGGCATGTGTCGCTGTCATAGTATCTGGCGTAGGCGGTCCGATATCGGAAGAGGACTTAGAGAAAATTCCTTTTTTAGCTGAAAAAAATTACATAAACAATAAAAGTGAAAGATAAACCCATTGGCTCTCAAGGGGTTTATTTTGATGTAACTGCTAATGGGATGTGCCTTTTTTTAAAAAAGTCCGATAAACTAAGAGAGTAACTCTTAGTTTATCGGTATTAGACTGTTTGATTTCTCTTTTTTTCACTGGTTTCATTAAGATATATGATATTAGTAGCAAGCAGCCATAAAGCAAAATTGACCCCGTACCAACTTTATAGGCTGATACAAGGGCACTGGGATGCTGTACTAAGCCCATTTGAATGTGTTTATCACTTTGTAACTTACCAGGACAATAAAACTCCCCCTGCACCAGGCAACTAATAACAGAGATAGACAACATTTAGGGGCATGAAACTATCCCACCGAATAAGCCGAATTCTATCTTTCATTTACCACAATAGCGGAATTCATGAATTCCGATAGATGGTTTCCCTATAATAAAAATAAAATCCCACAAAGCTATTTCGTTTTTCTTCAATCTCTATTTATAAACAACCATCTATTTCTCCACTTTTTCCTTATCTCTTAACTTCTCTACTTTTTCGGGAGTGAGGGTGATGTCCCGGACAGGGGAAACTCTTCCCCATTCATCCTTGTGAACGATGTGTTTTCGTTCAAATTTGGTCGGGGTATCAATACCTGCGGCCGCTGCAAGGTTAAACAGCCCCTCACGGAGGGAGGTCACGTAATTGGCGACTCGGTATTGTTTTTCCTCAATAACTAGCCCTTCCTGCAACTTTGAATCAGTCGTGGCTACGCCGGCGGGGCAGTGGTTCGTATGGCAGATTTCAGCCATGATGCAGCCAACGCTAATCATAAAACCGCGGGCAATATTGACTAAATCTGCCCCCATCGCTAAAGCGATAGCCACTTTATCTGGAGAAGTCAGCTTGCCGGATGCAATCAGCTTGACCCTGTTACGTACACCATATTTTTTTAACATCTCATCTACAAGTGGCAATGCTGACATAATTGGGAGTCCGACTGCATCTGCAAGCTCCTGATAGGTAGCCCCTGTTCCGCCTTCTCCGCCATCCACTGTGATAAAATCCGGCCCTTTACCTGTATCTCTCATGGTTTTCGTCATTTCCTCAAGTTCATCAAGATCCCCCACAACAATTTTGATACCGATAGGCTTTCCGCATACCTCCCTCATTCTTTCCACAAATTCGAACAATTCTTTAAAATTCTTGAATTCATAGAACCGGTTAGGGCTGTTGATCGTTTGGCCAGGCTCTACCAGGCGGATTTGAGCAATTTCTTCTGTCACTTTTTGTCCTTCAATGTGCCCACCTCTGATTTTGGCACCTTGTGCCAGCTTAATTTCAAATGCCTTAACTTGCTCGATTTCACTTTTCTTCTTGAATTCTTCCCAGGAGAACTCCCCACCTGGTGTCCGTACTCCAAACAAGCCAGGACCGATCTGCATCATGATGTCAGGATTTCCGGAGAGATGGTATTTGGACAGACCGCCTTCACCAGTATTCATCCATGTTCCTCCTGCAAGCCCTAATCCTCTAGACAATGCCGTGATGGCATTCTCGCCGAGTGCACCGTAGCTCATTGCAGATTGTCCTACGAGCCCTTTTAATTTAAAGGGGTACCGGCATGTATCCTCTCCGATGATGACAGCGTCCTCATCTCGTAAAAAGTACGGTTCTATTTGTCTGTCTTCCCGCTTCTCCTTTCGGGTCAATAGTCCTTCTTCACCTACTTCATATACCTTTGTATTGATTTTTTGGCTATTATCTATTCTCAATTCTTCCCGGAGATTGGGAAACATGCTATTTCGAATATAGTATCCAGCTTCATTGAAGTCACGTTCCGATCCAAATCCGATTAGCCGCTCCTTATATTTACCTGCTTTTACAACATCCTCGAATTCCTTTCTTGAGAAAGGGGTGCCTTCATTATTATTTTCAAATAAATACTGCCTAAGTTCAGGTCCTATTTGCTCTGTCATGTATCTAATTCTGCCGATTAGGGGGAAATTCCTCAGGATTGAGTGTTGTTTTTGTGTGTCATCCTTACGGTAAAAGTACGCTGCGGCCGCAGCTGTCCCTAAAACGGCAGATCCTTTTAAAACTGTAGGAAGGTATTTTTTCAACTTAGACATACTATCACCCTTTGCTTCATATTTGGTTAATCGAGCTATCTATAATCTTTTGAGTGCTTCATGAATCAAAATTTCTCCAGAAGTTACATTGAACGTTTTATTAAATACTTCTTTAGTATCCAGCGCTTCGACCAATACCGAAGCAATATCCTCTTTTGGAATCTCGCCTTTGTCATGCACGAGTGATGATCCAGCTTCTACCTTACCTATTCCCGGCTTATCAACAGGCATGCTTGTCCGTATAACCGTATATGTAAACTTTTCCTGTCTTAATAGCTCCTCTGAGTGGTACTTGACACCGATTGTACAAGCATCTCGGCTCTCCATTTCATTTGCTCGCATGCCGCTCATCAGGATAAAGCGCTTCACCCCATGTTTCTTAGCAGCATCAAATGAGTCTATTACTGACTGATGGTCAACCAGTATTGGTTTGCCCTCCCCAGTCCGAGGGCTGGCGTTACCCAAGTAGATTATTGCTTCACAGCCCGAAAAAGCACTGGGAAAATCCCTATTTTCCAAAGAAACCACATCTGATGCTCCAAGTTTAACCATTTCCTCTACTTTATTTTCGGATCCCACCAGTGCTACCGGGTTATGGTACCTGTCTGCTAGCTGTTTTACAACGTGCTCTCCGGTCATATCCTCTGTTCCTATTACTAGTACTCTCATTTTAATACCTCCCTGCTAGTTTCATAATATTTATTTACCACTTTAAAGTTTAATGAAACAATTAAGCTTCTTCTGCCGTATCATTTAATTTAACGATCCCTGTTCATTATTATTTCAACTGATTTTCTTTTCTTGTTTACACTTTATTTGTTTCTAAAGTACACCATCTTATGTTCTTCATTGGTCCTCATACCTCCAGATACGACTTTTCCATTATTTCTCACTTGGGTGAAGTTGATGTCTATCAGATTTTGAAGAGTCTGGGTCATGAGCAGCTTTCCACTGCAGAAATAAAGTTGGAGAAAATTTCAAAAAGGAAGTCTATGCGATCCATTTGTGAAAATCAGATGTGTTTGGAGAGTATATATAATGGAAGGAATTCGCCATTTTCATAGAAGTTTTTGCTGAATCTTATTGGCGCACTCTTAAAAGTTCCATTTTCGAAGATGGTTAATCCTGCGTGATAACCAACAACCCCTGCTGAATCCATTGGCAGCAGTTGAATGCCAAATATATTATCTAAATCGTCAAGCATACCGGATTCTACAATACTCTTTTTGAGATTGATTTCGGATAGCACTCCCTTTTAGGATTGTACGTCCCTTCAACTACAATTGACTGTAAATTTCAAATATTTAAAAAACCTCTATTTAATATGTAGAGATGAACACATATCAAATCTTTATAAGTATGTCACTATATAAGGACGAAAATAAGCAAATAAACTAAAATGTTAAAATGCTTCTTTTATTTATAGATAAGTAAAAAAATGGAATTCTCTGGGATTTCCAATCCCGTTGTCCTGTGGATGATCCCAATTTTTCGTACGTTAGTTCATCTTTCAATAGCCTTCTTCTTTTGTTTAAGTAATTCTTTGTATAAGTAACCTTTCCCATTATCCGAGGGATTTTTTCAACTTAAACTCAAATCTACAAAAATAAAGAATCATAATTACAAAAGGCCGCCAATTGGCGGCCTTTTGGAGATTCCATAGCTTTAGTTCAAAACGAATTTAAATAAAGTTACCTTGGTTGAGCTAGTATTTTTTAAGTGCTTCGATCATTAGGTCCCAAAAACCTTCTACATCAAGTTCTAATCCAAACTTAGCATTAACTTTTCTACCAGTAACCCCATGTAGATTGATTAACGTTGTTCCTGCAGTAAACTCCCCTTTAGTTTCCACTGTAATATTTACATCTTTCATCTTAAACAACCCTGGTGCAATGCAATATGCAACAGTTAATACATCGTGTACCGGTGCTCCATCAAAACCAAACATTGCTTTATAGGTTGATGCAAAAAACACTAATAATTCACCAACTACCTTAGCAACATTGTTATCAATTTTGTCCACTTGATCGATAACTTCTTGTGTTGCTAAGGCTTGGTGTGTTATATCTAGTCCCATAACTACTATTGGAATACCACTATCAAATACTTTTTTTGCAGCTTCTGGATCAGCCCAAATATTAAATTCAGCAGTTGGGGTCCAATTACCAAATGTTCCTCCACCCATTAGAACTATCTCTTCAATATGATCCTTAATTTCTGGTGCTTTCGATAAAGCTATCGCAATATTTGTTAGTGGTCCAGTTGGAAGAATTGTTACAGGCTCATTTGACTCTTTTATCAGTCTTAAGATTGTATCCGCTCCATGCTCCTCACTCCAGCTACGAGATGGATCGGGAAATTCTGGACCATCCAAACCTGAATCACCATGAATACCAGGTGCAGTTTCACGTACTCTAATCAGTGGCTCACTTGCCCCTTTTGAAACAACAACATCCGTTAGTGAAACTAAATCACAAATTTTTAATGCTTTTATCTGGGATCTGTTATTTTTGATTACATAAAAACAACCTCCATTTTTTCCAAAGGTTGTTCTGTTTAACTATTGACTAAAATGAAATAAACTCCAAATGCAGGGGGGGCTGATCCAATGTACCACACCGCATTAGTGATTTTTTATATGCAGGTTAAGTCGAAGCCCGATCGATTTTCTATCCATATTTGATGCTTTTCCCCACTGGCAGTTTATTCTACATAAAATCTTTGATGATTTCTTATCTGGTCGTTGCGCCAGCCAAGCCTTTATTATTCACGAAGATAGGTATTTGTTCTTAACTAATCTACCTAACTATTTTGATTGCTCAACTAAGAAGGCTTAGCCTTTTTTATAAAAGCGTTTTTCTGGGTCTATTTTTGTATGCCCAAATTTACATTTTGAGTGGATTAAGAGCACGAAAAGGATGTTGACCGTAAAGGGCATCCTCCTTCCAATTTATAATGGAATCTCAAATTGTCCCTTTTGCTTTCGCTCCAGACCAGCGATATAGGAACGCATCAGCTTCATGGAAAACTGAAAGATCGGGCTTTGAATAAAGGTATATGCAAACGTCATAATAAACACTGGACCGCCTAGGATGAACCCGATAATCAAGATGAGGCTCTCGACAACGATTCTTGCCCGACTGACCGATAACCCGGTTTTTTCCGAAACGGAAAGCATGAAACCATCCCGAGGACCTGCCCCGATTCCCGCAGCCACATAGATTCCTCCGCCAATGCCGGATATGATGATACCCATCAACAAGATGAGTAGATTCAACCATAATTGCTCCGTTTCATGAGGAAGAATGTTGAGATGCAAGAAAAAATCCATAATTGGACCTATTGACAAGGCATTTAGAAAGGTACCAATACTAATATACTTCCTATCAACTACGAAGGCGATCAGCACAAGTACTAAACCACATATGACACTCCACGTCCCAATCGTGAACCCGAACCGCTGGAACAGGGCGACGTTTAATACCTCCCATGGATGCAGCCCCAAGGATTGAACATTTACCGCAATTGCATTCCCTAATCCAAAGAAAGTTAAACCAAGAAAAAAAATAAAATACCGTAATAGCCGAAATGCCATCTCTTCACCTCTTCATCTTATATTCATATACTTTAGATGAAGATAACTAAAAGAACAAGATGATTTATCAAAATTCAAATGTTGTTACCCGGTATTTCAAAAGCAATACTGACACGACAGGTGAGAGAATTTGAAGAAGACCAAATAATCACAGAGAAGTATATTTAAAAAGTCCCTCCAAAAGTAGAATACTGGATATAAACCTTTAGGGCAAAACTCTATCGCCCTTACTTTTTGACTGAGAAGTAACTATAAATTCTACATAAAGATTAGTTTTATTAATCATGAGTTTTGGAACAAATAATATTATTTATGAAATGTGTGCTTTATTAATTTTGTTCAGCCATCGGGCCAGATAATTGAATAACACTCTTAGAGAAAGAAGAGAAATCAAATAAACGCCAATCCCTTATAGATATGGGATTGGCGTTTTGACGTACTTCTTAAAGTTACAAATGTGTTAAGTTCATTTTATAAACAACATTTTAAGAAATGTTTTTCAATTCCTCTGTTAATCGGAGGAATTCTTCTTTGTTTTGATCCTGTAATGACTGGTCAATCTCTTTTCGGATTTGCTCTTTTCGGAAATTAAGAAGGGCTTTGTTTATCACCATTTCAGCAAATTCAGAATCCTTGACGTTTATTTCAGGTTGTGGTGGTGTATTAGCCAAATTCTTTTCCATAGGAAACCAACTCCTTGACCTTTTTTTTATTATACCTTGAGTTTTCAGATTATTCAAATAATAACCCGAGTAGTTCCAATGAAATAATCCGTTTGCTCAATGAAAATGAATCAGTGAAAAACATAAGTGAAAAAACAGGTGTAACAAGAATGACTATCTATAATATAAGAAAGAAAATATGAATTTGTGTAATTGTACTATTGTGTAGTTGTGTTAGAGTTACAAAGTACATATAAAAGCCTACATCCCTATTATTATCAAGACCTAAATTAAAAAAAGATTTATAAATTAAAGGTCATAACATATTATATATGACTAATATGTTATGACCTTTGTTATCCATCTAACCAGCTAATAGGATGTCAATATCTTTCTCTAAAAATTTCATTTTCCTTATGATATACTATTTTTGGCCATGCCAAATAACCCTCCAAAACCCTTTTGGAAGGATTTTTCTCTGTTTCACAAAACCGTTAATCAGGCTAAATCTAGGAACGTTTCTTTTCTGTTTAATAAAGCATAAATCCAATAAAGCAACTTATTCATACAGGTAACGATTGACACTTTGCAGGTTTTCCTTCTGATTTTTTCTTATCATAGAATGTTTTAAGCTTTTTGTTCCTTGAACTTCTTATGCCGCAAAGTACGGCAAGATACAGAGAATGACCTAGTCTGCTCGAACCTCTTTTAGTAATACGATTAATGGTTGCCGTAAACTCACCCGAAGAGTGAACACTTGGATCTACTCCAGCGAAGGCAACCAGTTTTTTCGGATGATTAAACCGATCGATTTCACCAATTTCAGAGATAATCGTGGCTACGATTTTTTCTCCTATACCGGGAATCGATTGGATGATCTTATATTCTTCCATTTCATTTGCCAGGGCTACTATACGATCTTCCAAATCAGAAAGGTGTCCCTGGTAATGAAAAAACAACTCAATATACATACGAAGATTGATTACATGACTTTCATACACGTTTTTTTGAAATGGATTTCGAGATGCGGAATCCATTATTTTTTTTGCTTTTTCCCATGCCCATTCACCCGATCTGCTAGTACAGAACTCCATTACACTCTCTGCTAGTTTACTTTCCCCGGCTTTTAATACAGCCTCTGAAGTAGGGTATTCCTTTAACATCAATTGAAACCTTTGAAAATAAATCGCCAAAAACCTTTCGGTATTCAGGAAACAGTTGATCTAAAATGGTGTGAAACTGAAGTTTAGCTTCCACATACATGTTCGTTACGATTTCCTGTTGTCTTGACAAATTCCGAAGGTCTAAAAGCCGAATTCCTCTAATTTTATGAGATTCAAAATCCTCTTTGTAATACAGCACACACAACTGGTACGCATCGATTGCGTCTGTTTTTACCTTTCGTAAACTAGACTTCTTTGCCTGATAAGAAATAATCGGATTTAGTAAGATATATAGAACTCCTTGTTCCTCCAAGTATTGAATAACAGGAGTATGGTAATGCCCTGTAGATTCTAAACTGACCATAGGCATCTGCCCTGTCACCTCTTCAATTTCTTTTAGAAAGTCTAAAAAATGATCTAGTTCCTCTTTGATATGCTTCATTGAAAAACTCTTCCCATACGGTTTAGATTGATCTAAAAATGCCTGAACTTGGCTCTCTCCTTTTGCCACATCCAGACCAACAACTGGATTCATTGTTTTTTTCCTCCTCTACTTATTAACCAGTACCCCTAGTCCTCCATGTAGTGTCATAGCTTCGCTTGTTATACGAGATCTACGTCCCAACCAGCCTCAAACATGTTTCTACAAGTAGGGGGCGGACAGTTTAGTTCACGGGATCAAGTCCCACGCACCCGTACGTCCTACCCTGGCTACTGATATAATAGATTCTATTAAAAAAAGGTCAACCAGTAAAAACTGGCTAACCTTATAATACGAACGCACCCGTTAGCATTCCTGTAGAGCGTTAAATATCGGCTTTGAAAAAAACAGAGCCCCTCAGTATGATGAGAGTACACACAAACCAAAACTCATCTTAAGGAGGAAGCTCTACTATGAACTTTAAAATGCAAAACAAACAAACAAAATCAACTAATTGAAAGAATCACGAATCGTCATCTTGTTGTAGGAATTGATATTGCACAACAATTTCATGTTGCTCGAGCAGTTAACTATCGAGGAATTGTGGTCGGTCATCCTCTAACCTTTGAAAATAACGATGAGGGGTTTAATAAATTTCTAAGTTTGATCAAAGAACTTAAACGAATAAACCGTTTAGACACTGCCATCGTGGGCATGGAACCTACCGGTCATTACTGGTTAAATCTATCAAAATGGTTATTTGAACAAAACATTGAAGTTGTTACCGTAAATCCGCACCTTGTTAAAAGGAATAAAGAGAACCGAGATAATACCCAATCTAAGAGCGATAAAAAGGACGCTCTCGTCATCGCTGATGTAGTGAAAAATGGCTATTATACATTGATTCATCATTGCCCAGAATCCATAGAAAAACTTCGAGTCCTTATGTCTAACAGGGACATGATCGTTAAACGGCTTGTCAGCTCAATCAACCAAATAAATCGCTGGGTAGATATCGTCTTTCCTGAACTACGACAAGTCTTCAAAGATGTAACAGCTAAGGGAGCTATCGCAACCCTTCGCTTATTTCCCATTCCATTCGAACTACGTTCGTTACAGCCTCAAGATATCATTATGGGATGGAAATCAGTGATGAAAAGACATGCAGGTGTTCCAAAGGCTCATTCACTGATCGACTTAGCGAACAAATCGGTTGGTACAAAAAAAAGCTCTTGATGCTTATAAACTTCATTTGAAGCAATTGCTTGAGGAATACGCTCTTGCGACCGTCCAACTTGAAGCAGTTGAACAGGAAGTCACAAACATACTCATGAAAATTCCTTATGCTGAAAAAATACTAGCGATTAAAGGAATTAGCACGATTACACTGGCTGGTATTCTTGGAGAATCGGGTGATTTAAGTGGTTTCGCTCATGGCAATGCTTTATTACGTCACGCAGGACTGCACCTTTCCGAGGCAAGCTCTGGAAAATGGAAAGGTCAAATTGTATTATCCAAACGTGGTAGGTCCCGACTTAGACGTTTCCTATTTCTTGCGACGATGAGTCTGATTATGAATAACCCAGAGTTCCAAGCCATTCACGCCACAAATGTTAAGGTGAAAAAAACAAAGAAAATGAAGTCTGTCATGAAGTTATGCGGTAAAATCGCCAGAGTTTTAGTGGGAATGGCCAGAAGTGGATCTGACTATTCCCCAGAAAAAGTTTACCCGATCACTCCAGAAGCAGCATGAAACTTACCTTTTGATATTGTCATTCACGAGCATTGGCTTATTCGTAGGAATTCAAAGAAAGCACGAGTACTGGATGTAATGAACAAAAGGGCAATGACCCGTTCCGTTAGCAAAACCGGCTTCCACCCCTTGGATAGGCGTGACGAAGGAATGAAAGGGCATATGAATATGACCCGTTGAGACATGGGAGGGAAAACCTCCAAGGGCAGCCTGGAAAATGCGTGCAGTATATGTAATAATATGGGATTTCTAATAGATCCCCTATTTCAATCTGCCCTCATCTTATCAAAACGGTCCTATCTCTTTCGTTCATCTAAAGCAACCTATACCATGTGGTTTGAAATCCTGCGAATAAGCGAGTATTCGTGAGCATTATCTATTAAACTGAGGGAGTTCATTAAGGAAAAGGCTGCCGCAGCCCCCCCTTGTTAAACTCAAGCATCCGTTACTTGAAGAAGATTGATACAATAATAAAGCCAATTATGATTACAAGAATAAGAATTCCCGTACCTTTCCAACCTAAGCTACCAACTAAATCAGCAAGACCTCCACCGTGAACACTACTAGAAGGATTTCTTTTCAATTCTTCTTGTCTTAATTTTTCTCTTCTTCTTTCAGGAGTTTCTTTATCTTCACTCATTTGTACACCCCCTGTAAATTAAACGATCATCCCTTTTAGATTTTACCACAAATAACCATTATCCTTGTTGAACTATCCTGCCCCGTT
>NZ_JAGGQN010000024.1:0-11794 GCF_018613275.1 Bacillus sp. ISL-4
TTTATTGAGGGAGGTTAGTTGAACAAAAAAACGATATAATTTTGGGAAGTTTGAGAGAACAAGAATTAGCTTAGGAGGAATGTACTGATGTGCTACATAGAAAATCAGGTTACTTATGATAAGGATGCAAAAATGGGCTATTTTTACTTTAGTGAACCCTTTAAACATAAAGTTACTTATCGGAAGAACTTCCTAGGAACGACGATGACATTATTTTAGACTTTGGGAAATAAGTTCCATTTATAGGAATTAAATTAGAAGGAGAAAGAGCAAGGAAATTGACTGGATTATATTGTTTCATTTTTCAGATGATAATTGTCAAGATTTTATCGGCAAAGATATTTTGAAAGTAAACGATAGCATCACTGGCTTTCACCAACGCCATTGGATTTACTCTTTCTCTCCTGAGGTTTTTTAGTCTTTCCATCCAAAATTGAGCGTAATTCATTAATTTCCTCTTCAGATAAGGACTCCTCCTGTATAAACTGAACCATCATCGACTTCAGCGTCCCACCATAAATTCTATTTATAAAAGACTGTGTCTCGGCGCGCTGACATTCATCCTGCGAGTAAAGCGGAAAAAAAGTATAGACCTTCTGATTTTTATTTACACCGATCACCTTTTTTTTGACTAGACGATCTAAAGCGAGCGTACTGTTTTCAGCTTCCAATCCGTTCACTCCTCCAATGAGAAATAGACTTCGTTGGCCGTTTGCGGGGTCTTTTCCCAAAGCACGTTCATGACTTCCCATTCTGCTTCAGAGATACTGGGTAATTTTTTAGACACTCTTATCCATCTCCTTCTTCGGTCTTCTAATATAATTGTCATATAGAGATGTCAACCTCTATTAGCCGGCTTAATATATGCCTTTACCCCTCAAAATAGATAACGTTATTTCAGCCGCCTTACTTCCGTTGGCATTATCTGCATTTTGTATGTTAGTTGCAAAGAAATAAGTGTCCTCCGTGGTCTCTACATACCCAATAAACCAACCGTTTATATTTTTGCCATTTACATTACCTGTACCAGTTTTCCCTGACAGCCATGCACCATTTTTCTCCTCTAATTTGAGTGTATCTTTAACGGTTTGGACATTCTTCTCCTTAAATCCAAATTGGTTAGTATAAAAAGCTTTTAGTAGTTGTACCTGCTCTACTGGAGATATCTTTAATGTAGACTCTAGCCAATATTGTTCGATTCCACCAGAAACATCGTTATTGCCATAACCTATTTCTTTTAGATAAGTTTGGATGCTATCCAGTTGAATTTTTTTATCCAATTCCTGAAAGTACCAGGTTACTAAAATTTGTCATTGCTGTAGATAAATTATGATCCATATTCCAAGAATCATAAGGATTCTGTATTCCATTCCATTTAATTGTGGAATTTTCACTGGTTATGACATTTGACTCCAATCCAAACAACGCGCTATAAATCTTGAAAGTAGAATCCGGGGAAACTCTCATTGTGCTTATATTTTTATTATAGATACGATATTGATCATGCATATCATATAATACAAAGCTTCCTTCATATCCTCAAAAATATTCGCTTAGATCCTCATACACTGTGCGTTCACTTTTAAAATCGTAAAGATTATTATCATCGGCCATTACAGAAATGAATGGAACCTGACTTACAACAAAAACTCCCACAAGCATAAAGATAGCTATACTTTTCAGCTTCAACAGCTTTGATTCAGTCGTAAAGGACGCAATTCTTTCAATACGTCTTTTTATTTGCTTCTTGGATCCGTTCAGGTGATTTGCCAAAGCGAAATTCCTCGGCTGTGATGCTCTGTCCACAAAATTAATAATTGTATTCCCATATTCTGCATAACTGCGTTCATCCAGAGAATTTAAAACAGCAATATCACAGGCTATTTCACGATCCAATCTCATTTCCCTAAAAGCAAACCACACAAACGGATTGAACCAATACAAAATTTGATAAATGACAATCAGGTAATTCGTCGCAATATCTTTATATTTATAGTGATTCAGTTCATGCAAAAAAATGTATTTGATATCCTCCATAGAAAACCATTCTTCAAAATGAATTGGAAGCACAACATAGGTCTTAAAAAGACCAAACGTCATCGGAGATTTGACATGCGACGATTCCCCTAAAACCAAATGTCTCGATATATTTAAACTCTGCTTGCACTGTTCAAATAAAATTAGAACTTCTTTATTTTTCAGGGCAGAAATAGTGCTTTTAATCTTCTTCAACTTTAACCAAGCATGTATTGTCAGAGCAGCCCAAATAAACATTCCTGCAATCCATGTGCCAGCTAAAATTATATCCAGGAATACCAGATTGGTTTGATTTACAGAAATCGTAAAGTCCTGCATCCAATTTACGTTTCTAATCAACTGATCTCCGTTGGTGATAATAGAAGGATTTATTCCATTGTTTTGGTTAAGGTTTAAATCCAAAATAAAATCATTTCCAAAGTTAAACAAATGATTTGGTATAAAAGGAAGCGTCAATGCAATCAACAATAAAAACCATAGATTATATTGCCATTTCGCTGATAATTGCTTTTGGAACACTTTCTTAAACAGCATAATAACTGCAATGGTAAAAGAAGACACCAGAAAACTAATTACAAAATTAGTAAAGAACATGTTGCTCGTCTCCATTCCTCAACCTTTCACTGTAATTATTACAAAATTCATTGTTATCTCCCCAAGAAAAATCAATTGTAATTCCTAATTTTAGCATTTCAATGTGAGTTTATCAATCTACTAATCCATGTGAGCATTACAGAAACGGGCTAGCATCGCTTTTTCTGCATTGAGCAAACAACAGACTATAAGTGAGTGTTATTTCCAAGTTTGAGAAAAATTGACATTACTTGATTACGAGTGTAGTATTATATTACACGTGTAATCAAAAAAGGAGGATAAAGGAAGAGAGCGCTGATTTCCGCCGCCAATTGGCCAAGAAATGGAAAAGAACTGAGAAACCATAGATAACTCAAGGATTCTAACGACAAGCTTATTGCACAGGCAACAAAGGAAGTAATCGATACCCTTAAAGTCAACCATAAGTAGAAAAGTCACAATAAAGTATTTAATTTTTAAAATCTCAAAACATCTAATCCCGTTCTGATTTTAGGAAGAGGTTAAAATAAACTTGTTTAAAACGCCAGTCATACCACTCTATAATATGGCTTATTTATAGAGTAATGGTAAATTGTTGGCGCTACTCCAGTTACTGCTAGAGTTTAATCAGAATCTATATTTCTATAACTTATAATTATAAATTTTTTAGATAACATGTATCAACGAACTTTTTTTGTTGAAATCCAATTTAGAAAGGCGAGATTTGTATGAAAATTAGCAAGGGATGGATAGGGATAGTTGTGTTTAGTTTGTTACTAACATTATCCGTTGTTATGCCATCGTTTAATTATCAAACGATTGCTCAATCTAAAAAATCATCTCCCACTCAGATTACCAATCCAGATAAGACGATTGTATTAACGAAATTGAATGAAAAAGTATGGGCACACACATCATATAATGATTTGAATGGCACAACCCATGACCACAATGGGTTAATCGTTTCTACTTCCAAAGGAGTAGTCCTGATTGATACAGCATGGGGGAATGACCAAAAAACTGAAGAGTTATTAAAGATGATCAAAAAACATTTGAAGAAAAAAGTTGATCTAGCGCTGATTACTCATGCGCATGATGATAGCATTTCAGGCATTCAAGCGTTGATGAATCAGGGAATTGATGTACGTAGTACACTTTTGACAGCAAAACTAGCTCAAGAATATGGATATCCTTCTCCCAATCCGACACTCGATGTAAACCCAGTGATGAAAGTAGGCGACACAGTAATTGAAGCCTTTTATCCTGGAGAAGGTCATTCGAAAGATAACATTACTGTTTGGCTTCCCCAATATAAAATATTATTCGGTGGATGTTTCATCAAATCCTTAGATGCAAAAGATCTTGGAAATCTTTCTGATGCAAATGTACAACAATGGGATGACTCCGTTAAAAAGGTAATCGAAAAATATCCACATGTAAAAACAGTTATACCTGGACATGGGAACTGGGGAGATAAGAGCTTACTCTTCCACACAATTGATCTGATTAAACAACATACCCATAATAGCTAAACGAAAGAAATTGGTGTTACATTTGTTCCTAAAATGGTAGCTAGAGACATTCAAGATCTCTTTTTAAGAAGCAAGAAGCTACTGTGTGATGAGTAATAGGGGAAATTCCTTCTTTACACAAACTTGAGAAGGAGTTTTTTATCTAAAATAGGTACCCATTTGGAGTTAGTGTTATGGTACCCCAAATAATGCGAAGCGACAGCTGCAGGAAGTGTTCTATCTTATACTTGCTCGTGGTCCGGCATGTCCACATGAAAATAGCACGTAATAGGTTTTGAAATTTACGCTATAGTAGGTGAAACAATGGGGAAATATGTATTATCAAAAACGATCGCCATTGTCTTAGGGACATTAACGATCATTGGTACGTTAGGATATGGCCTTCTTTTTTTACTAGGTACATCCTTAGGGCAAGCCCTCCAATCCGAAATTGATACATCAGCAACTGATAGGCTTACTTTATTGATTCTTATTAGTCTTCTCATAGTCGGCGTAATAACCGGAGTAGGTTCTTTTGGATTAAACTGGAGTTTATGGAGAGTCGTATACTTTGGATTCTGTTTGGTACTTGGAATTTGTCTTCTTGTTACCTTTTTTATTTCTATAGGAGCGTTAGGAAGCACATATGAATTTATTATTTTTTGTATTAGCATGATGTATTTTTTGATGGGCTATTTAGTAAAAAAGAAAAAATGAAGGTTATTATGTTGGTGATTTAGTAGTAATATATTCCAATAGAACTAATCAAATCAGAGGAAAGAAATGGAATGACTATAACAAGCTAAGTGCTAGGTGTTGGCTTTACGGATTATTTCCGTTTTCTTGGTGGTTTTTTCTATTGCATTGGTAGGGTTGAAGCAACAGCAAAACGAAGGAATGTCAATAAAGCGAACGATGCACCAAGGATCGCTTTTCTTATGGAACTAACGGGTGCGTTAGCTGAAAATTGGAGCTGTCTTTAAGGCAGCTTTTTCCTTATGAAACTAAAGGGGCAGGATAGTTGAAGAGTGCTGTTTGACCTTTGTTCAGCAATTGACCATATTCTTGAATGAAATAGAAGGGATTATTTGTAAGTAAGTCGAAGTTAATGTCAGAAGATGCTATTTAGTTTAGCACTGGGACGTACTACTCAACATTAAGGAGAAAGAAAATTATAAAGAAAGTGGGAGATCTATTGGATACAAAAGAGATATTGAAGCGATTCGAACAGGTGGCTACATACTATATTGAAGAGTTAAGTAAATATTCGCTAGATGAGTTTACAAGGAAGCCTTCTGAGGATGAATGGTCATTAGGACAAATGTACAATCATTTAATAAAGGGCACCCTTCATCTTCATTTGAAAGCCATTAAGCAATGTGTTAATGGCACTACTTCCGATGGCGGTAAAAAAACAGAAATAGGCGAATCGATTTTCAAAGAAGGAACGTTTCCTCCAATCAGGTTAAAAGGTCCGGATACACCGGATTTCACACCGCCAAATCCTACAGGAAAAGAAGAAGTAAAGGAAGGACTGCTTCGAATCATTGAGAAAATGCAAGAGATAGAGAGAAAGCTCTCTGACATTCCGGCCAGCCAGAAAGTTCAGCACCGGAGAATGGGATTTTTAAATGCAGAGGAATATTTTCAGCTAATCGAAATGCATTTCCGGCACCACTTACGGCAAAAAGAACGTATCGATCAGTTTCTTTTAAAAGTAAGTAAGTAATCTTTATTGTTGAAGCAGTTATTGACCGTCGGAATATCAGCAGGAGCCCAGTTGAGGGAGTTTAAAGAGCTGAGAGGGTGCCATAAGTTAAACCAATAAGCAGTTTACAACAAAGGTTGATTATGAAACTGTTGAATGACGAATAGAATTGTTCCGTTAAAGAGCGCTTTGGAGTAACGAAAAAAGCCCAATTTCCCAATTTTAATGCTGAGAAATTGGGCTTTTTAGAATCGAAATTTCCTTAACGTTATAATCCGCATTTTCCTGACACTACCCCTATATATCTTTGGCTCATTAAGTTTAACTATAGCATTGAACGCGACTTTAAATAACATGTATCAAATGTTTCCCCCAGAAATATGATCTAGGAACAGCACATAGAATAGTATAGAAATACTGCGGCTAATGCTGGACATGGAGGGGATGTATTTATATGAGTACCAGAATAATCCGGCAGCTGATAAGGTCAAGGCAACAGGAATTAGTCGAACTTGCTGCTTCATTTATTCGAATTCCATCTGAAAATCCATCGCCCGAGTTTAAGAAGCGGTCAGCAGAAATGGGACGCCATATTAGCCGATACCTAGCAGCAAAAGGGTTCTTGATTACCGAGCACCGCCGTAGCGAAAATGCGCTGGTTACCGTGGTCTGTGATGCTCCCTTAACCAGGGTACCTGGTCCACGGCTCCTATTTTGTGGACATACAGATGTCGTACCTGCAGGCGATTGTTCACATTGGACCTTCGAGCCTTTCTCAGGAGAAGTCAGAGCAGGTATGCTTTTGGGTAGGGGAGCCTCCGATATGAAAGGAGGCTTGGCATCACTGATTTTTGTGGCTGGACTACTTCAGGAGTTCGCCCCCACTCTTAATTTGAAAGGTAGCCTTGGAGTTATTGCCTCTCCGGATGAAGAGACTGGCGGCATTGAGGTGGCCTCGCTCCTGGATCAAGGATTGATTAAGGGTGATGCTTGTCTGATTGGTGAACCGTCGGACCCCCACCATCCGAATGCCGGTGAAAAGGGCAAGGCATGGATGCAGGTGATTATACCAGGTCAGACAGATCATGGCAGCCTACAACCCCTTTATGGAATCTCCGCCGTACGAAGAGGGGCAGCCGCGGTCGAAGCACTAACTAAGCTATGGGAGCTTAAGGCAACGCCTCCGGCAGAGCCTTGTCAACTTTTGTACAATACTGAGTGGCTCCTATCTCAGCGTCTAGGAAATCCCTTACTGTCACAGTTACTTTATCGTCCCTCTTACAATCCAGGTGTAATCCAGGGCGGAACAAATGTGAACGTCGTCGCAGACAAGTGTATCATTAAAGTGGATACCCGGGTTCCATTCGGTATGAAGCCCGAGTTTGTACTTGATGTAGCTAGGAATCTTGTTAGTGCTGTAGCGCCAGGTGCGGTTGTAGAGCCAATGGTACCCTGTACTAACCCGAACTGGACCTTAGAGAATCGTCCAATTGTGAGGGCCATAGAACTGGGAATCCAGCGTGTCCTCGGAATGGAGGAACCCGTCTTCAGCGTACTTTTGCTTGGTTCAAGTGATGCCAGTCACTTCCGTCGCCATGGCATTGATACCGTCCTTTACGGTCCTGGGCTGGAACACACTATCCATGGGTACGATGAGCGGGTTTCAGTGGAGAACTTAGTAGAATCTGCCGAGATATATGCTGAGACGGCAATCAAGTATCTTAGGTCATTTCCCCGTACTTTTGATGGATGAAGAGTTGACGGTCGAGGATTTACTGGTAATCTTGTTCATGGACTTTCTGAAAAGGATTAAAGAAAAGAGAAACTCAAGCCAAGCCATGAAGGCAATTTTATTGAACTTTGAGGATTACTTTTGATAAGTGGTGATGAAATTGCAGAATTAACTTATCCAGAGTTTCCTTCACATTATGGAGAGAATCCTCAATCATTATAGGTCGGTGTGAAAATTGGGGACATTCATACACCTCTAAACCCATCTTTAATGCGGGTTTCCTGGCCGCAAACAACGCCCAGGATGCTTGCATTAATTCCTTCCTGAAAGTTAGAGACGGCTCCCTTAAAGTTACACGCCACCGATGTGGTCATTCCGAGCAAAATAGAAAAAGGAATAAGGCATGCACTTAATAAATAATAATTATCTTCAAGGTACTCAGTATAATAAAAAAAAGTTAAGGAGTTGATTTTGTATGAAAACACATTAGTAAAAAAGCCATGCTAAAATAAACCCTCCATATTCTCATTTTTTTAAGGGCGTAAATGTACTATTGCGTTATTTTAACTGGTTATGCAGTTTGTTGTTCAGATGGAGCAATTGTATAGCCTTTCTTTTTTAGGTATTCGATCATTTTTAATTCTTTGTTGTTTTGTTTTTCTTCAAGGTAATTTGAGCCTAGTTCATGATAAGGTTCTCCTGTTTTTAAGATGTTGTAAGCAATCGTTAATAGTAAATGGGCAGAAGCGATACGTCCCTTCATTTTTCCCTGTCGTTTGGTAATTCTTTTTCGATGTGAAGCAATTCGATTATTTTGCCTTGAAGTCGCTAATACACACTCTACGGCCATCGTTTTCAAAGCTTTGTTACCTTGTGTGGTTTTACTCGTTTTTTTTTACCAGCACTTTCGTAATTTCCGGGACTTACACCAGCCCAAGAGGCAAGATGTTTAGCCGACTTAAATACGGACATATCAATGCCCATCTCTGCAATAAAAGTGGCTGCGGCAGCTTTGTTCACACCAGGTATACCATCCAATAATTCTACTTCCTTATGATATGGGGACAGGAGTTGATCAATTTGTTTTTCCAATTCTTCTATGGCTTTTTCTAAATACCCCATATGCTCCCAATGGTAACGCAACATATCACGATGATGACGGCGAATACGACCATTAATTGCATGGGCAATGTCAGTAATACTTGCTTTTGTTCGCCAATCCACCATTTTTCGAAGACCATCGGTCTCTATTTTTTCACCATTTAGAATGGCTTCAAGTATACGGCGTCCCGATACACCAAAAATGTCTGATAGAACGGATGTTAGCTTGATATTAGCATCTTGAAGAATTTTGTGAATGCGATTCTGCTCTGATGTGCGATGATGAATCAATTTTTTTCGATAACGAGTAAGATCTCGTAAATCACGAATATCCTCTGGTGGGACAAAATTGCTTTCAATAAGTCCGCATCTTAGAAGCTTGGCAAGCCATTCGGCATCTTTTACATCAGTTTTACGCCCTGGAACATTTTTTACATGCCTGGCATTGGCCAGAACAAGGTGAAAAGATCCTTCGAGTATATTCCATATTGGTTTCCAGTAGACTCCGGTACTTTCCATCACAACATCGGATACCTGAAGGGTAGTTAACCAATCACTTAAAGCCAAGAGTCCTGTTGTTGTAGTCGAAAACGTTTCAATAGAGATTTTTGGCTTTTTATCTAATGGACCAAATAATACACAGGCTACTACTGTTTCTTGGTGTACATCTAGGCCAGCACACCGTTCAATCATTGCTTCCATAGGAGAATCACCTCAAAAAAAGATTAACAATACAGATGACAGGAGATTTGTTACAAAAATTTTTGTATACGTACTAGCAGTACACTAAATGGTTCTTCCATACTGTCACAACCAGTTTCTTATACAGGGTATCTTCCTTAAGATCCACCAAAAAAAGCTCAGCCTGGTTGTATTGTTATCATCCATTATCGTCAAGGGGTTAATGGGTTAGACTCTATTTTTGAGTTTAGATTTTCGTAGTAGATGGTGGCGGCGAGGAGCGCCGCCATAGGAGTTTCTTATGGAAAAGCAATTGCCTGAAACGCTACTGGAACCTGAAGTGATCGCTGAAATGGTACTAAAAAGAGCCCTTGAAGATTACAGGAAAGCCCAAATTGAAAAACAAATCGATGACTCATTGAAAAACCGTAATAAGGTCGAGTTTTTCCGGTTAACAAATGAATTAAAACGCACACATAAATTGAAAGCAAAACCAGAAATTAATAAAAAAAGATAACTCCTAACTTAAGAAATAATGGATCAGGTTATGCTGCTTAATTTCCTGATTCATTATTTAATTTAAGTGGTCTTAGAATGCTTGGAGGACCTCAAGTAGATTCAATGCTTCCATCTATAAGAATAAATAAGAAATTAAACCTAATGACTGTTGTGTAAGGAAGCATTGTTTTAACATTCAATATAATTATCTTTGACCTTTACTAAAAATTCAGGGCTTACTTTTATGGATAGCCTAAAAGCGCTATCAAACTAATCTATTTATGGATATTTTAACATTAACCTCGTTAGAATATAAAAATTGTAACCACCTATATTTTAATTTTTTACAGACTATTATCATTTATAGAAAGTTCTATGATAAATAAACTGAATTAGTTGGTGAAGTTCTTATAGTAATGAAGGAATTAGCATTGGAGGGCATGACAATGGCAGTAGTCACACATGAAATGGGCTTTGCTCGTGAAGTGGGTGATCGTGTCATATTTATTGATCAGGGAGTAATTGTTCAAGATGCGCCACCAGAAAGGTTCTTTCATTCTACGAATGGAAATGAACGCATCAGAAAATTTTTGAGTACTATATCAAGAAATGCCGTTTGATACTGAAAATAAATTTGAAGATAAAAAGGGTCTTTTAGTTTGATTATAGAGTTAGGAAAAGTAAGATAACTTTAAATTAAATAATAGATTTTTCACTTTCATTGGAATTACTTACTTATTAGATGAAATGTTGAGGTGAAGGGAAATGAAGATAGTAGGGGTAGGGGATAATGTAGTTGATTATTATCAAGACCGTGGTGAAATTTATCCAGGCGGAAACGCTCTAAATATAGCTGTTTTATGTAAAAGGTATGGGGTGGAGCAAAGCTCATATATTGGAGTTATCGGAAACGATATAGCGGCTGAGCATATTGTAAATAGCGTAAAAGCTGAAGGTGTTGATATCTCTAGGATTAGAAAAGCATATGGACCAAATGGGGAATCTGTTATCTCTCTTAACGAAGATAACGACCGCACCTTTGTCGGATCAAATAATGGAGGGGTACAAGGCCTAATAAAATTAAATTTTGATGATAACGATCTTAACTATATTTCAACTCATGATCTTATGCATACAAGCTTGTATAGCCATATAGAACAAGATTTACCTATGCTATCGAAAAAAATATCTATTTCTTTTGATTTTTCTTCACGACAAGAAGAATCATATCTTAAAGAGGTTTGCCTGTATCTTGATTATGGTTTTTTTTTCAGGAAGTGAATTAAACGACTCACAGTGTATTGAATTAATGCATTACGTAAAAAATTTAGGAACTAAAATCATTGGAATTACAAGAGGAGAAAAAGGTGCTTTATTTTTAGTAGATGACCTAGTGTATAAGCAGCCTATTGTGGAAGCTAAAGTCATAGACACCCTGGGAGCAGGTGATTCCTTCATTCCATGTTTTTGGTACATTATCATCAACATCATAATGTCACTGAAGCATTGAACAAGGCAGCAATAGCAGCCGCAAAAAACTGTGAAAGTTATGGTGCATTTGGATATGTATTAAGTATAAAAACGAACCTTTCCAAAGACTTTGTATGATCTTTTAATGTGCATTTAAACTGTAAGGGGCGGGAACTTTTATATTTGAGTCCGCCTCTTATTGTATTTTATACGTACAATCAATAGATTGTTTACACAAATCTAACGTTCCAAACAGAGTTTTATTATTCACTTTGAAGGCTATTGATTGAAATTATTGAATCCTTATTATAAAAGTTAATAAATTATGATTTTATAACAAATTAAAAGGTACACTTTAATTTGTTATGAGCACTTGAGATATACTTCATTATAGCATTATGTTTAGGTTGTAAATCACTACTTATGTAGATGTGATCTATTAGTAACGTGTATAAATAGAAATATTGGAGTTAGTATAGTTTC